>JAIROT010000131.1 GCA_031257385.1 Treponema sp.
TGACCTCCCGGGGGGCAAGCGCCGGGGAAAAACATTTGTCTATCCTGCTGTCCGCCGCGGCGGCTTCCGCCCAAAAACAACGTTAAGGAGAAGGCGCAATGAAGAAACTCTTAACCGGAAATGAGGCGATTGCGCAGGGAGCCTGGGAGTCCGGCCTTCGCTTTGCCTCCGCGTACCCCGGTACGCCAAGCACGGAGATTTTGGAAGCCCTGACCGCCTATGGGGAAATTGACGCCGAATGGGCGCCGAACGAAAAAACCGCCCTGGAGGCCGCCATCGGGGCGTCCCTTGCGGGGGCGAGAAGCATGGCCTCCATGAAACACGTCGGGGTGAATGTGGCGGCGGACGCCCTTTTCACCGTGTCCTACACGGGCATAAACGGCGGCATGGTGCTGATAAGCGCCGACGAGCCGGGGCAGCATTCATCGCAAAACGAGCAGGACAACCGGAATTACGCAAAGGCGGCAAAGATCCCCATGCTGGAACCCAGCGACAGTCAGGAATGTAAGGATATGACGGGAATCGCGCTGGAAGTAAGCGAAAAATACGATACCCCGGTCCTTATCAGGATGACTACCCGGATCTGCCACTCCAAAGGGATTGTGGAATGTGGGGAACGGAAAGCGGTTCCGCTGATTCCCTATGAAAAAAAGGTTTCTAAATACGTGACGGTTCCTGTTTTTTCAAAAAAACGGCGGGAAGTGGTTGAAAAACGGGGAGAAGAACTGCTTGCTTACGCGGAGAAAACGCCGCTTAACTTTATTGAATGGAACGACAGGAAGATTGGCGTTATCGCTTCCGGGGTGTGCTGCTGTTATGCCCGGGAAGTATTCGGCGCCGATGCGTCATACCTTAAACTCGGGTTTACCTGGCCCTTGCCGCTTGAACTGATACGAAAATTCTGTTCTCAGGTACAGGACATATATGTTATTGAGGAAAACGATGCCTACATTGAGGAATCGGTTCTCATGCTTGGTTTTGCGGTGAAAGGGAAAAACACCCTGCCCCATTACGGGGAGCTTATGCCCGAGCTTATCCGCAGGGCATTTTTAGGAAAAACAAACCCCCTTATTCCCTATGACAGCAGCCGCGTGGTTCCCCGCCCGCCGACACTCTGCGCGGGTTGTCCGCACCGGGGTTTTTTCTACGAACTGGGCCGCAGGAAAGACGTGGTGGTTTCCGGGGACATCGGCTGTTATGCGCTGGCCTTTGCCGAGCCCTATAATGCCATGGATTTTAATATGTGTATGGGCGGCGCTTTCAGCGTGGGTCATGGGGCGCAGAAAATATTCAGAACCATACCCGGCTTTGACAAAAAAGTAGTTGCGGTAATCGGTGATTCTACCTTTTTTCACACGGGCATGAACTCCCTGCTTGAGGTGGTTTACAACAACAGCGACACGGTTTGTGTCATCCTTGATAACGCGATTACCGGCATGACCGGCCATCAGAACAATCCGGGGAGCGGATTAAACGCCCGGGGCGAGATCGCCGCTAAAACCTCAATAGAAGCGGTAGTAACGGCCCTGGGAGTTACCCATGTCAAAACTGTTAATCCCAATAAACTTGATGAAACAAGAGCCGCCCTTGATTGGGCAATTGGACTTGACGCGCCTTCGGTGATCATCACCCGGTGGCCCTGTGTACTCAAGCGTATAACCGATGAGGAGAAAGAAGCCTTTGACAATCCCTTTACCACGACTTGTACGGTAGCTCTAGACCGGTGTATCGGTTGTAAACTCTGCCTTAAAAGCGGCTGCCCTGCTTTGCAGTTTAACGCGGCGGATAAAAAAGCGGATATCGACCCGGTGTCGTGTGTGGGCTGCGGAGTGTGCGGCCAGATCTGTCCCAAAAGCGCGATTGTAAGGAAGGAGGAAACCTGATTGACCAAAAACATTCTGCTGGTAGGCGTCGGCGGACAGGGAACTATTCTGGCAAGCAAGCTGCTGACCATCGGCCTTATGGAAGCGGGTTACGATGTGAAGATGAGCGAGATCCACGGCATGTCCCAGCGGGGCGGGTCCGTGTCTTCCCAGGTCCGGTACGGAAAGAAGGTGGAGGCCCCGGTTATCGAACCGGGGAGCGCCGATATTCTGGTTTCCTTTGAGGAACTTGAGGCCCTGCGCTGGCTGTGTTATCTCAACCCCCAAGGAAAAATTATTGTTAACCGCTACCGGATCAACCCCATGGCGGTAATAGCCGGAAAGGCCGCATACCCGGAAGGTATATGTACGGAACTTGCCGAAAAGGTAAAGACCACGGTATTTAACGCCGGAGAAGAGGCGATCAAACTAGGAAACGTCAGGGTGATGAACATCATTCTATTGGGAGCGACTATCAAACTCATGGAGCTTGATTCCATCAACTGGGATGAGATCATCCGCAAAAACGTTAAAAGCGCTTTTGTAGATATAAACCTCAAGGCCCTGTCTCGGGGAAAGGAACTGGCGGAATGAACCGCCGCGGAGCAAACAAGGCATTAAGGAACTGTACAGTTCCTTAACCATGCTCTCGGAAAAATTAAAGGAAGAAAAACAAAATGGCATATCGCATCCTTTCTGTAAATCCGGGTTCAACGTCCACGAAAATAGCGATCTTTGATGATGCCGTCCGGATCTTTTCAAAAACCATAGACCATCC
>JAIROT010000132.1 GCA_031257385.1 Treponema sp.
TCCATGGTATTGTTAATTTAGTGTTATGATGTTTGGTTTAGCTATTAAGTTTTAACAGATTTTGATAATTTTTTGTTAATCCTAACGAAAAAATGGCAGGCAAATAAGAAAATGCCCCCTCGCCGAATAATTGCATACCGGGGTGGGGGGGCGACAGTACCTTGAATTTATCCTGCCGAGTTATCTGGCGGTAAATAACTTTGATAGCCGGGTGGTAAAAAAGTAAATAATATTTAGCTTTTTTCAAGAGATATATACAGAATTAAAAAATACATTCTTCCCTTATAAAATTTTTTCTTTCACAAAAGTCTCTTGTAAAACACAATAAATCCTTTACTTTTTTACCAATTATAAAATAACGTAATTCCTTATGACATAAGGAATTACGAAAGAAGGTAAACGAATTTATATATTAAATAAGGGGTAAAACAACTAAAGTTAAAAAAACGCTTTCCCCCTTCTCGGTCCTCTGTTTTTTTAAACTTTGTTTTTATACCCTTTACGGATTACAGATCGGTAAAAAATCACCGCAAAAAGCAGAACAGAATCAGGGGGTATGGCAAGCCGGTTATATCGGGGGGGTATATGAAGAATTGCGGCCCCATATATAGCGGTTATACAGACTGGGATATACGCTATATATGGGGGATATGTCTATTGAAAAAGGGTATCAGCCGCCGTCAAAGCCGCATCCGGCATGGCGGCAAGGGCCAGTTCCAAAACGCGCCGATTGTAGTAGTCCACCATACCCTCGGATGTATGGCCGGTCATAGGCTGTAGTTCCGCCGCCGTTAATTCGCGCCGCATCCGGCTGACGTAGGTATATCGGAGACTATGGGGGACTAGCTTCCGTCCATCCGCCGGGGCCAGCTTTGCCCTGATTTGCTTTTGCCGTCCTTTTCCCCGGATTGCTTTTTCTTTTTGGGGGGATGCGGGGATAAATCCGGCGGCCCGTAATGCCCGATAAAACACGGTTTCGGCAAATTCCTGGCGAATCGGGTGGCCATCAACGGTAAAACAAAGATCTTCCGGGCCGATAGCGTTATCATTTATCCACATTTTCATTTTTTCCATGGTCATTTCAGGGAGATATACCAGCCGAAATTTCGGGTTGTTGGTGTTCCCCATCTTGTTGTGATCGGTCCTGGTCCCGTTTTTTTTCAAAAATCCGTCCACGATCAGAATCTTTTTGTCGAAAATCAGCTGTTTGGAACGGATCGCTCGGACTTCCCCCAGGCGTAGCCCGCCGGAAAGACATAGCAGAAAAAACAGATAAAACTGGTAGGATAAAAAATTCTCCGGTCTAAAAAGCTGGTCAAGTTCTGCCGTGGTAAAAATATCGGCTTTTTTTGTATTAGCGGCAAAACGCTGAAAGACCGGTTTTGGAACCCGGCAGTTGTACCAGGGAGCTTCCTTGTAAATTTCTGATAAAATTTCTAAAAATCGATTTTTCCATTTCCCCGACCGGCCAAGGCCGAAGAGGAAGGGCATTACAAGCTCGACATTAAGGGTTTCGAGCCTTAATCCCCCCCATAGACTGACGATTTTATCGATATATCTCCGGCTTTCGGCCATGGTTTCTGGATCGGTTGATTTCCCAAGTTGCTGGCGGCGGCCTACATGGGCTGATCCGGGGATAAACATGTCTTTTGCTATATCACATATCAGTATATCCGCCTTTCCGGGGGCTGTATCAGGCGGCGGAGGTAGGGTCCTTATGTAATTTTCGGCATCGGATCGGTTCCGGCAGCCTTTACAGGCCTTTTGATGTTGCTTACCGGCGGCGTCTACCCAATAGTAGTACCACCGATGGACTTCCCTCCCCGACTGGCCCTTTACCGGTTTTTTGAAGACATGATAGATCATTTTGTTGCTCCGACTTGACATTTGCTTGACATTTCCCAGATCACAAAATTTGAGAAATGCTGTAAATCCTTGCACAGCAACGAATTAGAATCGGGTAGGCGGGAGTTGAACCCGCGACCTCTTGGTCCCGAACCAAGCGCGCTACCAACTGCGCTACTGCCCGAGGAGAAAAAAACCCGTCCGGGAAGACGGGCTGAGGAACTGTACAAGAATAAAATGCACGGCATTTTATTCTAATTGCTTACGAAGCAAGGAAATAACATGACCAATCATGTTATTTCTGTACAGTTCCTTGGGGGATATGCTGCCCGGGCGCCATATCCCTGACCATTTCCTGACCGCCCCGCTGACGGGACGGCACATTAACGATTAGGAGGGCTTATGTTAAAGCAAAGCCTCAAGTTTATAGGAATAGTATTGCTGGCGGCGCTGCTTCCCCTGATGGGTTGTCAGCAAGCGACCGATAGCAGCACCAGCGTTTTCGCCGGGAAGCATATCGTATACGGCTCGGTAACTCCGGAGGACCTCCAGGTGGCGGCGGATAATGCCCGCGCCGCCGGGGAACCCCTGATCTTTGCGGCCCAGGGCGCTACCATTAGCGCGGGGCCCGGCCTGGTGGATTTTACCGGCGTCTCTATCAGGATTGAGGGCAAGGTAGAAACCTCCGGCAGCGGCTCGGTGATCCTTGACGCTTCCCGGGCCGCTTCCCTCATTCTGGCGGATGACGGGGAGTTGAAGCTGGAGTCGGGGGACTATTTGATTTACGCCGACGGCATGGAACTGGATTCGGCCGGCCCCAATGACCGGAAAGTGTTGTACACCCCGAACCTCGCGGACATCAACGGCTCGGTGAGCAATGTGGCGGTGGACGAGTTTCTGGTAAAGGCCACGGTGGATACGGATATTCCCGCGGGGGTTGAGAATCTCTTTGTGATTAAAAAGACTCAGATCCTTCCTGAAAGCATAAAACCTAACAAAACTATCTACGCGCTGGGCGAGGTGGAACTGCTCGGGGACAATAGCGTCGCGTTGGCGACGGCCGCAAACTTTGTATTGACCTCCTCGGCCAGGCTCGTCAACGGCAGCAACGGCCATGTTTCGGTAACCGTACCGGCGGAAGCGCTTTCCATAGAGGAAATTGACGTGGGGGGCCCCACCAGGGGGATCACCCTGACGGGGCCAAGCGCCGTCGGCCATCCCCTTACCCTCAAAAAGCTCACCGGCCCCGGCGGCGCCCTGGAGGTGAATGCGCTGATAGCGATAACCATTGAAGGCGGTGACGGCGACATAGTGATAGGGGCTGGTTCGTCGATAACTGCCGGCAAGATTAGTAACAAAAGTACCGGTAAAACCACCTATAATTCCGGTAGTAGTGATCCGGTAACTTTCCCTGCGGGGGATTCCGCGGCAGAGATTGCCGGCCCGGTGGAATTTACCGGCGGTGTTAAGACCATCGGTACCGGCACTTTAATATTCGGGGACAAGGTAATCCTGCCTAATAATGGGGTAATTACCTTGACCGCGGCTACCGACACCGTGACCCTGGGAGCCGGCGCATCAATCGTTGTCAAGGACAGCGGGAAAGAAATCCCCTTGCTTGAGGCGGTCGACAAGACCGTCCTTACTCCCACAGCCAACCTTACCCTTACGGTAGATTCCGGCGATAAGAAAATCACCCAGGGTGAAGCATCCAACGGCACCCACACCCTCACGATAACCAGCGGGGAACTGCGGGTGGCCCCGGGGGCTACCTACGTCGTGCCCAGTGAAAGCGGTAAACTGGGAGTCCTTGCGGTAAACGGCGTCCTTTCCTTTGCGACCGACGGCGCCGAAACACCGGAAATCGGGAAACTGGAACTTACCGGCGCGACCAGTACTGACGGCGCGGAAGTTAATGTGGGGGGAATAAATGGCAAGGTAATCGCCGGGGGCGCGGAGATTACCGGGAGATGGCAGGCAGTTTCCAGCGGAACCGACTCGGTTACCCTCTCATATGACGGCATCGCCGCAGACTCCGACAGTGAAGCCTTTACCGCCATTGCCAACGGATCGGGTATTATTACCGTTCCCGCGGGCGTTACCCTGACCATCCCCGCTAATACCAAGATTGACCTCCAAAATGATATATCCGGCAGTACCGTTACCGGCAAAATTACCTTAAAAGCCGGCGGGGTAAAAGGCGAAGGGGGCAAGATCGTCTTCGCGGCCAATACCAGCGTCATTCAAGTAGGAGGGAGTGGTGATACTGATGGTGGTACCGCACTCACGGCAGCCGGTGGGGATTTTGTCGATATTGACGGGGCCGCCGCCGGTAAAATAACGGTATCCAGCTTTGCCAATGTAAAGATAAATCCCGGGTCTTCGACCAAAACAAAGGTCAATTCTATTAAGGTTACAGCCGCCGACGAATATATCCAGGCCTATAACGGGGAAGGCGCCGACGGGGTTATCGCCATCACTCCAGTCAGTTAAGGAACCGTACAGAAATAACATGACCGTTTGGTCATGTTATTTCCTTGCTGCGTAAGCAATTAGAATAAAATGCCGTGCATTTTATTCTTGTACAGTTCCTTATGACATCAGCCGTTGTTTAACGCGGCTAACGCGGACATAAAAAACCAGGAGCCGGACCTTTGGGTCCGGCTCCCGCCGGACCTTTGGGTCCGGCTCCCTCGTCACCCCGTGGGCGGAAAGAACATGAACCATGAAACGACCCGGCCCCTTCCCGAAAAAACTCCTCTCCTCCGTGCTTTTGGCTGCGGTCTTGTCGCAGGCTTCCTTGCCGCCGCTCCAAAACTTCAATTTTTGGTGAAAGAAAAGGCCGGCGCCCTGCTAACTCAGGCAGGATAAACGCATAGGAATTTTCTTAACAAGCAATTCGGCAAAACCATGAAATCAATGAAGAATTTTTTACCTCGAAGAAGACCGCCTGCGCGGTCAATTAAATGAGAAAAAGTCGAATAAGTTTTAATAGGCCGAATGTCGAGTTTCAAATTTAACCGCAAAGGAGACCGCTGTCGTGGTCAATCAGAAAGAAAAAGTCGAATAAGTTTTTAGCGTCAAATTACTCTTTTTCCTTTCCTTTTTCGACTTATTCGACTTTGTGGTGAATAAATAAGAGCGAATTAGTCGAAACTCGACATTCGGCCTACTATTATAATATAACTGTTTATCATCGTACCGGCAAGGGTGCCGGCCGCTTTGCGGCCGGCTTACCCGGCCCCTCGGCCAAGGAGGCTCAGGGCCAGATCCACTTCGGACAGGCTCAAGCCGAGCCGGGAGGCGATCTCGGCGGGGGGAAGGCCTCCGGCGGCCAGCCCGGTGATTTGCTCTTTAAGCCGGGGCTTTGCGGCGGGCGCCGGCGGGGACGCCTGCTTTTCACCGGCCTTCGCCGTATGCCCCGGGGCGCTTTCATCCGGCGGGCTTTCCGGCGGCCCGGCGGGAGGTGCGCCCGGCGCCGCAAAATCAGCCGGCCTTGTCTGTACGGAGCTTGTCTCAGGGGGTGCAGGCAGGACCGCCGGTCCCGGGGCGGCGCGAATGCCCCTGCCAAGGCTGGAGTAGAGGGCTTCGCCGCTGCGGCTGCGTTCCAACTCCCGCAGGTAAACGGCGATGCGCTTGTCCGTATCGTCTAACAGGACTTTGAGGGTTTTAATCCGTTCTTCAACCAGCAGGGCGTCCCGGTCGGTGACGGCGTCTATCTCGGCGTTAAGACGGAGTACCTCGCTGCGGTATTCAGCCAGGAGCTCCCCGGCGCTGGTGCGGCGTTTGATAAACGAACGAAAATACAAAAAGAAAAAACAGCAGAGCGCAAGGCTTATCGCTGAAAGAATATTTGCTATGTTCAAGAAGGAAACCTCCGTTCCGTTTGTCCGGCCGCTGCGCGTTTTACCTCAAAGGCTGATATCAATATTTCTGCCAAGGCTGGGGTCACGGATCACGGAGGGCAGCTGCTCTTCCTCTCCCTCTTCGGCGGGGTTTTCGCCTTTTTCACCCCTGCCCCGGCCGGAAGAATTCCGGCTCCCCCGGTCATTTACCTTTTCCGCGCCGTTACCGGCGTCCTGGGCCTCGTTTACCTCTTGAATGCGCTCCTCGGTTTTACGCTGGAGCTGGGCGCCCTGCAGGGCCTGCTGCACGGCCAGCCCTTCCCGCTGGGCGCTCTGGGACTTTCCCACCTTGTCAACCTGGGTGAACAGGGTCTGTAGGTCAATCGGCTGTATAGCCATCGGAACCCTTCTGTGCCGCCTGGTCAGGCTCTTCGTACTTTACCACCCGGATCAGACCATCCTCAAGGATAAAGGTAACCGCCCGGTAATCGGTCCGCACGTCCTCCCTCACGTCCCGAATAAATATTCTCACCCCCGGATACACCCTTGAGGACGCCGACACCCGCCCCCGAACGCTAAGACTGTTCAGAAGTTCTCCCATCTTCTGTATCCCCACTATGGCTTTTTTCAAATCACCTATGACAATCTGCCGCCGATCCAACAGCTCTTTCATGTAGGCTTCTTTGTCTTCGGGCAGGGACTTCCGCTGTTTCTTGATATTGATCAGGGTTTGGAGATTCAGCTTAATGTCTTCAAGCTCTTTTTCCAGCGCTTCTTTTGACGCGGTGAAGCGATCCAGTTCTTCCCGTACCTTCGGATCAAAGCCGACTTCGCAGATGGTCTCCGTACCGCTGGTGGGATTGCCCAGCACCTTGGCGTTGATCTCTTCCCTGGCGCGGAGACGCCCGCCCATGATATGGGCGCGCTTGCCCTGACAGATAATACGGTTAAGGGCGGTTACACGGGAGTTGATGATCCCGTCCGAGGCAAGCACCATGTTCCCCGCCTCTACAGTGGCGTTTTCAATGAACCGCGACCAGACAGATCTGCCGGAACGGACACTGCCGCCGCCCTTGCTGTTGATTCCCTGGTGGATGATGATGTCACCTTCGGCGTCCAGTTCCGCCTTCGCCACGGTTCCGTTCACCTCAATATTTCCCGCGGCCTTGACGGAAAAGCCGTCTTCCACATTCCCGTTGACGATCACGGCGCCCAGGAAAATAATGTTGCCTGTTTTGAGGTTCACGTCTCCCTGCACGGTATATACCGGCTCGACATTGATTTTTCCCTTCACCATCACCACCTGGCCGTTCATATCGGCGATGATGGTGTCGCCGTCCCCGTTCGCATGAACGTTTTTCCCCAGGGGAAGGCCTGTATCCCTGCCGTCTTTGGCGGGGATTCTTTTTCCCGTAACAGTTTTACCGGGAGTGCCTTTTTCGGGGGGTATCTTTTTCGCCAGGGGCTGGCCTTCCACCACATTCTGAATAATATTAAGCTCTTTGAAATCTACCTTGCCGTTGATCCCTTCCCGCAGGCGGGCCTTGCTCTGATCGGTTTCGAAGTTGTACTGGATATAAGCGTCCCTGCCGTCTATGGGCTTGATACCCTCGGCGACTTCCACCTTTTCCCGGTATACCGGCCGATCGGCAAAATCCCGCAAAAAATCTTCTTTTATGCCGTAAGTTGCATGGTGATTTTTGATTAAAGTGATATAAGTTTCCAGGGGAATATCACAGCCGCCGGGACCCGGGGGCGTTACCTGCATAAGGGCTTTCATTTCGTTTTCGACGATTTCTACCGTTGCCGTGCTTGCATTGGCCGGACTGCGATCAAAATCGCCTACTTTAACATATTCCCCTGCCGCTTCTTTGATTAGACCGGCGACCAGAGCCTCGTCAATATTCTTCACACCCCGGCCCAAAAGCTCGTGCATGGCATGGGCTTCCAGCGCTTTCCTGCCCTTGCCCGCCGGTGCGATAACCTTAAGAAAAGCCCCCTCGGGGCGAAGCTGCACAAAGGAGTCTCCGTCCTTATCCTCAATGAGCGGCTTTTGCGCCGAGAGCGGATCGATGAATATATCTTCCTGGAATTTTTCTTTCTCTATATACATCCGCTCGTAGGCCCGAATCTTCCAGTCTTTTTTTCCCGTTCCCAGAAATCCGGGGGAGCCTTTTTCGGTTATCTCATATTCAAGCCGGCGTACCGGTATATCCAAAAGCAGCGCCGCCTCAGTCACGGCGGTTTCCAGCGTAGGGCCCGAGGCGTCAACCGCTTTTATACTCCGGTCATCTTTTAACTGTTCTCTGAGGATATCCTGCAGCCGGACAAAATCAACCACGATTACCCCCGTCCGGCGTTACACGATACCTTTGCGGACATTGGTGAGCTTTGATCTGAGATGCATTATGGCTTTGGTATGCAGCTGGGAAACCCGTGATTCGGTAACTTCCAGCACCCGGCCTATATCTTTCAGGGTGAGGTCTTCGTAATAATAGAGGACCAGGATTTTTTTTTCTTTATCGGGAAGTTCGTTGATAAATTTCACAATCACGCGGCGCATCTCGTCCTTTTCAACTATCACGTCGGGATTGAGGCTTGAGGGAGATTCGATACTATCCCCAATGGAGACTTTGTCGTTCTCGTCACCGGAAAACCATACATCGTTCAGCGAAAGAATCGAAGTACCGGAAATTTTCTGAATCGTTTTAAGATACTCAGTCTCGTCCATTCCCATTGCTTTGGCGATTTCCTGATCCGAAGCGGTTCTGCCGAACTGCGCTTCCAGGGCGCTGATGACGGCCTCGATTTCGCGGGTTTTCTGTCTGACCGAGCGGGGTACCCAGTCGATCTGGCGCAGTTCATCGAAAATCGCACCGTGTATGCGGGTAACGGCGTAGGTTTTGAATTTTACATTTTTTTCAGGATCGTATTTGTCAATGGCGTCGATAAGGCCGAATACCCCAAATCCGACCAGATCGTCGAATTCAACATTATGGGGCATTCCCATGGCAACTTTGCCGGCCACATATTTTACCAGAGGGGCGTATTGTTTGATAAAGGCCTCCCTTATCGCGGGATCCTTTGTTTTGCGGTACCGTTGCCAGAGCTCTTCTTCTGTTTTTTGCCCGGGGATGTTACCCATAACTATCCTTTTTTAGCCTTTTCCAAAACCGTCCGTATACCGGCGGCAAGCTCCTTGGGATCAAAATCACCGTCCAGTTGCTGCGTCTTTGCGCCGCCGGGGCTTCTGGCCGGCATGGACGGCTCAAAAGAAGCGGCCGCTTGTCCGGCGGAGCCTTCCTCATCGGCGCCGGTCAAAAAAGCCCCTGCCATGGCGTCCAGGTCCGGCAAAGCCCCCAGGTCATCCCCTTCGCTGACTGTAACCGTAAAAACCTGCCCGCCGGGAGCCGCTGAAGGTCCGGGAGCTTTCGCGTCGCCCAAAACGGCGTCGAATCCCCCCCCGTTGTCCTGATCCAGTTCCTCTAAGACAGCGCCTCCGTTATTAGTATAATCATCTTGCTCCGTCTGGTCTATACCATAAGAGGCCGCCCCCTCCCCTGCCGGATTGTCTTCACCGGGTACCAGGGTGGAAATATCTTCCACTTCGTCGGAATTATCAGGCAGCGCGCCGCCGCCGCCCAGGGTGATGTTTACCCGTGAGCCGTTCCCCCTGCTCCGGTGGCTGTCCGGCCCGTCTTCCGCAAAGGATTCCGGCTGCAAAAGTTCGGGGAGATAATTATTGATCACAAAAGAGCATCCCAGACCAAGGGCAAAGAAAACAGCCGTAAAAACTCCGGCCCGAAGCAGCGCAATAAGAAAAGCAGCGCCGCTAAAAATCCCCGTCAGCAGGGAAAGGGCCAGAGCCGCGCCGCCTGCGATAATACCCCACTTTAGATTAAACAAGGCGCCTCCCCCTTAAGCGTCCTGAGGACCGCCGAAGAACTTCCGCAGCATCACGCCGAAACCGCCTGACTCCCTGGGTCTGTTCTTGTCCATCCGTTCCACAATATGCCGCACGCATTGGCTTGCTTTGCATTTGGGATCAATCACCATAAAGGGCTTCTGCCTGAGCACCGCCTGGGGCACCGCCTGATCGTCATAGATAAAACCCAGATAATCCACCCGGAGGTTGAGAAACTGTCCGCTGATATTGATCATCCGGTCGGCCACATTTTTTGCCTCGGCAACGCCTTTTGCCCGGTTCACCACCAGTTTAAGCCCCGTGTTGAGGGCGTCATATTCAGTGGCGATGATCTTGATGATGCCGTAGGCGTCGGTTATGGCGGTCGGCTCCGGGGTGGTAATGATCACCGCGTCATCGGCGGCGGCGATAAAGTCCAGCACGTTACTCGAAACTCCGGCGCCGGTATCTATGATGATAATATCCTCGCTGGAAAGCGTGTCCAGTTCCCTGATAAACTCCTGGCGTTCCTCCTTGCCCATATTGGCGATTTGGGAAAAACCGGAAGCCCCGGCCACTATGGAGATGCCGTATTCGGTTTCCACGAGAATTTCACGGATCGTTTTTTGTTTTTTGATCACATGGTAGAGGTTGTATTTGGGAGGGGTCTTGTTAAGTATCACGTTGACATTGGCGAGTCCCAGGTCCGCGTCCATCACCACCACTTTCTTTCCCATGCGGGCAAAGGCCAGAGCCATGTTCACCGAGAGATTGGTCTTGCCCACCCCTCCCTTGCCGGAGGTAACGGTAATGATACGGGCCTTCTTGCCGTCCTGCCCCGAATCGCCTTTGCCGGTTTTCGGCATTCCTCCGTTTGTATCGCCTGATAAATCAAAAGAATCGCCGGAAACGGGGGCGTTTTTTTTCTGTTTCATAATTTCCCTCAGCTTTTCCGCTTGATCTTCCATGTTCAGCTCCAATGAAATTGATCTGCTTCGTCAACGGGAAAGCGCCTTTCCATTTTTCCCCGATCAATTTTGAATTCCTCCAGATTGATGAGAAAGCGGACTACGCTGGCTTTTGCAATATCGCTGGGAACAGTCTGCCCATCGGTTATATAAGACACCGTTTTTCCCCGTTCGGCAAGGGCGGAGATCACGTTGCCAATATGACTGGTTTCGTCTAACTTGGTGAGCACCACCGAGCGGTAATTAAAAGGCTCAAACTGCCGCAGAATATCCTCAATGTCGCTGGTCTTGGTACTTGCCGAAAACACGAGATAAATCTCGGCGCGGGACCCGCAGGCGTCAAGAAGTTCCTTCATCTCACCGAGCTTGGCTGAATCTTTGGGGCTTTTGCCGATGGTATCCACGAGGATCAGATCGGTCTCCTCCGAGTACAGGGCGATTTCTTTCTTGAGATCCCGGCGGTTTACTAGATATGAAACATGAAAGCCCATGATCTCCCCGTATTTTTCGAGCTGGTCTCTTGCGCCAATACGGAAGGCGTCGATAGTGACCAGGCGTACCGACATTGGGGAACGGCCCGAATGTCCGATCCCGTAAATCGCCGCGAGCTTGGCTATGGTCGTGGTCTTGCCGACACCGGTAGGACCGACCAGCGCCAAAATTCTGCCCTTCCGGGCGGCGGGCTCGCGGCAGATTTTGATACTCTCCCCTATCCATTCCAGCAGGCAATCCTGAACCGCATTAAAATCATCCAGTGTTTCCAGGGGCAGTTCCTTTCTGGCCCTCTCAAGCATCCCGTTGATATAACGTTCGGAAAAATCGTTCAGCCTGAGCAATTCCGCGGCCTTGACCAGATTCGGGTGCGTTTCTTTTTTAGGGCCGCCGGATTCAATTATTTCTTTAATCTGCCGCAGCCCGTCAAGTATCTGCTGCTGGGATGAATCTTTGCCGTCCAGGGCTGCGGCCTGCGCCGCGGTCTGTACCGGATCTTTGCCCGCGGCTATGATCAACTTCT
The DNA here is from genome assembly GCA_031257385.1 of Treponema sp. Classification (GTDB taxonomy): domain Bacteria; phylum Spirochaetota; class Spirochaetia; order Treponematales; family Breznakiellaceae; genus WQXQ01. The sequence goes on from JAIROT010000132.1 coordinate 11,578, forward strand.
TTTTTTCTTCCTCAAAATTGAGCGGCGCCGGCTGAGCCGGAAAAGCAGAGAGGGGAGAGCTGCCGGCCTCGTAGGGCTGGGGCGGAAGCGGGGAATTTCTGCTTAAAACCGGGGGAATATAAAATTCAACCTCAACGCCCTCATGGGTAAAAATACCCAAAAAGCCCCCCATGCGGATCTTTTTTTCCCGCAGAATGGTAAACCGCGGCCCGTATTTTGCCGTTATCTTGCTGGCGCAGTCTCCCCGGCTGACGCCCTGTTCAACCAATATCTCCATCTATGCGACGCTCCCGGCTGAAGCACTCCCTGTGGAATTTACGTTTTGGTTTTCCGGCCTGATCACGCCTATCGCTTCGGGAATAATACCGGAAACAATTTCCGGAACGGAAAGCACCGCCAGTTCCGGCAGCTCCCTCTCGGTGGAATTTTTTACGAGGAATCGGGCCGCCTCCGAACAGAGAATAACCGGCATCCAGCCTTTTCCCCTGACTGCGGAGGCCGCCCTGCTGACCGCCCTGATCCACGCCTGCTGGCTTGGCGGGTCCATGGCCGCCACAATCCCCGACGGGGTTTCATACTTGCTGTCAATAATTTTCTGCTCAAGTTCGGGATCAATCGTGAGTACCCGCAGCCTGCGGTCATCATCGGCGTACTGGTGGCAGATCTGGCTGCCCAAAGCCTGCCGCGCCTTTTCGGTGAGGAACCAGATGTTTTTTGAAACCGGCGCGTAATCGGCGACGGCCTCCAGAATCGAAACCATATTACGGATGGAAACCCGTTCCCTCAAGAGACCCTGGAGCACTTTCTGAATTTCCACGACCCTCAAGCCTTTGCCCTCACGCAGCACCTCGTCCACCACCGCGGGGTACTCCTTGCGAAGAGTGTCGAGGATAGCCTGGGTATCCTGCAGTCCGAGAATGTCCGCAGCATGCCGCCTGATAATTTCGGTTAAATGGGTGGCGATGATAGAGGGAGGGTCAACAACGGTGTAACCTGCCCGCTCGGCTTCGTCCCGCCTGTCTTCGCCAACCCAGAGGGCCGGAAGCCCGAAAGCGGGATCGGCCGTTTTTTCACCGGCCAGTTCCCCGCTTGCCGTGCCGGGGTTGATACAGAGGTAATGGCCCATGCGTATCTTTCCCCTGCCCACATCAACGCCCTTGATCTTGAAACAGTACTCCGAAGGATCAAGGATCATGTTGTCAATGATCCGCACCTTGGGGATAACCAGGCCCAGATCAAGGGCGGACTGCCGCCTGACCCCCTGGACCCGTTCCAAAAGCTCCGCGCCTTTTTCTTTATCGACTAATGGTATGAGGCCGTAGCCCAATTCCAGCGAAAGGGCGTCCAGGGGAACCACGGGCGATATTTCGGCGGTTTCGGCTTTTTCTTTTTTTGCCCCGGTCTTTGCCATCATCTTGTTGAAATCGGCGGTCTTTTTCTCCCTGCGGCCGATTCTGAAAGCGTGAAACGCGACCAGCGCCGCCATGGGAAACAGCACATACCAGGGGAAGCCCGGCAGCACCGCGAGGAACACCAGCACGCCCGCGCATATCCAGTAGATTTTCGAGTAACGGGAGAATATCTGCTCGATCACCTGATCGGAAAGATTACCGGCGGCCGCGGCCCTGGTTACCACGATACCCATGGCGGTAGAAACCAGCAAAGCCGGAAACTGGGAGAGAAGCCCGTCACCGATGGAAAAGCCGATGTAATTGGTCACCGCGCTCCCCAGGGGCTCGCCGTGCATTACCACGCCGATGATAATGCCGCCCAGTATGTTAACCGCGGTGATAAAAATCCCCACCTTGACGTTACCCGAAATAAATTTGCTCGCTCCGTCCATGGAACCGTAAAAATCGGATTCTTTCTGAACCTGGGCTTTTCTCCGCTGGGCCTCTTCCTCGCTTATTGAACCGGAACTGTATTCGGTCTCAATGGCCATCATCTTGACCTGCATGCTGTCCAGGGTAAAACGGGCCGCCACTTCGGAGACGCGGGTCGCGCCTTTGGTGATAACCACCGCCTGCACCGCGATAATCACGATAAAGATAATAAAGCCGATCACAATGCCTTCATTACCGCCGGAGCCGACCACAAAGCTGGAGAAAGCCCTGATCATCCTGCCGTCAAAGCGGGAACCCCGTGTCAGAATTAGCCGTGTGGAAGAAACATTCAGCGCCAGGCTGAAGACCGTGGCAACCAGAAGTATGGTGGGGAAGAGACTGAACTCAGTGGGCTTCTGGGTATACAGCACGATGAGCAGTACCAGCAGGGAAAAGATCAGGTTAATCGCCATCAGGGCGTCGAGGAGTACCGTGGGCAGGGGGAAGATGAGCATGATTACCACGGTTATCACCGCCACGGCGGGAAAACTGTCTTTTAAGGTATTGAGGAAATTCCGTGAGATCGTCCCCCGGTTATTCACGCGAGCCGCGTCAGCCATTAATGCTTCTCCTTATAATCATCTTATACTCATCCCGCCCTTCACGCGCTCATGCTCCTCGCCCTGCGCAGCTCATTGACGGCATACACTTTGCTCAGGACCGCCGCCACCGCCGTAAAATACGCTTCGGGGATAATGTCGCCCACGCTGGTTTCGCGGTACAGCGCCCAGGCAAGGGGTTTGTCCTCTACCAGAGGCACGCCGCTTTCCCCGGCGATTTCCCTGATTCTGGCGGCCATCTCATCGGCGCCCATGGCGCTGACCATAGGCCCCCGCATGCCGTTCCGGTATTCCAAAGCGACGGCCAGGCGGGTCGGGTTGGTGATAACCACATCGGCCTTTGGAACGGTAACGGCGATGTTCTGTCTGAGAAGGTCCCGAAAACGGCTGCGTATCCTCGACTGGATCTGCGGGTCCGCCTCGTACATCCTCATTTCTTCTTTCAATTCCTGCCGGGACATTTTGTTCCGTTCCCTGAAACGCCAGCGCTGAAACATATAATCGGGAATCGAAACGATCAGCATCAAGAGGGCGCTGATGATAAACATCCGTATAGCCAGGGAGGCCACGGTGCTCAGGCCGAGCCACAGGCTTACCTTTTGCAAATTGAGGAGTTTATTAATGTCGGCGCGGATCAGAAAAAAAGCCACCAGGCCGATAATCGCCATTTTGATAATAGACTTGAAAAAGTTAAAAAGCCCGTCAACCGAAAACAGCGCCCGCCTGAAAAACTGCCCCACTTTGGGCAGTATTTTGGTCAAATCCGGAACCAGAGGCTTCGTGGTAAAAACAAAACCGATCTGCACTATATTTGAAAAAATCGCCGAAAATACCGCCACGGCAAGAATGGGCAGGGCGAGCCGCGCCAGATAATTAAAAAACGCCGCCGCCACAATGCCATCCCTGGTGGGATCAAGCTCCGTTGCCCGCAGGAAAAAAAAGCGGACCATATCCACACAGGTACGCAGCATCGACGGTGCGAGAAAGAGCAGCATCAGGGCCGGCAGAAGCAGCGTTAAAGCGCCCGTCAATTCCTGGCTTTTAACAACCTGGCCTTCCTCGCGGAGCCGCTGGAGCTTATGTTCGGTCGGTTCCTCGGTCCTGCCGTCCGCCTCGTTGTCATCGGCAAACCATTGCAGATGAATCGCCGCCGCGGCAGCGAGAGACCGCCGCTGTTCTCCGGGGAATTTTGGATTTAACCACGGAACACACAGGCCTTTGGCTTGCAATTTTATCACAGTCCGCCTCCCCCGGCTATTTGCCGGCCGATTTGGGTATAGAGGCTTTCAATGCTGGTAAAGCCTGAATCGATCACACGGGCAAACGCCTCGATCATAAAGGGGAGCGAGCTAAAGAGGAGGAAAAAGGCCACGGTGATGGAAATGGGGAAACCCTCCGAGAGGATGTTGATCTGGGGGGCGGCTTTGGAGATAAGCCCCGTCGCAAGCGAAGTAAAAAACAGGGTGCCCAAAATCGGCATGGAAATAACAATGGCGTCCAGAAAGAGCCTCGAAAGCCCGGCGGTAATCATTGCCACTACCGGCTCCCTTCCCTCAACCAGCGCGGCGATGTTGAGCGTCTGTACCGAGCGCCAGAAGCCGCCGAGAAACAGTTCCCTGAAACCGCCGACGGAAAGAAAGACCAGCATGGACACGAGGTTGAGGTACTGGCCCATGAGGGGGTTTTCTATCTGCGAGAGCGGATCAAAAGTTTCGGAAGCGCCGAAACCCATTTGCAGGGAGAAGAACTGGCCGGCAGTTGAAAAGGCGGCAAAAATTATCGTAAGGAAAAAACCGGTGATAAGGCCGATAAGGCCCTCCCCCAGAATCAGCAAAACAAAACCAAGGCTGAACGGCTCATAGCGGAGATTGGCCAGGGCCCCTGCCGCCGCGTCAGCGGAAAATACCTCCGCGGTGGGCATGGCCGCGAAGGCCGCGAAACCCGCCAAAGCGAGCTTTGCCATCTGTGGAATGACATCCGATGAAAGGAGCGGCGCGACTTCGATCATGGCAAGCGCTCTGGCGGCGATGAGGAGAAAGACCGGACCGTAGCCCAGGATGTTCTGCAAAACCTCGTTGTCTATCACCTGACTACCTCGCCATGTCGGGGATTCGCCGGAACAGTTCGGTGGTATATTCCCCCAGCGAGCTGAACATCCATCCGCCCAAAAAGGCAAGCACCAGCAGTATGGCGAGCACCTTGGGCACAAAGGTAAGGGTCTGTTCCTGTATCGAAGTAGTGGCCTGCAAAATCGCCACGACAAGGCCGACAACAAGAGCGGATAACAGCAGAGGCGCCGCGAGAATCAGCACCTCCAAAATCCCCTGCCGCAAAAGGGCGGTCACTTCCCCGATACTCACGTCCGTCCCTACACAAATGAACGGACCAGTTGATCCGTCAGCAGTCCCCATCCGTCAACGAGGATGAAGAGAATAAGTTTGAAAGGCATGGAGATCATCACCGGAGGGAGCATGATCATACCCATGGACATGAGGGCGCTTGCCACCACCATGTCGATAACGATAAAGGGAATAAAGAGCAGTATCCCGATTTTGAAGGCCACGGTAAGCTCGTTAAGAATAAAGGCGGGAATCAGCACATAGGTGGGAACATCCGCCAGCGTATTGGGCCGGTCCAGTCCGCGCATCTGCATAAAGAGCGCTATGTTCCCCGGCCGGGACCGCATCTGGCTGTACATGAAAAGCCGCAAAGGGGCCTCAGCCTCGCGGTAAGCGGTGTCCACCGAAATTTCCCCGGCAGACAGGGGCTGCACGGAGTTGGTATAAATCGCGTTAAAAGTGGGCCACATGATAAACACCGTCATAAAGAGGGAAATTCCCAGAATCACCTGATTGGGCGGCACCTGCTGCAATGAGAGCGCCCGCTTGATAAAGTCTAGCACAATGGATATCCGCAGAAAGCTCGTCATCAGGATAATAATACTCGGCGCAAGGGAAAGCACCGTGAGAAGCAAAAGGAGCTGCAGGGAAAAAGCCACTTCCTGCCCGTTAGCGGGATTGCGTACCGTAAGATCGATAAAGGGGATCACCGGCGGCGGAGCCGGCGAGGGGATATTCATGGTTCCCTGCACAGACATGTCCGGAAAAGGCTGTGTCTGGGCTTCCGCCTGAACCGGGGGGAAAAAGCCAAGTATCCCCGCGAAAAGGGCCGCCGCAATTATCCGCTTCATCACAAGCCCTTGAGCCGCTCCCGGCGTTTGCGTATATTATCCGCGCCCGGCATGCCCGACTCAACCGGCATACCCAGGCGGCGGAGCATGGCCCTAAAATCAAGAAAACGCCCCGGAGAAGCTTCAGCGCTTTTGCGGGAATCCTCAAGGAACATGGCGTTGAGAATATCCTTGTCCTCAATTTCAGCGATAAGATTTACGCCGCCCTCGCCGGCGCCGACAAACCAGGCCTTTGAACCCACGGCAGCAATATAGACATAACGGTTGGAACCAAGGTGGGCGCTGGCAAGTATTTTGATGAAAGGGTCCCGAAGCTCGGCGCGGCGGGAGGCCCGTTTGATGAAGTAAATAACGCCGTAAATGGCCGCCGCGGCCAGGGCAAGGGTCAGTACCATCCTGAGAATGGTCCCCGTCAACGAAACCGGCGGCGCGGCGGGGCCGGCTGCGGTTTCTTCCAAAACCAGAGCCCGCTCGGCAGCCCTTATCGGATCAGGGGGAGCCTCACTCTGTACGGACTCGGCCTCGAAATCCAGAGCCCCCTCCTGCTGGGCAAAAACACGGGGATTAATTAAAAAGAGGCACGCGCCCGCCAGGAGCGCGGCAAACAAAGGGCGGATCGCACCGCAAAACAAGTTCAGTTTTTCCCCTCCCAAGTACAAACTGATGAGCCTCCGCGCGGCATCCTGAACATAGGAGTCTGTGGGGCTTTAGCCCAAATGATAAAGAAAATGCACAATTTTGTGCATTTTCTACCTTGCAGACTCCCAAAGGAGCCCAAAAATCCACAAGTCCCACAGGCTCCTAGGGCAGTTTCCCGATCGGAGATCCGTTCAGGGGGAAATTTGTTTTATCTTCCCCCGCGAGCCGGCTCTTTGGTTTAATACCCAATTCTTATAATAAAGTACATTGTTTGAACCACGGCAAGCCGGGGTATTAAACCAGACTTTCGAATAAATTCCGTCCTAAAACCAGCCGGATTTACGAACAACCCTATTATACATCGACATTAAAATTATTTCAATAGAAAGATTGAAAAATGCGGGGAAAATGTATAAAAATCGTTAAAATGAGCCTCCGCGCGGCAAGCCGCGCGGTATCTGGAACGTGGGGCAATTTCTTGATCGGAGGCTCGTTCGAGAGGAAATTTATAATACCGTCTGGTTTAATACCGAATTTTTGAAATTGTTATGTTGTTTGAACCGCGGCAAGCCGCGGGGTATTAAACCAGACTTTCGAATAAAATGTAATAAAATTATCAAATCAATTCCCTGTCTGCAGCTTTCATCACGACAGCGGTATAACAATGGTAAAGTAGACCCCCTGTCCTTTTTTAGATGAAGCGGAAATCGGCCAGCCATGGCAGTCGGCAACCCACTTGGCCACGGCAAGCCCCAAGCCCAGCCCCTGTTCACGACGGGAAGAGCTTCCACGGTAAAACATTTCAAAAATGTGAGGGAGATCGGCACTGTCAATGCCCGGACCGTTATCGCTTACCCTTAGCCTGACGGCATTATCCGCAACAGCAGCCTCAAGACTGATAATCGAACCGTCAGGAGTATAGCGAATTGCGTTATTCACGATATTTTCAAGCATACGTTGCGCAAGCCGCTCGTCCATCGGAACAACAATGTCAGAATTTAACGTTGAATGAAATTTAAATTCATGATGGAGTAATTCTGCGTCAATCGAAAACACCTTTGCGGATTGTCTTAAAAAGGCGGAGATATTTGTACTTTTCAACAGTCCGCGCCACTCCCCGGTATCCATGCGTACAAATTCGATTAAATTATTAATCATACCTTCAAGCTGATCCACTTTGGCGTCGATTATCTTTGTCGCGGCGGTACCGGTGGCCGGGTCCGCAGTGATACCGTCTTCTATCGCCTCGTTATACGCCTTTATCAGGGCAAGCGGGGTCTTGAGGTCGTGGGTAACGCCCATGATAAAGCGGTAACGCCGGCGTTCTTCTTCCTTCAGGGCATTGCGCATTTTATTGAGCGAATCGGTAAGCGAGGTTATCTCGTTGCTGCCCTTAACCGCGATTTCCAAATCAAGCTCTCCTGAGGCAATGCGTTTAGTGGCGTTTTCGAGAACCATGATTGATTTTGTGACGGAACGGGCAATGAGTAATGACATGATTATGGCAAAAACAATCAGAAACAGAAACAGACCGAAGACTATGA
>JAIROT010000232.1 GCA_031257385.1 Treponema sp.
CGGAGGCTCGTTCGAGAGGAAATTTATAATACCGTCTGGTTTAATACCAAATTTTTGTAATCGTTGCTTTATTCAGCCGGAGCAGAGCTCCGGGGTATTAAACCAGACTTTCGAATAAACCCGGGAAACGGCTGTTCGGCCTTTATGATTAAAAAAATCCTTCAAGGGACGGCAAGGGATAGAATCCCCTCTCAATTGTTCAGCGTTGCCCTAAGTGAAAAGGGGTGTGTGCGGTACGCTGACCACAAGCAATTCCTCCAGAACCGCGGCCGCAGCCTGTAAACGCACCTCGTTCCGGGAGCCTTGAAAACAGAACTCCCTTGCCGGAACAGCCCCCCTATCCCGCAGGGCGGCGGCTATCCACACGGTTCCCACGGCAACTCCGCTTCCGTCTCCGTCCGGGCCGGCAAGACCGGTTACGGCAGCGGCCGCGAAAGCACCGCTTTTTTCCAGTGCCCCCAGGGCCATATCGCGGGCGGTTTCCCCGCTCACCAGGCCGTAACGTTCAAGCCGCTTCGGATCAAGGCCCAGCATGGAAACTTTGGCCCCGGCGGTATAGCACACAAAGGAACCCCACAAAACCCGCGACGCGCCGGGAACCCCAGCAAGGAAATCCGAGACAAGCCCGGCGGTGCAGGACTCGGCCAGGGCAAGGGTACGGGAAGCGGCGCTCAAATTCCGTATCAGTTGTTCCGCGGAAGCCTTAATACCGGCAAAAGCGCCGTTCCCCGCGTACCTTTGCCGGGAATCCTCCTCAGCCATTGAACCTCTGCAATTCGGCTCTGATCTCCTCGGTGGACCGGGAAAAAATCTCCACATCTTTGTCCGCGGTGGTCATGCTGCACTGGCCCTCAAAGAGTACGCTGTCGGCGATGCGAAGCCGGGCGGCGGTAATGTCGCCGTGAACCTCCGCGCCGCTGAACATATCAACCTTGTCAACCGCGTAAACGGCGCCTATTACCGTGCCGTACACCACAAGGGAACTTACCGTTATACGATCCGCCTCAACCACCGCATCTTTATCCACAATGAGCGCGCCTGTTGCGTCTATGGTTCCTTTGAATTTTCCCTGCAGGCGCAGTGTTCCCTTGAATTTAAGGACGCCGTTGAAACTGGTGCTTTTCCCCAGAACCACCACAGCGGCATCTTTGTTTTTCCCTTCCTGTTTGGGCATCCGTACTAGTCCTGATTTAAGAATTTCCAGATCTGGTCTTCCAGGGCCGTAAGGCCGATTTCGTTCTTTTTAAGATCTTCCCATTCAAGGATGGTTTTCTCAATTCTGGCATCCAGCTCGGCAATGTGCTTACGCACGGCCTGGGTTTTTTCGGTAATGACTTTAAGCAGAGCGGCCGGCGTTTCCCTGTTTACTATCCCGCCCTCACCCTCGGATATAAGGGCGATTGCCCTGTCAAGCTCATCAACACTTTTCACAAAATCCAAAAGGTTGTTTTTCATATCCCTGTTCAATTCTTCCGCCATGCTCAGGCGGGATTCCCGCACCGCAACCTGGGCAAAGAGCGCCCGGTTCCGCAATGTCGCCTTTATACGGGCCAGCACTTCGGAAAAATTGAAAGGTTTGGTGATATAATCATCCACGCCTAGTTCAAAACCGGCAACTTTGTCTTTGACATCGTCAAGGGCGGAGAACATGATGATGGGAATATCCTTGTATTTGGGATCGGCTTTTAAGGTTTTGGTCACTTCCCAGCCGGACATCCGGGGCATGACATTATCAAGGAGAATCAGATCAGGATGGAATTTTTTTACCTTTTCAAGCGCTTCAACCCCGTCAGTAGCCTCTTCAACCACAAAGCCGAGTTTGGAAAGCATCACCTCAAAGAATTCAAGGTTAATTTGCTCATCATCAACGATCAACAGTTTTTTACGGGTGTGCATGCCTTTTTCCTTTTTTGGTTATTATATACACCCCAGCGCCAAAAAGCAACAGGAATATGGCAAGGGCCGAAAAACCCGTCCCCAGAAAATCGCCGTAACGAGTATAGACAGTGTCCCCTTTTACGATGGGAATTGCAACAGTGATCCAGGCCTCGCTGAAGGGAGGGGCAAGGGCAATAACTCTGCCTGAGGGGTCCACCGCGCAGGTCTGGCCGGACGCGGTGGAACGTACCATTGAGCGGCGGTTTTCCACCGCCCTGAATACCGCCATGGAGAGATGCTGGTTCTGGGCGGGCAGGCTTTTTGACCACGCATCATTTGAAAGGTTTACAATAACTTCGGCGCCGTTACGTATAAAATTCCGTGACAGGTAGCCAAAGGTGTCTTCAAAACAAACCGGGGTTGAAAAGGTAAAGCCCGGCCCGGAAAACACCGTGACTTCCCTGCCCTTCTCCCAAAAGTGGGTGTCCGCCCGTTCCAAAGCCCGGTAAATGAAAGGAAGCTGTTTTTCGTAGGGGAAATGCTCGGTAAAGGGCACCAGGTGCAGTTTTCGGTAAGTTTGGGCAATTTTCCCCTTTTCAAACAGCATTACCGCGTTGTAATCGACCCGGTAGTCGTCATAGGGATTGGGATTGAGCGCCGGGTCCCTGCGGGCGTCGTCATTTCCAATGACAAAGGGTACATCCTGACTGGCAAGGTAATCCAGCAGTTCCTTGACCAGCGTCCAGGAGTCCGGATCGTCGCGGTAGGTTTCGTGCCAGTATATCCGGGGAACAAAAGCGGTCTCGGACCAGACCACCATATCCGGCTTTGGTTCGGCGGCCAGGGCCTCGTCGGAAAGGCGTTTCAATATCCTGAAATCGTTCCGGTATTCCTCAATGGCCTGGCGGGCCGTGGGAGCTTTGGAAGGTTTCCAGGGATCGGTGTTGTGCTGGACAAGGGCGATTCGCGCCCCGGGAAACGCGGAAAAATCGGTTTGGGAAATAAAGCCGAAGAGCAGGGCCGCGGCAAGGGCGGCTGCCCAAGCAAGGGCGGCGATTTTTTCGGTACGGAAAAAGCCTTTGACGGCGCGGCCTATGCCCGCGGGGCCTTCCGTTAAACGCCAATCCCGCAGGGCCGCCCCAAGCCAGGTTGAGGGAAACACCGCCAGGGCGGAGACCCCCCACACGCCGAAAACGGAGGCAATCTGAATCAGCGGAATCACGCGCCACTGGGAATAGCCGGTGATTCCATAGGAATAGCCCAGAAAGCCCCTCGTGCGGAGGTATTCATAGGCAAGCCAGATGATCCACTGGACCAGGTAAGAGCGCCTGGGGAAAAAAATATCCGCCAGTTTCAGGAAGAAAAAGAGTACCGCCAGATATATCAGATAAATGCCGCCTACAATCAGGCCCGCCAGCGGATGAAAGACGCTGAGCCAGTAATTGAAAAGGCCGTAGGCGGCATAGCCGTAGAGCGCTCCCCAGCACAGAGCGGCGCGGAGACCCACCCGGCGAATAAGAACGAAGATCGGTACATAGGCGATCCAGGCCAGAAGGGGAACGCCGTTTTCAATAAGCAGATTGGGAAACGAGGCGGCAAACAGGAAGGAAGCAAGAACCACCATGCCAAGATGAAGGCAAAATTGCCATAGAGCGGCCCTGCCGTTACCGCCGGGCGCGTGGGAATCTTTCAGGCCCCTGATCGGATTTTTCTCCGTTCCCATTGACCGATCTTCCTTCTTCCCTACCGCCGCCATAAGCCCTCACCCGGGCGTTTACTGGGCCGCTTTCAAATTGTTCACAAACCGCTGCATTCTTGATTTTTTGCGGGCCGCCGTATTTTTCTTGATAATGCCCTTCTGGGCCGCAGAATCGATTTTTTTAATCATATCCCGCAGGGCCGCCTCGGCGCCTGCCGCGTCTTTTTTCTGGCCCAGGGCCGTCACTTTTTTCGCGCTGGTCCTGACCGCGCTCTTGACCGACTTGTTACGGAGACGCCGCTCCTCGCTCTGCCGGTGTCTCTTTTCCGCTGAACTTCTCTTAACTGCCAAAAGGAACCTCCAGTATAAATCTTACTTGAAATCCGACGGACGCCGTTCAAGCCGTTTACATTTTTCACACTCGGCGATATTCTTCACCTTGCCGTTCTCAAAGAGGGTTTTCATCTTGACTTCGCCCCCGCAGGAACAAAAGAACTTCTGAGTCGCGCTGGTAACACGGCTGTTTTTACTGGCCTGGGCCATAATGCTCTCCTTGCCGGCTAACCGGCCTCAAATATATTTATTCGTGCTGAGGGGTTTAATACCCCGCCCTTCAGGGCGGTTAAAAAGGTATTAAACCCCGAATGCAATACCTCGGGAGAACAACATACCTCGCCTTTCAGGGCGAGGTTGTTGATTAAGGAAAGAATACATAAAACGGCGGGATCTGTCAACACGCATTCAAGAGGCCACAGGGCGCCGGCATTTACTCGTTTTTGAGTCTGTCAGTGGGATGAACTGCCAAAAAATCATGTAATTTTAGCCATACGGTGGGAATTATCTGATTAAACAGGCCAAAAATAAAGGGTC
>JAIROT010000032.1 GCA_031257385.1 Treponema sp.
GAAGAGAAGCTGGTATATGTTTCGGGGGACAAGGAGGCGCTGCGGGCGTATCAGATGAGGGAGCTGGCCCTGTCTGACTGGACCAGCGGGCTCAACCACGCCAGGGAGGAAGGTCTGCGGGAAGGCATTCGGGAAGGCCTGCAAAAAGGTGTACAGAAAGGCAAGCGGGAAGGCAAGCGGGAAGGTCTACAGGAAGGACTGCAAAAGGGCATGCAAAAAGGCAAGCGGGAAGGAATCATAGAAATTGCCGCAAAAATGAAAAAGCGCGGAATATCCGTTGACCACATCGCGGAGGATACCGGGCTTTCCGCTGAAGATATAGCAAAATTGTAAGGGACAGGTTCCTCCCCTAACCCGGTGTATCGGTCCCCGTGACAGGAAACCGCCCCGATGCGCAGACAGACCCTCTTTTTTTTCCCGCACCCGTTCCCTGCATAATCGCGGACACGGAGAAACTTTTTGGCAGGATAAACGCATAGAATTGAAAAAAAGTAAGAAATCACAATATTTGGTAATGAGCCTCCGCGGAGCAGAGCTCCGCGGTATCCTTAGCGATGCATTAGTTCTAACGGAGGCTCGTTCGAGAGGAAGTTTATAATACCGTCTGGTTTAATACCAATTTTTTGTAATCGTTGTTTTATTCAGCCGGAGCAGAGCTCCGGGGTATTAAACCAGACTTTCGAATAAACCACAAAGTATGCAAAATCTTATTATATGAAAAATATGCGGTTTCTTTGAAAATTATTGTGTTCTTTGCGGTTTGATATTTCTATACGTTTATCCTGACTTTTTGGGGCCTAGATCCAGCTTGAAACTGCGGCAAACCGGCGGATTCAGGGGACGGGTCTCTCCATTACCAAAAGCCTGGCAGCAATTATGGGGAACGGTCTTATCCGCAGCTCCCCAACCGGCATTACCTTGGTATGGTCTATGAGCAGTTGGAAAGTACCGATGAGGCCATCGCCGCCTGCCGGAAGATTTTGGACCGGGCGGGGGATTTAAGCGCCAGTGTGGCGAATAATCCGGGAAACGCATATGGGTATTAGCCCCCCCTCATCCCGCCCAGCCGGTCCATTAAAAAATTCCCCACACCCTCAATTTTACACCCCCAGAGAAGCGGGGAATTAAACCCAAAAGGGATTAAAATCTTAAGACTTTATCCGCCAACGGTTGTCGGTACGTTCCAGTTGAGAGGCGGTGATGGTCATCTGGCGGTCATCGTCATTGGCGAGTTTTATATGGCCGGTGATCATATTCACCTCGGTCACTCTCCACACCGTATTGTCGTTGGAAATCCTGCAGCCCTCCGGAGGGAGTAACCGCTGTTGTTCACAGTAAAAAGCGTATTCATAGGAGAGGCAGCAGAGGAGGCGGCCGCAGGGGCCGGAGATTTTCATTGAATTGAGCGAAAGGTTCTGATCCTTGGCCATTTTGATGGACACGGGCCGCAGTTTGTCCGATACGGCGTGGCAACAGTAGGCCCTGCCGCAGATACCAAGGCCGCCCGTTACCCTGGCCTCGTCTCGGACACCGATCTGGCGCAGTTCGATTCTGGTTTTGAAAACACCCACGAGGTCCTTTACCAGTTCCCTAAAGTCCACCCGGCTGTCGGCGGTAAAGAAAAAGAGAATCTTCGGTTCTTCAAGAAGGTAATGCACCAGAACCAGCTTCATTTCCAGTTTGCGGTTTTCTATTTTTTCTTTGCAGATAATAAAGGCATCCCGCTCCAGTATCCGGTTCTTCCGGACTTTCTCCAAATCTTCCGGCGTGGCGGGCCGTTCTATCCATGCAATCTCGGAAGCCGGAGGCATCCTGCCGCGGACCGGCCCGATTACCTGCGCCATATCGCGGCCGTAGCGGGTGGGCACTATTACCAGAGAACAGGTACTGAGGGTGTCGTCACGGTACACGGCGGGAAAGGTTTCGTGGGAATAAAACAGACGCAGCCGGTAAATGGGCGTGTCGGGAGCGATGGACTCTATTCCCGCATCCGCACCGGTGATAACATCCGGCTTCTCTATAAGAGGGCCGTCCTCAAGCTCGGAAATATCCTCTTCATCTATATTTTCATATTCGTCAATATCGTTCATATACAACCTTACTGCAGCAAGTCTATCAGAAGACCCTGTATCTCCTCAAGACGGGCGGACAGATTAAGCTGCTGTCTCTGGCTGGAAAGAAGCATGGCGGCAAGGTCTTCCAGTTTTTTGTCGATAACCTGAATTTTGATATACCGTTTTTGTTTCACCGCTTCCGGGGTTCCTCTGGGACCCTTGTAACCGGCTTTGAGAAAATTGGGCGTTCCCGCTTCCTCTTCCAGAGCGAAGGCATTCTCCAGCACATAGTGCATGAAGTTCCGCACCGCCTGTTTGTAGCGGATAATTTCTTCAGGAAAGGGCCGGTCCCGCAGGGCGTCTCCCGCGCCCCGGACATCGTCCATCAAAAAGTTGACCGTTTCCTCGGACACCGGCAGGTCCCGCAGGGGGCCAAGCTCCTCCGCGGTTTTGCCCCGGATATCCTCAAAAATGCGGGAAAAATCCCTGCCGCCTGTCCGCCGGATTCCCCGGCTCCCGGCCTTTTTTTTGTCGTCCCCTTTCACCTGCGAATAGATCGAGGGATTCATATAAAAAGAAGGAATATCGGGTGAATCGACTTTAGCCATGCTTAACTCGTTTCACGGGGTTTGGAGAAAACCGGCAGCGCCGATCTAATCCCCTGGGCATCTCGGTGTTCCGACAAAACCCGCTTCCAGCTTTCCTCGTCGGTACATACCGCCACCTTGCCGTGAATAAGGCAGCCCTCGTCGGCCTGTATGCGGCGGGTGATAATGTCACCTAACACAAGGGCGGTGGAAAGAACCACAAGGGACTCGCTGGCGACGAGGCTGCCGTATACCACCCCGCCGACAGTGATCGCCGTACCGGACACATTGCCCTTCATCCGGGCTTTTTCGCCGATCACCACCCGGCCCCTGGCACTCACATTCCCCCGGATACTGCCGTCGATACGGGTAAAGCCGCCGGACTCAATGTCGCCCGCCATGCTGGTATTGGGACCGATAATAGTGTTGATTGAAAAATCTTCTAACCTGCCTGGGGGCATAGGGGCCTAACGCTTCTGCCTGGCAATGCTGGAACGGATATTGATATATTTGTAGGGGTCTACCACGTCGGAACCGATGTGCACCTCGTAATGCAGATGGGGGCCGGTGGAAAGGCCGGTGTTGCCGATAAGACCGATTACATCGCCCTGCTGAACCCGCTGCCCCACCTTCACCCTTGAAGACAACAAATGCGCATAACGGGTGTAATAGCCGTGCTTGTGCTTGACAATCACGTAATTACCGAAACCTTCGTCATAGTCAATGGTAACCACCTGCCCGTCGGCGGTAACTACCACCGGATCTCCTGAACGGTAAGTGGAAAGATCGATACCCTTGTGTATGTAGTACTGGCCCGTGAAAGGATTCTCGTTTTGCCCAAAAAAGAAGGAAATATGCCCGATGCCGCCCTTGATGGGCCAGATACTGGGGATCTCCGTAAGCAGGGCGCTTTGGGAATCCAACAGCGTGCCTATTTCCTTAACCGGATCCACCGCACGGGAAAGATAAGCCGAAAGCCGCCGCACATCATCCACTTCCTGCAACAGGCCTTCGGGGGTTTCCCGAATATCGAAGAAAGAACTTAAATCGCCGGAAGCGGCCTTGTTGTTGTTGCCGCCGATATCCGCTCCCAGGGCGGAAAGGGTAGTCGAAAGGGCGTTTTCAAAACCCCTCGCCTCCCGAAGCAGCAGAGCGGTTTCATCCCGCAGTTGGTCCAGGCTTGCCTGCACTTCCTTCAAGCGGCTGTCCTTGTTTGCCAGAACACTCCGCGCATCGTTGTAGGAAGCGCCGTACCAGAAAAAAGCCCCAAGGATACCCGCTACCACCAGCAGGAAACAACACATTGAAAACACCGTAACATGCAGGTTATAAACCTTTTTTTCCGAGTGGGGCACAAAAACCACGGTATACCGGCGCGTAACAAAGCTCACCAGACCTTTGAAAACGCCCGCTATGCCTTCCGCCACCGCAATAGCGGCGCCCTTCACCTTTGAGACAATGCTGTTTTCTAGCCGCTTATATTCGTGGACTGAAGCCAAGATCCACTCCTTTTATGCCCACAAGGCCGTTCCACATTATAATAAAATTTACCAAAACTTGTCAATCAAAAAGTTTTCGTAGCCTAAAGGCTGAAAAACCGCAAGAAGTTTTCCAAAACCAACCGGGTTTTGGAAAAGCCTCTGTAGATTATCGGTAAATTCGGGAAAATTCTGTATTTTAAGGCCAATTCCCCCTGAAATATTGCATATAGCGTGCATTGATATACACTATATGTAGCGTTCGGCGATGGTTAAACCCGGCTGATTACACCGCGCTAAAGCCTTGTTGAATCGCCTGCACATTCATCGGAATAAACCGGTGCTTGTCCGCCGGGAAAAATTTTTTCAATATTCCCTCAATTTTGGCAAGTGAAAGCGCGCCGGTGAGCTTTGCCATAGCCCCAAGGGCTACCATGTTGGCAAAACGGATGCTGCCGATATTTTCAGCCAGGCCGGTAGCCTCGATTTTAACGGCTTTCAGATCGCCGCGCTTGGGTTCTTCCTTGACCAATGTAGAATTGATCAGTATCAGGCCCCCCTGCTTCAAAATGCCTTCACAAAGCGGAAGAGAATCGCTGTTCATCACCAGCGCCGAGTCCGGCTTGGTTACCAGAGGGCTGGCGATTTCCTGGTCGGACACAATAACACTGGCCCTGGCTATGCCCCCCCGCTTTTCCGCACCGTAAAACGGGAAAAAGGTAACGTTTTTGCCCTCCTGCATGGCACAGTACACCCAAATTTGCCCCAGGGAAACAATGCCCTGACCGCCGAATCCGGCAAAAAACGATTTTTCGGTCATTTCGCAGCCTCCCCGGAGAGCGTGTTTTTAATCTCTCCCAGCGGAAAGACCGGGATCATGTTCTTTTCCAGCCATTCCACCGCTGCGACCGGCTCCATGCTCCAGTTGGTCGGGCAGGGGGAAAGAACCTCGATCATGGAAAAGCCGATGCCGGCCATCTGGGCTTCAAGGGCCTTTTTGATGTACTGCCTGGTTTTGCGGACATTGGCGGCGTTGTTTACCGCTCCCCGCGCGATATAGCGGGTCCCGTCAAGAGCGGCAAGCAGCTCCGAAACCCGTATGGGGTAGCCCATGCCCGCAGCGCCGGCATCTCTGCCAAAAGGGGCTGTGGCGGCTTTCTGGCCGAGCAGGGTGGTGGGGGCCATTTGGCCGCCGGTCATGCCATAGATGGCGTTGTTGACAAAAATCGTGGTAAATTTCTCGCCCCGGTTCGCTGCGTGGATCATCTCCGCGGTACCTATGGCCGCCATATCGCCGTCGCCCTGGTAACAGATAACCAGGTGATCCGGCAATACCCGCTTAATGCCGGTAGCCGCCGCGGGGGTCCTGCCGTGGGGGGGCTGGACCGTGTCGCAGTCAAAGTAGAGATCCGCCCAAATAGCGCAGCCTACCGGATTGGTGATGACCGCCTTTTCCCGCAGCCCCATCTCGTCGATAATGCCGGTGATAAGCCGGTGGATCACCCCATGGCCGCAGCCTCCGCAGTATTTGGTGGGGGTTTTGTATAAACTGTCAGGATAACCGTATAGTTGTTTCATAGCTTCCTTATAAAATATCGCCTAATATCGCCGGGTAATTACTTCCCCAGGATTTTCTTCGCCTCCGTAAAAACTTCTTCTTCAGTGGGAATTACCCCGCCGGAATGTCCCAAAAGATGTATCCCGGCAGCGTCGCCCGCGGCAGAGCCCTTGACCGCGGCCTTAAAAACCGCAAGTTTCACATCTTCCACCAACTGTCCCAGACTCATCTCCACCGTGAGGAGCGGCTTTCCCTTTGCGGCGATTTTTCCCAGCGCCTCGTAAGGAAAAGGCCAAAGGGTTACGGGCCTGAAAACACCGAGTTTGATACCCTCTTTTTCCGCGAGCATTTTCGCGCCAAGACAGACCCGCGCGGATGTGCCGTAAGCGACCAGGATCAGGTCCGCGCCGGCGCAGCCCAGTTCCTCAAAGCGAATCTCCCCGGCTTTTATGGTTTCGTAGCGGGCAAAACGCTTTCTGGTTTTTGCCTCCAGTTCTTCGGGAACCAAGTGGATGGAAGTGATATGACGGGCCTTCCGGCGGCCTTCCGGCCCTGTTTCCCTTGCGGTCATATTACCGGCAATCCAGTCCCGCTCCGGCAGTTCCGGCAGCGATTTTTCCGGCGGCAGCGTTACCCCTTCCATCATCTGACCGATCATACCGTCGGCAAGCACGATAACCGGCATACGGTACCTGTCTGCCAAATCAAAGGCAAGGTAAGTAAGGTCCGCACATTCCTGTACGCTTTTGGGGGCAAGCACGATGGAACGGTAATCGCCGTGACCGCCCCCCCTGGTAGCCTGAAAATAGTCGCTCTGAGCGGGGGCTATGGAACCTAGGCCGGGACCGCCCCGGACCACGTTCACCACCACCATCGGGATATCCGCCCCGGCGGCGTAAGATATTCCCTCCTGCTTCAGGCTGATGCCAGGACTTGAAGAACTGGTCATGGCCCTGGCCCCCGCGCAGGAAGCGCCGTAGACCATGTTGATCGCCGCAATTTCGCTTTCCGCCTGAATAAAAACCCGGCCTTTTCCCGGCATATTTTTTGCCATATAGGCGATAAGCTCGTTCTGGGGAGTGATGGGATAGCCGAAATAAGCGCCGCAGCCCGCCCGAATTGCCGCTTCGGCAATGGCGTCATTCCCCTTCATTAAAACTTTTTCACTCATGCGTCCGCCTCCACAAGCTCAAAAACCACGATGCAAACGTCGGGGCATACCTCATAACAGTTTCCGCAGGCGATACATTTTTCAGCGCGCACCGCTTTTGAAGGGTAAGAACCGGAACTATTAGGCTCGGCATCAGCCTCCAATACCTTCATGGGACAGGCCCGGATACATAAAAAACATCCTTTGCACAACTCGCGGTCAATCTCGACCCTTCCTCTTTTGGCCATCAAACTTCCCCTGTCTTATGTGTATCGCAAAAGTATATCAAAAACGAAAATTCTTGCCTATCCCCATATTTATTATTATTTTGATAATGAATATTTTTGGAGGAAATATGATCAGTATTGTCATTATTTGTGAAAAGAAAGAGGAACAGGAGCAAATCATCCAACTGCTGTCTGCTTATAAAGACCTAAGGATTGTAAGCGCCGGAAAAGATGGATACGACGCGCTGATATCGGCGGAGCATTTGCAGCCGGATATTATCATCATGGATATGCACATGAGCGGTATCAACGCGCCGGAACTTACCCCGATGATAAAACGAAAATCCCCTTTAACCACACTCATCGCGCTCAGTTCCCATGAGGGGGCGGAGTATGCCTGTATGGCCATCAAGGCGGGAATTTCAGGCTATCTGCTGAAAGAAGCGGACATGGACATACTGCCGAATACGATTAGTATCATCTCTCATGGCGGCTGTTATATCAGCAAATCGATCATCAGGCAGGTATTTAACGCCGTTCCGGACAAAATTCCAGAGACATCGAAAAAAGGGAGGGGCTATGCCACGTCGAATTTTTCCTCAACGGAACGCTGCATATTTACCGGTATAGCCCAGGGGTATTCAGACGAGGAGATTGCGGACAATCTGCATATTTCTCCGGGCACGGTACGAAACTACATGTCCATGGCCAAACGCAGGACCGGTTTGAAAAACCGTACCCAACTGGTTTTAGAAGCCCTCATGTGTGAAATGATACATCTGCCTGACATCGCCCCCCTTTCACTTAAAAAAATTATGAGATAACGGCAAGCGGCTGTTGACACACTACCTGTAGCGTACTATCATTAAAACAACGCTATATAGAGGGCCTCCCAAAACCAACCGGGTTTTGGGGAAACCTCCATAATGCATATATTAACTCATGTTACGCAGAGCCAAAATTTAGTCTGAATATGGTTCTATATTTGGCCTGAATTCGGCTATTTTTAGCCATTTTCAAGGACACTTATGCCAAAATTCTGATTTTAGTATGAATTTTGCTCACTTTTGAGCCTATAGCGCGTAACATGAGATATTAAAACAGATAAAGGGGGAGGAGGAAATGCCGAGGCGGATTCGCAAGAGAGACGGACGGGAAGCGCCGTTTAACATTGAAAAAATTACCAACGCCATATACAAGGCCGGGATGGCTGCGGGGATTATGGACTGGGAAAAGGCTATGGCGGTGTCTGAAAAGGCCGTTGATCGGCTGGAAAACGCCTATAAGGGGCAGACTCCGGGGGTAGAGGACATTCAGGACATGGTGGAACAGGTTCTGATCGACTGCGGACTGGGAACGGCGGCGAAGAAATTCATCCTGTACCGGGCGGAACGGACGAGAATCCGGGAAATGAACACCCGCCTGATGCGAACTTTTGACGATTTGAATAAAAAAGACGCCAAAGACAACGATTTGAAGCGGGAAAATGCCAATATCGACGGCGATACCGCCATGGGACACATGCTGAAATACGGTTCCGAAGGGGCGAAGCAGTTCAACGAGCTGTTTATCCTCAACCCTGAACACGCAAAAGCCCACCGCGAGGGCGATATTCATATTCACGACCTGGATTTTCTTACCC
Source organism: Treponema sp. (assembly GCA_031257385.1). Taxonomy (GTDB): domain Bacteria; phylum Spirochaetota; class Spirochaetia; order Treponematales; family Breznakiellaceae; genus WQXQ01. Next base: position 8,697 of record JAIROT010000032.1, read on the forward strand.
TCACCACAACCTGCTGCCAGATCGACATCACCAGGCTCTTCAGGGGCGGCTTTGGAACCGGCCACGGCGCGATTAGGGAACCCAACGACATCCGCAGCTATTCGGCCCTGGCCTGCATCGCCATTCAGTCGAACCAGAACGACCAGCACGGGGGACAGAGTATTCCTAATTTTGACCGTGGCCTGGCGCCGGGGGTAGCGAAGACTTTTGTGAAGTGCTACCGGCAGAATATGTTCAAGGCGGTGGAGCTGCTGGCGCCGGACGCGGCCGCTGATATTCGCAAAACCCTTGAGGAAACGCTTTTTACCGGAAAGGGCGGCGGGGATTCGGGGGCGGACTTCCGGCCCTGGCCGGGCCTGGCGGACGCGGCGGAAAACGGCGAATTTTTCCGGGCGGAAGAGGCGGTTTTGCGGCGCTTTACCGGCGACGCCGTCTGCGCCCGCCTCCAGGAATTTACCCGGGCCAGAGCCCTTGAGGAAACCGAAAAAGCCTGTTATCAGGCGATGGAGGCGCTGATCCACAACCTCAACACCATGCACAGCCGGGCGGGAGCGCAGATCCCCTTTTCTTCCATAAATTACGGTACCGATACCTCTCCCGAAGGCCGTATGCTTATCCGGAA
>JAIROT010000001.1 GCA_031257385.1 Treponema sp.
GGAAATTTATTGTACTGGCCGGGGCCATACCCCGATCCAAAAGACGGTTTACAACATTTTCGGTGGTGGTAAATTTTCCGGAGCAAGCTCCGGGGTATGGACCCCGGCTTCCAATCAACCTACTAGCCATTGCGGAGGCCGAAGCGCATACAGTCCTGTTGTGCGAAGTGGGGGCGTATTTTATTTTCACCAACCCGTATCGGCTGTGGTATCGAGGTTGTCGTCTTCCCCTAACGTAGTTTCCCGGAATTTGTGGGGGTTCCAACTATGAAAGCTCTCTTTAAATACGGCAGCGCCCCTATTGGGATAGAAAGCATTGGTATTGTCGATGACTTTATTTGAATTTTCATCGCCGATAGTATAGCCGTAGATAATTCCACCTGTTTTGTGTAAGCTGCCGAAATCTACGATACAAACACCACCGCCATTAGCGGAGGCGCTGTAAGCCAGGGAAGCCGCGGCGGTGTTGGCCTTGATTTCCCCGCCGGACATGATGAAACTGTAGCCGCTGTGGCCATTGACATACACTCCGCCGCCAGCTCCGCTGGTATTGGCGCTAATCGTCCCTCCGGTCATGGTAAAATTACTATAGTCAAGAAATATACCGCCTCCGCCGCCATACGAGGAACTTTTTCCGGTGTTATTGTTACTGATTTCTCCATCGGACATGGTGAAATCGCCATATCCGACATACACCCCGCCGCCGTTGCCGTAAGTGGCGGTGTTGCCTTTGATTTCTCCGCCGGACATGATGAAGCTGTAGTCATAGACATACACTCCACCGCCTCTATCGGCGGTATTGCCGCTAATCGTTCCAGCCGTCATGATAAAATCGCCGTTTTGAACATATACCCCGCCGCCGTATCCGTATCCGGAATCCTCCAGTACGGTGTTATTACTAATTTCCCCGCCGGACATGATGAAATCGCCCCTTTGGACATATATCCCGCCGCCATCGTCTTGATTCCTGTTGCCGGTGATTCTGCCGCTTTTTAGTTCCAGACCGGCGTAATACGTCCGAACCAGGCTGTAGTTGTTGCCGGATATGCCTTGCAGGGCGGGGCCGTCAATGATTAACTTCCCGGATGCTTCAGAGTCTTCGGTTCTTCCCCACATACATATAAGGGCGCCAGTAGTAGAAAGCGTGAGGGTTCCGGTTCCTTTTAAGGTAACAAGAATGCCCGTTGTTCCGCCAAAGGTGAAAGTACTTGAGTCGGCTTCTTTTACATTGGTGGTACCCGGCACGGAAACAGTCCTGTTTACGGTGAGGGTGTATGTTTTATCATTTCCGCCGTTTTTTATGGCGTTTACGGCATTGGTCCAATCGGAGACATTAGTGATGGTAAATGTTACCGTAGTCGATTCATCGTTTCCAGTATTACTTCCAGTATTACTAATATCCCCTCCATTTCCAGCATCACATCCCAGTACTATACAAAATACCACCAATGACAGAACGGTAAAACAAAAAAATAAGTTTTTCTCTGTTTTCATAAAATATTCTCCTTGTTTCATACAAGCAAGTCAAATATTATATTCATATTTTATTTTTGTCAAGCATATTATCAAAAAAAAATTTATAACTAATTTCAAAACCAATTTCGCATAACAGGACTGTGTATGCTCCGCCTCCTTGCGAAAAGTGGGAGTCGTGGTATAATCCCCGGTATGCTTTACGGAGACCGGCCGGCTAAGGGCAATGTTATCTGTTTTTTTGAATCTACCGGAGAGCTTCACACATGGACGTATGGGGAATTACGGTCAATAATTGGTAAAAAATAACCCGGCCGTTTCTGACCGGGTTGTGGCGAACAAGGCTACAAAGCCGCCTTATCCAGTGGCATTTATAATGATACCTCAATTTTCGGAAAAGTCAAGGCGCCGCAAAAACCAGGGAAGGGGGGCCGGGAAACAGACCCCCCATTTTGCGAATCAGCGGAAAAGTCCTGCGTTTAGCGCTGCGACGCGTAGAATTCCCGGGAACATTTGCGGGCTTCGTCCGACACCCAGCCCGCCTGTTCCTCGCCAATGTCCCAGGGCAGGAGCATGCCGCTGGTGGACCAGACGTAGCCTCCGCCGGGAGCGAGGATTTCAAAACTCCTTCGCACGGCGGCGCGCACGTCCTCTTCCCGGGCTCCCGCCTGGTTGACGACGCCCTGACTGTCCCAGCCGCCGAAGAAGACGATGTTTTTGCCGTAGGCCGCCTTCATGCCCTTCAGGTCGTTTTGAACCTGGCTGGGGTCCCAGCCCCGGTAGCCGACTTCTATGAAGTCGGCGAACAGTTTTTCGACATTGCCGCAGCAATGGAGGGTGGGGATGCAGCCGCAGTCCACAACGGTTTGCGCGAGCCGCTGGTGGTAGGGTTTTATCATCTTCCTGAAGGTGGCGGGGGACATGAAGGAGCTGTTTTTGCTGGCGTTGTCGTCGCAGATGCATACCACATCGGGTTTGTAGTGCTTGATCGTGTTTTTGATGAGTTCCTCCGTCCAGTCGGTGAGGCTGCCCAGAAGATTGTGCCATTCTTCCTCGTCGTCCTCGTCGGCCAGAGCGTAGAGCGCGCCTTCGTGGGACATGAGGGTTACCATGAGCTGAAAGACCGCTCCGTTGGCGGAACCGGACATCATAACCTGGGACATTTTTTCCCGGCGGTTCCAGCGCGCCGTGTCCTTTGCCGCCCATTCCTCCCAGTCTATGCTTTTCAGATCCGGGAACAGGACTTTTTCCCGCCATTCGTGGATGTTCCCGAGCAGCGGTTCCCCGGCAATCGGCATGGGGCCGACCCGCGGGTCTTCGGTGTAGTACTTTGCCCCGAAGACATCGGTGGAGACAACCCCCGGTTTATACCACTGCATAAGGAACCCGTTCATGGCAAAATCAGCACATTCTTCAGCAAGGGGCACCCATTCGGGCTGTTTGCCATCGAATACCAACTGTAAATTTTCTCTTTCCGTAATACCGTTTTGAGACATGATCTTCCCTCCATTCTTGTTTCCGTGTTTTCCGCTTCAAAGAAATTGTACACCCGTGTGGAACGGAGGGCAAGAAAAAAGTTATGCGGATTATGGTAGGGTTAGAGGCGAAAGTGGCGATTGGCGCCGCCATGCGCCATGCGCTAGAAGAATGTAGCCCTTGCCTGAAATCCATCCAGCCTGTTCTTTGCCAATGTTCCTTGGCAGGAGCATAATACCATGGGTTTGTTGAACAGACTTATGGGCGAATGCCAAAAAACTTCTTTACCTCCCGCTCAATCAACGAATGAGGGATAACAACTGGTTTTTCATAAATAGTAACATCCACCTGACTGCCTATTAAATACTCGCCTACGATGCCGCTGGCCTGGAAATTACCGGCATTTTCATTGCCATTAAAAACGCCGCCTTTTCCATGAATGCCCGTTCGCACGGCATTCACCGCCGCCTGAATATCCGGGGGTCTTTCAAATGAAAATTGATGGCCCCTTTTAGAAGGAAGCCCCCTGGTTGAAGATTCGGTTAGGCGGTTCCGCTCCCGGCGGATGGAAAAAACAATATCATCTCCGCCGACACGATAAGTTCCCTGCGCGCCATCCACAGAAAAAGAACCCGATTTCCGGTTATTTTTCCGGTTTGAGAATCGGATTGTTGTTTGCTGCCAACTCCCCGGGATCGGGATGGAGCAAATACCTTAAACATGGCATGGGTTGAAGCAAAAAGATTTATTTTTCCGGCCAAAAAGCGGGAAAGCGCAGTAGGCGTATCGGAGCCTTCTATGGTTACGGGGGAAATCGTTATCTCCAGGGGTCGGTTTAACCGGGTCGCCAAATTATCTACTGCCTGTTTTATTTGTGTAGTGATGTTATCCTGCGCAAAAAGAGCGGCGCCGGTCAGGACCGTCAGAAAAAGAATCAACATACCTCGCCCTTCAGGGCGAGGTATGTTGTTCTCCCGAGGTATTGCATTCGGGGTTTAATACCTTTTTAACCGCCCTGAAGGGCGGGGTATTAAACCCCTCAGCACGAATCAACAACCTCGCCCTGAAGGGCGAGGTATGTTGTTCTCCCGAGGTATTGCATTCGGGGTTTAATACCTTTTTAACCGCCCTGAAGGGCGGGGTATTAAACCCCTCAGCACGAATCA
>JAIROT010000031.1 GCA_031257385.1 Treponema sp.
AAAACCAGCCGCTTTTGCCAGTTTAAGATTGTCCTCGACAGTACAATAGGGCTGTAACGCCAAAAATACACCGACATTCATAATTAATCCTCCAAAAAATAAATTTTAAGGTAAAAATAACTTTCTAAAAAGGTATCACCATAAGGATTATATTGTCATCAAAAAAATTTGTATTTTTTCTATTTTAGCTAAAATTGCGTACATCAAGCTGTTTCACCATATGTACCGGCAACCGCACCAAATCGTCATGGGGATGAGTACACCTGTGTCCATGGGCAAACACAGGCGGGAGGGGATATAAGGCGCCATAGTCGGAAGCGGGTATATTGTTTGGTGGAAGTATATTCATATACCCGTTATAGCAGCCGGGCGGATTAAAATTCTTTCCCTGTTTCGTCAAGGGTCCGTTCAAGGAGGGCAAGCGCCGGGTCGATTTCGGCACGGAGGCGTTTGAGGAATGAGAGCGCGGCGGGACCGGCGGCGGCAAGTTCTCCGGGGCCGGGCCGGCGGCCCCCCGCGCCGGCGCAGTCGGGAAAATGCGCCCACAGGTAATCGCACTCGCCAATAAGCGCGTCCAGTTGTTCCGCCCGCTCCGAAGCTCCGCCTGTCAGTATCTCCCGTAACGCGGCCAGGCGGTTTTGCTCCCCTTGTATAAAGGCCCGCAGCCGCTCCTCAAGACCCTCCGCGGCAGGCGGCGTCTCTTCCGCCCCGCCCTCCCCTTTTGCCAGCGCGTCAAAGGCCGCTTCCGGCGAAAGGGTACGCAGCCCCAGGGGAAGGCCGCCGCCTGAGATGTCAAACAGACGCGGGTCGGCGGCAAATTCCCGCTCGAACAGGGCGCGGTAGTTCCGCATGGCCGGATCGCTCCGTACCGGAAGGCCGGTTTTGGAAAGGAGTCCGCAGGTGGCCGGACTAAAGGCGGCGGTATTGAAAAGGCCCCCAAAGCGGCTGTGGCGGCGGAGTTTTTCCCGGTGACCGGGAGTGGAACGGGCATGGTACAGGTCCGCGGTAAAAGAAAAATCAATACCGCCTACAATTATGTTTCCCCGGCCAAGCCGCCGGGCCAGTTCCACCGCGCTAAGCCCCACCGATCCCAGGGGGGGGATGACCGGGGGAAGCAGGCCGGCGGCTCTGAGCCGCCCGAAGATACGCAGTTCCGTCCACGGCGTCATAAAGAGATACAGGGTACCTGAAAGCATGTTCCCGCTTGCCGGCAGGGCCGAAAGGTCCATCGCTGCGGGAACGCCCCATCCCCGGCAGCCGATAAAATCCCGCAGGTTCCAGTGCTGGCTTTCAAGGATCACCGCAAGATCGGGCGCAATGTCCCGTTCCCGCAGGGCTGGAAGGCAGGTATCCACGCAGATTATCCTGAAAGGCCGGCCCCGCCGCGCTTTGAGCGTTTCCCCGAAGCGGAGGGAAAGACCGTCAAGCAGAGGGTCAAGTGAGGGGCCCGCCCCCAGCGCCAGGACCGGCGCGCCGCCGAAAGAAAGTTTCGCGATTGAGGGACAGCGGGGAATAAGGGCGAGGTTGCGCAGGGCGTTGCGGATGTAGCGGCGGCCCAATTTTGTCAGCGTCAGGGCATTGCCCCAGTCCGTAGCGATTTCCCGCCGTAGCGCCTCAGTCAGAGCTTCGTACAATTCGGGGAAAAGCTGCCAGCCCCCGCCAAGGCGGACCGGCTCTACCCTGCGGAAAACCCTCGCCCCCCAGGTTTGCCGGACCAGAGCGCAGAGGGCGGCGCTCTCACAAACATCCGTTAAGCGCAGTTTAGGATTCGCCGCAAGCACAGGATCGTGATTTTTAAGGGACAGATCGTATAACTCCGGTTCGGCTTCCACACAGAGTACGGCAGAATGGGGAACTTCAGCCAGTCTCGCAAGCAGCCGCCCCAGCCCGTAACCGTAGAGCGGGGAGGGACAGAAATAGAGGGTTCTGTCTGTAACAGGGATTGCGTCAGCCGTCCGCTCCGCCCTGCCGACCGGATCAACACCGGAAAGCAGGGTTTTCTCCTTATAGACGAAACCGCGGCGGGCCGCCGTCACTTATTCGCTCTGGATCAGGAAGTAGCGGAAATAAGTCTCAAGGAAGCGGTCGTCCATCTTTTCGCTGTTGAGGAAATAACTTCCCAGAGACTGCCCGCTCATATAACTCAGCCAATAGCCGGAATAGGCCGAGCTGACGGCCTCGACATCCGCCGCTTCGGCTTCAGTTTCTTCTGTGGGAAGAAGCACCAGCACATTACTGCCTTGTACCAAAGGTTCGGACAGGGTGTTGACCGGGGTGGAAAAAGCGGTCGTCCAGAAATTTTCGTCGGAAGAAGAACCGGAAAGTTCCGGTATTGAAAAAGAGGAAAGGCTGGTAAAAAGATCGATATTTCCGTAGTTAATCGGAAGCGGGCCAAAAGAGAGTTTTTCAAGACCCCGCTCTTGCAGGGATTCGTCAAAACCGGAACCGTTTGCCCGGGCGATAAAATCACGAGCCTGGGCGACGGCCCAGTCCTCCATCCGGCCCCGTTCAAAATTCCGCACATAGGAACGGACCTTTTCCAGCGTCGCCGGATCGGAAACATCGGCGTTTATTGCCGCGTCCTCGGCCCGGAAGAAGGCCCAGCCGGAGGCGAGCTTGATCACATCGCTGTATTCCCCCCTGCCCAGGGCGATAATCTTTTCCCTGTCCGCTTCCCCGGTGATTTCATCATTCAGCTCATGGGCCATTTTAATCCCCATATCCCCGCCCCTTTCGGCATAGCTGTCCTGCGACTGGGTTCTCGCCGCGTCCTCAAAAGTGGTGGTTCCGTTTTTTATCGAGTCGAGAATTTTCCCCGCCTCCCGCTCACTGGAATTAATCGTGATTTTTGAGTGATGAACCGTCCTGAACAGTTCAGGATGCTCCGCAGCGTACCGGGCAAGCTCGGTATCGGGATAGGCCTCCGCCGAAAACGAAACCATGTCGAAGCTCCGCCGGGGAGAGGCCATCTTTCCGATAAAGGCTCCTTCCGCCGAGGGTTTGAGCAGGCCCGTAACATCGGTATAAAAACGTTCTTTCGTGAGGTCTTCCTGCGCCTGCCGCCAGAGAGCGAGCCGCTCATTGCTGGAAAGCCGCTGGTACAGGGCGGAAGAAAAACGGCCGTTTTCCTGAAACTGGGGCAGCTGCGCCACTTCCCGGTCAACAATCTCCGTCGGAACAGTGTACCCTGATTTCTTCATTTCCTGCAAAATCGCCGTATGGAGCGCCGCGCCCTCAAAAGCCTCCCGCCAAATCCGGTAATCCGCAAACTGGTAATTATCGGGGTCGATTGAACTCTGCCGGTACTGGGCTACCATTGAATAATACCGGGCAAAGTAATTCCCCGGCACATAGCTGATCGGCGCCTTATCGTATGAACCGAAAGTCAGGTCCACGCCGCCGCCCATGCCGTATTCGGGAACAATGGCCGGGACCAGGACAAAGGCAATTATTACGATTATAAGCACGATAACGGTGCCGATAAAAATGAAGGGGTTAGCCTTAAAGCGGCGGACGAATTCCGAATCCGAAGGGCTTTTTTCCCTGATTACCGCTTTTTTCTCCTTAAAAGTCATAAAAACCACGCCTCACAGTCGCTTTGTTTTTTGATACCCGAATACCATAGCATTTTCGGCTTTCTTGGTCTAGGAGTCTGTGGGACTTTAAGAAAAGGGATTCTAAATTTGCTGCTTTTTTTGCACGAAACACAAGACCCCAAGCTAAAACAGGCGGCTCAAACGACCGGTAGCCGGCGATGCCTCTCGTTCCCGCTTAAAACCTGGGGATATGCCCCTGTTTCAGCCCCTGTTTATCTACGCTACGCTGAAAAGGGCATTCCTATCCCTCAAGACAGGGAACACAGCCGCTTCAGGTTGTACGCTAAAATAACCAGTTTCCATTCGATACCTACACGGTCCAACCCGCGCAACAGAAATTGCCGGAACCCCATCGCTTGCTTTATTATACCGAATACCGGTTCCTCCGTCTCTTTGCGCTTCTTGTATATCTTTTTCCCCTCCGCGCTCTTCAGCCGGTTGGACCCATCACCTCTTTCACCGGCGCCCCTTTCCCGGGCGCGGGAGCTTGCTCACGCTTTTCAAGATCGCCTACCGTCCGGTGATGGGGCTGCTTCCCTACCGCGCAGTATACTTTAGGCCCCTGACGATTACCTTCCTCATCCTCCTTCTCTACAGTCCAAACCTCCGCCTCGCTGTAATACCCGTTGTCCGCTATGACCTTCTCCACCTTGTAGGTCTCCGCCTCTACGCTGTCGACCACCTTCTCCAACTCTTTCTTGTCATTCCCGTGATTGGTCACGTATCCGCCTACTATCAGCATACTCTCCGTATCTACCGCCGCCTGCGCGTTATACGCCTGCTCGAA
>JAIROT010000096.1 GCA_031257385.1 Treponema sp.
CACCGCCGCGGCGGCGATCACCTGGCCCAGGTCCCGTTCCTCCCCGGAGGCCCGCCGGCGCTCGTTGAGGCGCTCCAGGTACTCGCCGGATTCCTCCACCGTTCTGGCGATTTTGTCCATCATCTCCACCGCCAGTTCGGGGTAAGCGCCGTTCGCGGTCTCCCCGGAGAGCATCACGCAGTCCGAGCCGTCCAGGATGGCGTTGGCCACGTCCGCGGATTCCGCGCGGGTGGGCCTGGGGTTGTGTATCATGGAGTCCAGCATCTGGGTGGCGGTGATCACCGGCTTTCCCTCCCTGTTGCAGAGGCTGATCATCCGTTTCTGCTCCAGGGGCACCCGCTCCGGGGGTATCTGCACCCCCAGGTCTCCCCGGGCCACCATGATTCCCCCGGCCACCCGGACGATTTCTTCGATGTTGGACAGGCCCTCGTCATCCTCGATCTTGGCGATAACCGGCATATCCGATCCGAGGGAGGCCAGGTACTGCTGTATGGTGGTGACATCCGAGGCTCGGCGGATGAATGAAGCGGCCACGCAGTCCATGTCCTGCTCATGGCCGAATTTGAGGTCCGCCCTGTCCTGCTCCGACATGGCCGGCAGCCGGGTATGGACCCCCAGGATGTTGACGTTTTTCCTGCTGCCGATTTCCCCGCCCGTGTCCACCCGGCAGTGTATGGTCCGCCCCTCCAGGGAAAGCGCCTCCAGGGAGTAGAGCCCGTCGGCGATGAGGATCCGCGCGCCGGGACGGATATCCTCCGCCAGCCCGGCGTAGCTTACGGTGACGCGCCGGGCCGTGGTGCAGGCGCCTTCCGGGCCGTAGAGGGCGCGGGCGTCCTCTTCGGCGATCACCTCCACCATGGCGCCGGGGACGAGGCTGACGGCTTTGCCGTCCAGGACCAGGCCGGTGCGGATCTCCGGCCCCCTGGTGTCCAGCATGAGCGCTATGGGGACCCCCTCGGCGGCGGCGGCCTCCCGAACCATGGCTATCTGCGCGGTCTTCTGCTCGTGGGTTCCGTGGGAGAAGTTGAGCCGGGCTATGTTCATCCCCCGGCGGATCAGGGACCGTATTGCCTCTGCCGATTCCGTGGCAGGCCCCAGGGTGCAGATAATATGGGTATTTCGTACCGTTTTCATAGGTCCCGCCTTGCTTTCATTCTATGCTGCAAGTATAGCAGGGTTCCGTGATTTATGAAAGGCGGGCTGCCGGCTGTCCCAGCATGGCTTCCGCCATGCTGACAATGTCCGCGCGGAAATCCTCCCAGCGGGGCTTGCGGATCCATTTTACCCCGTCAAATTCCGCTTCGGGCATACCGGTGATTATTTCGCACACCAGGGGAATTTCAATCCCCGCCTCTTTTTCCCTTGCCTCGGCGAAAATTTCGGGCCAGTCGATTTTTTCGTGGAGGAATATTTCCCGCAAGTCCGCCACATCTTTGGCCGCATAGCGGAACAGGGCGCTGATTTTGTTGGAAAGTATGTTTTGAATCGAATCGGTACGGTCAAACAAACCGGTCTTTACCAGAGGGCCGAAATGGGGAACCAGATCGTTTACAAAATCGAGTTTTAGCAGTATATCCGGGTTTCCCCGGCGCACCTTGAAAGATACGAAGTTGTCGGCCCGGATAAATTCCGAAGAGGTATCCCACACAAAACCATTTTCCGTAAGCTGTGAAAATATGCTCTCCATCTGTTCATCAAATTCCACGCTGGAATTTACAAAAAAATCCAGATCATCCGAATAGCGGTGATGGTAATAGGCGCGGCTAAGGGCGGTTCCACCGGTCAGAAAAAAACCGGTTCCGCTTTGACTGATAATGTTCAGAACCCCATCCTGAAGGGGATACAGGTTCTTTTCGTAGTATTCCAACGGCGAAGTCAAAGAGCCTCCTTCGGTCTTTCGGCCAGATACGCCGGGAAAATTCCGGGGTGTAAAGTTCCTTTATCGTTTCAACACCCCAGAGGGCAACCACATATTCCCAGTGGAGTCGTTCCAGGGAGCGGGCCAGCAGGACCTTTTGATCAAAAGGCCCTGCTTTTTCCACCCGGCCTTCAAGGACGGCCAGCATATCTTCGGGGCTGGTCGTATAATCCCAGTTAAGAGAAGCCATGCATTTAAGTTTTTTCTCACGGGACAAAACCATACTTAAAAGTTAAAGCGGAAAACGAAAGCTGTCAACACTAGGTGCCAGGTACCAAATTTCCGGATAAAAATTTATCAATGAGCCTTCGCGCAGCAGAGCTGCGCGGTATCTGAAACGTAGAGCAATTTCCCAATCGGAGGCTCGTTCGAGAGGAAATTTATTATACCGTCTGGTTTAATACCAAATTTTTGTAAACGATGCATTGTTTGAACCGGAGCAGAGCTCCGGGGTATTAAACCAGACTTTCGAATAAAAAGACATACCCCAAACGAGGAACGATCCGGCGAAGCTCTGTGCTTTCTTTTCATCCTCCTCCTCCTTTTAGAACATCGCGTTTTCCGGGCTGATCTTGCGGACGAGCAGATTCGCCGACAAGACAAGGGCAAAGCCTACCAGCGCCTGATAAAAGCCCGCGGCCGCCGACATTCCGAAATCGCCGGTTGTCGCCATCGCGTTGTATACATAGGTATCGATCACCAGGGTTGAAGGGTAAAGCATCCCCGAATTCATCGTTGTTTGAAAGAAAAGCCCAAAGTCGGAATAAAATATTCTCCCCAAGGCTAAAAGGTTTATTATGATGATAAAAGGTTTGAGCATCGGAAGGGTGATGTAACGGATACGCTGCCAATGGGTAGCCCCGTCAATGATCGCGGCTTCGTAGTAGGTCTGATCGATCCCGCTTATGGCGGCGAGGTACATTACGGAATTGTATCCGGCCCACTTCCACTGGCATACGACATTGAGGATAAACGGCCAATACTGGTACTGGCCGTACCATTCCACGGATTCGATCCCAAGAAGCGGCAGTATCGTTCTGTTTACCAGGCCGTAATCGTAGCTTAAGAAGGCATAAACGCAGGAAGAAATCCCGACATAGGAAATAAAATAAGGAAGAAAAATAATATTCTGATATACTTTTGCCGCCTTTTTATTCGTAACTTCATTTATCATTACCGCCAGGAAAACGGCTATAATTGTACCAAATACCATAAAGGCAAAGTTGTAGAGGAGCGTATTCCGGGTAATCTGCCACGCCGATCCCGATCTGAAAAGAAATTCAAAATTGCGCAGCCCGGTCCAGAGGCTTTCAATCAGGTTTCGGATAAAACCGGGATGAGTGTACTTGATGTTTTTAAAGGCGATAATCGCACCCAGCATAGGTATGTAGTTATTGATAACGAGAATAACAATGGCCGGCAGCATGAGTACAAACAAGGCCCGCCGGCGCCAGACATTAAACAAAAACCCCGGGGGCTTATTTAATGGCATTACAACTACCCCCGTGATCCGGAACAGGGCCGGTGGAACTCCGGATAATCAGTTCAACCGGGAGCATGGTCTGTGAATAACCGGTCCCGTGGTTGATCCGTTCCAAAAGCCTTTCCGCACCCACCTCGCCTATACGGCGGAAATTCTGGCGGACCGTCGTTAAGCTGGTATACCGGCTCAGTTCGTTATCGTCAAAACCGGTTACAGAAATATCTTCGGGCACCCGGTAGCCCTGCGCCTGCAAATAATCCGAAACCTGTACCGCCAGCCTGTCGTTCAGGCAGGCAACCGCGGTAACGCCGTATTTTGGGATCATTTTCCCCAGGGCTTCCACCTGGAGATCGGGATTGGTAATACAGAGTTCTTCCCGGTACTCCAGCCCTTCCCGCGTAAAAGCCGCCTTAAAACCCCGCAGCCGTTCCGTGTGGAC
>JAIROT010000275.1 GCA_031257385.1 Treponema sp.
CAGGTATGGCTACACCGCCAAATTAAAAGTATCCGTACTATCCAATTTCGAGTTTTTGATGATATACGATACTTCGGTTAAGGTTGACAAGAATGACACTTTTCAGAAGGCCCTGGTTAAACGGTATCACTATTCGGAATATGAACAGTATTTTGATGATATTAAGAAATTGTTGGGAAAGGAATCTGTCTATTCCGGTTTTTTCGACAAGTATTGGGAAGATATAGAACAAAAGATAAAGCATTACTCCGTGGACGAGCTTTTCTTGCAACAAATCAACGAATGGCGTGTACTCCTTGGCAAAGAAATTTTTACACATGAACCAGGCATAAGTGAAACATTACTTAACGATGTGGTTCAAAGTTACTTAAACCGTATTATTTTCCTGCGTGTCTGCGAAGATAGAACTATCGAAGATTACCGGACTCTTTTCAAAATGGCTGATGAAGGTAATCCCCACGCGCTTATTACAAAGTTTAAGGAAGCTGACCGGAGGTATAATTCCGGTATCTTTGACCAGCTTCTAAAAGATAAAATACTTGTGGATATAAGCTCAATATTCTGGACTATCATTAAGCAGCTCTATTACCCGGAAAGCCCTTACTCATTCAGTGTTTTTTCATCGGATATTCTCGGCAGTATTTATGAGATTTTTCTTTCCGAGAAACTTATTATTAATAACGGCAGTATCGGCCTGGAAAGGACGATTGAAAATCAAGAGCGGGATATTGTAACAACTCCGGCTTATGTCATTGATAATATGCTGAAAAACACGATTTTACCGGGATGCGAGGGTAAATCAGACGCCCAGATCCTTGCCATGAAATTTGCCGACATAGCCTGTGGTTCAGGCGCTTTCCTGCTTAAACTTTACCAGATCTTACAGGACATCCTTGTCGAATACTATATCAAACATGATAAATCGAAGATTGTGCAGACAAGTGTCAACACCTATCGTTTATGTTTTGATGTCAAGAATGAATTGTTACTAAATTGCATATTTGGTTTTGATAAAGATTATAATGCAACAGAAGCGGCAAAGTTCGGGTTGTTACTCAAATTGCTTGAAGATGAGACTTTGTTATCACTGGATAATTATAAACCGGTATTGCCCAGCCTTGAAAAGAACATTCTCTTTGGCAACAGCCTTTTATCCCCCGAACAAGTAAGCGATAATGACAGACAGGCGCTTAACCCTTTTGATTTTTCACCTTACTTATTTGACATTATTATCGGTAATCCGCCCTATATGAAGTCGGAAGACATGAAAAATATTACTCCCCTTGAATTACCACTTTACAGGAAATATTACAAAACAGCATATAAGCAATTCGATAAGTATTTTCTTTTCATTGAGAAGGCGTTAAAACTGCTCAAAGCCGATGGTCTTATGGGATTTATCGTCCCCAGCAAGTTTATCAAGATTGGTGCGGGAAAAGAGCTGCGCAGGTTAATCGCCGCACATGGATATCTAAAAACATTTGTATCCTTTGGTCCGCATCAGGTTTTTGCCGACAAAACAAACTATACTTGTTTGCTATTCCTATCGAAAAACAGACAAGATACCTTTCAGTATTATAAAATAAACGAAATAGAAAAGGTAAAACTTGGCATCCCCATAGAGACTGACGCAACTATAATCAAAGCGGATTACTTAACTGATGACGTATGGGCTTTATTGCCGGAAGTACTATCGGAGGCTTATGCACGGATCATCTCAAGTGGCACAAGGCTTGAAGACATCGTAGGAAGAGATAACATCTTTAACGGAATACAAACAAGCGCCAATGATATTTATATATTTGCCCCACTAAAAGAAGATGGAGAGTTCTATTATTTTAACCAGAAGGGAAAAGATTATAAAATAGAGAAGGATTTTACAAAGCCGTATTTCAAAACATCTTCCGGAGAGGATAATTTGTATACTTATAGGTTATTGAAACCAAACGCCCGGGTAATTTATCCGTATTACAAAAATGGAGATAAATTAGCCCTGATTTCTCTTAAAACTATCAAAGCCGATTATCCAAGCGCTTATGCGTATTTAATGGAAAAAAAATCTATTCTCGATAATCCCAAAAGAGACATTAAGCCGAAACCGGAAAGCGATGATGAATGGTATCGCTATGGAAGACATCAAAGCCTTGAGAACTGCGTATTGCCCGAAAAAATTATTGTTGGCGTACTATCTCTTGGCGATAAATATGCCATTGATACACATGGGACATTAATATCATCAGGCGGCACAGCGGGGTATTGCGCCATAGGTATTCCTGAAGATTGTCCATATTCGGTTTATTATATCCAGGCTATACTCAATTCAAAATATCTTGAATGGCTTTGTTCTATTTACGGGGAAGTTTTTCGGGGCGGGTATATCGCCCGCGGGACTAAAGTTTTAAACAGATTGCCAATTTTCACGATTGATTTTTCCGATATGGTGCAAAAGGTGCTATACGACGATATTGTCCTGTGTCAAAAAGAATTAATCGACATCTTTACCGAAATTGATAACCATGCTAATGACGCAAGGCGAATCATACCTTTACGGCGGCAATTTACCGACAAGCGGGACAAAATGGATCACTTTCTCAAGTTACTCTACGGCCCGGACGACAAAGATTCCCGGATTCCTCTAATAAGAGAAATATATGCAACTCATTGAAAACGCGTCCAGTGAAAAGCTCCGGGGCGGCTATTATACGCCAGCTCCAATCGTTTCATTTCTCTTGGAGTGGGGGTTAAACGGGAAAGCCGATTGCGATATCCTTGAACCCAGCTGCGGCGACGGCGTCTTTCTTGAACAAATACATAAGCAAACACTACCTTATAGGTCCATCACTGCCATAGAACTCGACCCAATGGAAGCCAAAAAAGCGGCTATGATTTCTCTTCAAAACGTTGATATTAAAATTATGGATTTTCATCGATTTTGTAACACCACATTCGCAAAATATGACTTAGTGATTGGCAATCCTCCTTATATCCGTTATCAGTATTTCGACAGGATGCAACAGGAAGACGCCAAAAAAATATATGAACGCGCCGCTTTGACCTATACCAAATTATCGAATGCCTGGGTATCGTTTGTCGTAGGAGCATCATTGCTTTTGAAAGAAAAGTCAAAGATTGCTTTTGTCCTTCCTGCGGAACTTTTGCAGGTTTCCTACGCCCATGAATTACGTAAATATCTATTAGCATATTTTAATAAAATTAATATCATTTCATTTCAAGAACTTGTTTTCCCGGAGATACAACAGGAAGTTATCTTGTTGCTATGCGAGAAAAATAATGATATTTCTCATACTATTGAACATATTGAGATTAATAATCTTAATGGATTAAAAGAGCTTGCGACAAATCGGCTAAAAGCTAATGGAAAAAAAATTGATTTTATCAATAATAAGTGGACCTACTATTTTTTGGAGCAAAAGGAGATTGATTTTCTCGAGAAAATATATAACCATGAATCATTTTCTGTTATTGGCGACTATGCCAATGTTGAAGTAGGCATTACCACAGGCGCTAACGGCTATTTTACTGTTCCCTATTCAATAGTAAAAGAGTATGGCTTGCAGCGATACGCAAGGCCGATGGTTGGACGAAGCGTTCAAGTGCCAGGCGTCTGCTTCACAAAAGAGGATTGGCTTAATAACAGGAACTCAAAAACAAAATCCAATCTTCTTGTATTTCCCCCCGCTCATAAACTGGCCGGTGATGACGGCGCGTTACGTTATATACAGTATGGAGAATCACTTGGCGTGAACAAGGGATACAAAACCGGAATCCGTGATGACTGGTTTGTCATCCCTTCAATCAAGCTTTCTGATGCTCTATTTATAAGAAGAAATAATATTTACCCGAGATTGATATTAAATGAAGCAAACGCATATACCACTGATACAATGCACAGGGTTTTTATTAAAGACGGAATCGACAAGAATGCTCTTATCGCCAGTTATTACAATTCGGTTTCTTTTGCTTTTTCGGAGATTGTAGGCCGAAGTTACGGTGGTGGCGTGTTGGAACTAATGCCCAGCGAAGCTGAAAGTATTTTTCTCCCGTATAAAAAAGACAACCATGGACTAATGACAGAAATTGATAAAATGATGAGAAACAAAACTGACATTGATGTTATATTGAAAACGACCAATCGGATTATTTTACACGAAAATTTTGGTTTTTCTGTAAAGGAGATTAAATTAGCAAATACTATTTGGAAAAAACTTTCTTCCAGAAGGCTAAACCGAAGCACAAAAAAATAATGAAAAATATTGGTTTTAAAATAGTTATTACCGTCCCCATGCCAATAGCCCCGAATGTAACGATGGAGGTATAGCTTCATTCCAGTATATTCTTCCGTTCGTGCCCGGTAGCACAGGGGGTCTCATTTGTTGTCACCCCGATCCCCACGTGAACGCCGTCTTTCGGGTAAGTGCCGCGAGGGAACAATCCTCCCGCAGAAAAACAAGCTCCACGCCGCAGGGGTATTCAAAACCCCGGTCGTCCCTGGCCCGGCACCATTCCACTTCCGCCGGAAACAGATCGAGATGCCGGCCTTCCGGGGGAATACCCGGCCCGGAGAGGAAAACAGATTCCCCAGGCTTCTCCCCGCCATCGGTTACAACCCCTTCTCCTGTTCCCGCATCAATAAAAAGCAGGGCCGACATGTGGGGATCAATATGCGTCCCCCCTTTGACTCGCGAAAAGACATGGGGCGCTTTCCCGGACTGTAACTCCCGGTTTAAAAAAACAAAATCCGCTTCCTCAAGGGAGACGCGGGGAGCGCCGGTAAGAAAGCGGATCTCCTCCCCGGTTTCGGGATCGCCCTCCCAGTAAAAGCCCGTCCTCTTGTCCAGCAGGGTTACCGCCGGGGCAAGCCAGCGCCCCTGTCCGGCGAACTGCGCGGCATAAGGCCCTATGCTCAAAACCCTTCCGGGGTTGGCCAAAGCTTCAAGCAGGATACGAAAAACTTCCTGAGTGCCGTGAACCATGTCAAAAGCGTGCTTGTTCTTCATCGTTTCCGAACCTCCAATGTTCGATCCTCCAGAGACTGAAAGGAAACGCGGGTCTTTCGGATTTCCACCGCCTCTTCCGCCAGCGCCGCCTTCCGCGCTTCCTCCACGGCGAGCAGTTCCCCTTCCACCAAGGCGAAATCCGGAAAACCCCCGGAATGGGCGGCATCCAGCATTGCGGCGGACTTGGCCTTTTCAAGATCGTCCCCTATCAGTACCGCCGCCCCCCGGACTCCTCCCATCTCCACCACACAGTGGGCCGCCAGAAGTTCCCCCAGGTAGAAGCGGCTTTGCCGTGCCGGTTCCTGAATCTGAATCAGTACCAGCGTCTTTTCCGGCCCCTTGAGGAGCGCCGCTTCCCGCCCCCCGGCGGCCTTCTCCGCCAGGGACGCAAGCTGTGCCGTCCCGGCACAGGCACAGATACGGCTCAGGGTGAGCTTGTCCATCAAACTTTCACCCGCCGCTTAATAAAAGTTGACAAAAGTTCGATCCCTAGGGCAAAGACGAACACGATCAGCACCGCCAGCCCGGCCCGTCCCAACTTGTAGCTGTTTGCGGCGGCCATAATGGTGTAACCGATGCCGCCCGCCCCCACCATGCCGAGAATCGCCGCCTCTTGGTAATTTGTCTCGAAACGCAGGGCAGTCCAAGCGATGATGCCGGAGAGGGACGAGGGGAGTACCGCGCCAAAAAACACCTGCGCCCGGTTCGCCCCGGTCGCCCGTACCGCCTCGACAGCCTCATCGGGGACCTCCTCGAAAAGCTGGGCGAAGACCATTCCGAAAAAAGCCGTGGCGTGAAAACTCAGACCCGTGATGCCTGCGGCCATGCCGAAACCCATAGAGGCCAGCACCAGCAGCACCCACACCGGGGTCGGCGCCGCCCGGATAAAGGCGAGGAAACTTTTGATTAGCGGCGGCAACGGCTTCCAAGGACTAATGTTCTCTGCCGCTAGCGCCCCCAAAACGAGACCCAGCACCAGACTATAGATTAGCGCCAGCACAGAGACAGCAACGGTTTCGGCAAACGAGAGGAGGGTAAGGGAAAACCGCTCGGTGGAGAACCGCGCCATCTCAAGAAACACCCTGCCCAGCCGTGGAAAACGCCCGGCAACCCTATGCCAGTCTGCATCAAGCAGCCCCAGAGACCCCACCGTAAGGATCGCGAGGGAGCCCAAAAAGACATAGACCGGCATATCCCGTTTAACATCGGCCACCGGTATTTTGGGAGGCCGCTCTTTTTCATCGTGGGCTCCAACCATGCTTTGTTCAAGCATCAGATTAAAATTAAATTCGTCATAAAACATAAATACTCCTATTTGAGGCTGCTTCAAAACTTGAGGTTTTGAAACTGCTTCATTCTTGCAAGGAGGTGAAAGTCGTGGCAACGATGTGGCAATTTGCCGGCCCCCGCGCTCCAGCCGCAAGCGGCTTTCACTCCCCCTTAACGCATAATCAGTTTTCGCAGATAATCGGTAAGCAGATTAACGGCGATGATAATAACAGCAACAGCAATAATCGCGGTGGATGCCGCCGCATAGTTGAACTGTTTGATATAACCCATGAGCAGAAGGCCGATGCCGCCCGCCCCCACCATGCCGAGGATCGTGGATGCCCGGATATTCAGTTCCACACAGTAAAGTGTCCATGCGATAAAACCCGGCATGGCTCCGGGCAACAGTGCCTGTGTTACAATGGCCGGCATGGATGCCCCGGCGGCCAGCAACGGTTCTACGGTTTCCTCCGCGGCCTCGTCCAGAATCTCGATGAAAAACCGGGCGAGGCTTCCGGTAGTGGCGATGATCAGGGACAGCACCCCCACCACTGTTCCGATACCGAAGGCCGCCACCAGAATAAAGGCCCATACCAGGGGCGGAATGTTTCGGAGGATTGAGGCGAAACCCCTAACCGCCGAATTGACCAGAACGGACCGGGTGATAGCGGCAGTTCCCAGAAAACTTAAAAAGAGGGCCAGCACCGCCGAAACTCCTGTGGCAGCCAACGCCATATAAATGGTCTGCATCACCGCCCCAAGCAACGCCCCCAGCCTCCCTGTGGAAGGAGGAACAAAATCACCAAGGATAAAGTTCCAGAATTCCCCCTGGGAAAGCAGAGCGGCGATGGGGTTGAACCGGGTAAAGCCGGTGGAAAGGCCGAAGAGTACCAGCAGGGCGATCGAAAAAACGACCGAGGCCCGCAGACTTTCCCGGGAAGCCAAGCGCAATTTTTCCGCAGTCCCTGTCCCGCGCCGATCCTTCATGCCGTCAACTCCGTCCGTTCGATACCGATCATAAGTTCCGCCATAGGCTTGTTGTATATCTTTTCGATCACCGATCCGGTAAGTTCCGCGGTGGGGCCGTCGTACACGATTTCCCCCTCAAACATACCGATGATCCGGTCCGTGTATTTCAGGGCCGCGTCAACCTGGTGAAGGTTTACGACACAGGCAATGGCGCGCCGGCGGCAAACGTCCCGAATCAGTTCCATCACCACTTGGGCGCTGGCGGGATCCAGGGACGCGATGGGTTCATCGCAGAGCAGTACCGCCGGTTCCTGCATCAACGCCCGGACTATCCCCACACGCTGGCGCTGCCCGCCTGAAAGTTCCCCGGCCCGGTGGTAGAGAAAGTCCCCCAAACCGGTCTGCTCAAGGATATTTACCGCCCGCCGCTTGTCTTCCTCGGCATAACGGCCCAGCGCGCCGTCCAGCGTACTCATGTAGCCCAGCCGCCCGTGCATCACGTTTTGCAACACCGTAAGCCGGGCCACCAGATTGTGGCGCTGGAAGACCATGCCCACCCTGCGGCGGAGTTTTCGTGTTTTGGCCGGAGAAGCGCCGGTAATTTCTTCCCCTTCGATAAAGACCCGGCCCGCCGTGGGAACAACCAGGTGATTGATACAGCGCAGGAGAGTCGACTTCCCCGCCCCCGACGGGCCGATAACGCCGATCATCTCTCCCCTTGCCACAGCCATATTCACGCCCCGGACCGCCGGCTTTCCCGACCCCCGGTATGTTTTTTGTAAGCCGCATACTTCGACAACTTGTTCCACCTAACGCTCCTTGTTTTCATCGCATTAAAAGATGAACCGGTTCCAAAACCAGGAGGAATGAATTTTGGAACCAGTTCGGGTATTTTTAACTCTTTATTTGGGAATCACCTTTGCCATCAGGTCCCGAACGTAATCCAAGTCCCGGTCATTGGCCTCCACAAATTCCGGTTTCCGCTCCGGCGGCCAGCCAAGCATAAACTGGAAGTAGTCGGGGTTTTTATAACCCAGAAAGAACTGTTTGACTTTGGCCTTTAAGTCTGCGGGCAGTTCCTTCCTGATCGAGATGGGCGCGTTGGGTATCATGGGCGACTGGTGGATCACCACGAAGTCATTTTCCTTTACCCGGCCCGATGCAAGTTCCCCGTCCAGAATATCGGAGGCCACCGGCGCGGCATCAATGTCCCCGTTGATCACCGCCTGAAGCCCGTTCTGGTGCCGCCCGGAAAAGCTGACCGAGGAAAAGAACCTCCCGTTGGTGTGGAAGTCCTCGTTGGTCATACCGAAGGCGTTCATCAGTTCCAAGGTCGGCACATAATTACCCGACGTGGATGCGGGGTCGACAAAGGCGAAGGTCTTGCCCCGAAGATCCTGAAGGGTTTTAATGGGGCTTCCGGCCTTCACGATGATTTTGGAGGTATACCCGGCCTGACTCTTGTCCCCGAAGGGAGCGACTATCACCATCGCTTCCACTCCGGCCCGTTCCACAGCTTGCACATAGGTGACAGGGCCGAAGGAAGCAATGTCCGCATGGCCGGTCCGCATCGCTTCCACCACCGCATTGTAGTCCGCCGCGTTGACTTCCGTTACCCTGATCCCCAGGGCGGCGCCGAGGTCGTTTTGGATACCGCTCCGGTACTCGGCGAATTCCTCGGTTGCCTCGTTGGGGAGGTAACACATCACCAGTTCCTGCGGCCAGCCCGCCGGTGCGGAAGGGACAGAGTCTTTCGCCCGTTGTCCCCCCGCATAGAGGCCGCTACCTGTTCCCCTCAATACCGCAAAAAATACCAAAGCCCTCATAATCACGTCATTCAGTTTCAACCTTTTCATAAAACGCTCCTTATCGTTAAGATGAAACTACTTTACTCCCTGATTGTGAGCATTTCGTTATATTTTGGTAAAATTGAGGCAAATTCGGATAGCCGCCGACTACAGGGCAAGTTATTGGGGATTTGAGGAGGTAAATCACTCAATTGGAGATTATGACACAGAAAACCACCGGAAACCGCAGAGGGACACGGATACGGTAACGCCTCCCACAACAACGCGCTCAACCATTCCGCGCCTCATATCGTGTAATCCCCTGCCGGAATGAACCGCGAGAGGAACTGCCGCGTACGTTCCTCCTTTGCGCGCGCAAAGATCGCGTCTGGTGTCCCCTCCTCGACGACAACCCCTTTGTCCATGAAAATCACCCTTTCACTTCAAGCGCTCCTCCATGAGTATTATGAGGAGGACACCCAATGCTACACGCAAAACGGGCGCCGCGGCTGTGCGTGGCGCCGCGGCTGTGCGTGGCACAGCTTGTGCTTGGCGTGTTCCGGCTTTTCCGCAGCACGGCGCGGGCCCCCAAAAGGTTTTACCCCCGGATACATGCAACAGGGCCCCCGCAACGCCCCCCTCTCGTGCAAGGGGCCTGTTTCCAGCCTTTGGCCGCCCCAGCCTCAGGCTGCCCTAGGCTGCCCTGTTTCCGGCCTTTGGCCGCCCCAGCCTCAGGCTGCCCTAGGCTGCCCTGTTTCCGGCCTTTGGCCGCCCCAGCCTCAGGCTGCCCTAGGTTGCCCTGCCCCAGCCTGTTATGCACCATAGGGGCCTCCAGACCCAACATCGTGGGTCTACAGATCCCACATCGTAGGACTACGGACCCCCCATCGCGGACCTACAGGCTCCCCATCATCATCTTGCACGATTGCCGGAGACACTCTGTAGAGTGGACAGCGGCACTCTGCCGGGCGGACAGCGGCACTCTGCCGGGCGGACAGCGGCACTCTGCCGGGTGGTCATCGTAGGCTTGCAAATTCAGACCTTTGAATCTGCACTATCAGACCTCTGAATCTGCAAATTCAGACCTCTGAATCTGCACTATCAGACCCTTGATACTGCAAGATCAGGCCCTTGATACTGTTGTATCAGACCTTTGATACTGCTCGATTACGATGCGGTATCCCTCGTTACCCAAGCCTTCTCTCCCCTGAAAGGGGGCCGCCGCCGCCACCCAACACGCCGCGCCCAAGGGAAGCCCCTCCGGGGCCGCCGCGCCCAAGGGAAGCCCCTCCGGGGCCGGGAATGGGGGGCGTTGCGGGGGGCGGGCCACCCGCTGAGGGGGGTGCCGGCAGCCCCTAAGCATAAGCGGCGGGCGGAAGGCCGCGTCTTGGTCGAGGAAGCGTTTTTCATCGAGGATGTAGGCGTCAAACCGGCCTTCGGTGATGCCCTTGATCTGTCCCTCGTCGTCAAGCGAGCCGTAGATGAGGTTGATCGGCGTCTGGGCCTGTTCCTTGTTGTACGCTTCAAGAAGGCCGGAAACATTAGAGCCGGTGCTGGTCGAGATGTTTTTCCCCTCAAGGTCGCTCACGGAATTGATCCCAGTCTCGTCCTTCCGTACCACCAGCGAATAGGAGTAGAAGCCGAGCGGCGCCTTGCCGTAGAGAAACTTTGCCTCACGCTCGGCGTTTTTCGCCCAGTTATGAGCGGCAAAGTCGTATTTCTTCGCCTCAAGTCCCACGAGAATTGCGCGGAACTCTGCCGTTTCCAG
>JAIROT010000292.1 GCA_031257385.1 Treponema sp.
ACGCGCTGACGGGGAGGACGGGGCATATATGGGGGGACCGGTATTGGTCGTTGATTCTGGAGGGGGAGCCTGTGGAGGAAGAGGGGGCGGCGCTTGAGGCGGGGAACGGGGACAGCCCCTATAGGCGGGAATGGAGGCGCGGCCCCCGATTTTCCCCCATTTTCCCCGCGCCACTCGCCCCCTCGCCCGGCTAAGGGGCCGGATACCGCCCCCCGCCCTGCCGAATCCCCTCTCCACGCCTCTGACAAGCATACCCCGCAGGGAAGATCCGCCCAGAGGCGGGGCCTGAATTGTGGGTCAAGTTTAGAGAAGGGGCTAAACTTGACCCCCTCATCGCCCTTTCCCATAAATCAGTTTAACCGCCGCTTTTATATCCCCGGCGATTTTCAACTCCGGCGCGGAAGCGGCTACCGCGGCTGATTCCACCGCTTCGGGGGCGGGGCCGAGAAAGCCGGTAAAGCCCAGGCTGCGGGCGGTTTTGATGCGGGCGGCAAGGCGGCGCACGGGCCGAATTTCACCGGTAAGGGAGAGTTCTCCGGCGATAACCATGCCGGCGGGCAGGGCAAGGCCGGTACGGGCGGAATACAGGGCTCCGGCAAGGGCCAGTTCCACCCCCACCTCGGTAATGCGGATGCCGCCGGCTACATTCACATAGAGATCCTGATCGGAAAGCCGAAGGCCCAGGTGTTTTTCCAGGGCTGCCGCCACCCGTGAAACCCTTGCGGAATCGATTTTATCCGAAAAAACCCGGCTTACCGCGCCTTTGGCGGGGATAGTCAGGGCTTGTATCTCCACCAAAATAGTCCTGGTGCCTTCCAGCACGGCCGCGGTGGCCACGCCGGCGGGCAGCTCCCCTTCACGGCGGACTAAAAAAAGGAGGCTCGTGTCCTCCACAGTCTGAAGGCCCCGCTCGCCCATGGTAAAAATACCGATCTCGTCTACCGAGCCGAAGCGGTTTTTGGCGGCGCGCAGAAAACGGCATTCCTGCGTACCGGAAAGACCGGCGGCTTTATCGTTCTGCTCAAAATAGAGAACCGTATCCACCATGTGCTCCAGGGCTTTCGGCCCGGCGATAAGGCCCTCCTTGGTAACATGGGCCACAAGGAACAGGGCCGCATCGTGCTCCTTTACCCAGGCGATAAGCTCGAAGGCGCAGAACTTCATCTGGTTTACCGTGCCGGGCACCGATCCGGCATCAGCGGAAAACAGGGTCTGGGCGGAATCCACCATAATCAGCACCGGCTTTACCGCGTTCAGTATGGTTTCGATTTCCTCAAGGCTGCCGGTACAGACAATTTCGATTTTTTCAACGGAGCTTCCGGCCAGCCCCAGCCGGTCCGCCCGGAGCCGTACCTGGCCGGCGGACTCCTCCCCGGAAATGTAGAGTATGCGGCCCCTGGTTTCCGCCGCCGCCGCCGCCTGCAATAGCAGGGTGGACTTGCCTATACCCGGCTCGCCGCCCACCAGCACCGCGGAGCGCTTCATAATGCCGCCCCCCAGTACCCTGTCCAGCTCGCCGATGCCGCTGGAAAGGCGTCCCCCTTCCTGGGGGTTCACCGCCGAGAGGGGCAGCGACTGGGGCAGGCCCCGGCCCGCAGCGCCGAATCGTTGGCCCCCGGCGCGTCCCGCCGCCGCATTGACCGCCGTTTCGATCAGCGTGTTCCACTCTCCGCATTCGGGGCAGCGGCCCAGCCACCTGGCTTCCTCATGGCCGCAGCCGGAACATTTGAAAATAAACGACTTTTGTTTTTTCATCTCTGTGGAGTATAGCACAGCGAAAAAATACAGGCGAGGGTATCCCGACAACGATCCATGGAGGATTTGCCCGTCTCTGGACGGATCTTCCCCATACGGTAAGCGCCGCCAAGATCATCAAGGCCGATATTGGCGCAGTTTCGGCGGGCTTGTCCGAAGTACAAGTACAGCGCAAACTGAGGGTTTATGTTATACTTTTTTCGTGAATCTGATTCTTTTTGAAAATCGGGAACTGGGCAAGGCCCTGTCCCGGCGGGACGGGCGGACGATCCACCTCCTCAAAACGCTCCATAAAAAGGCGGGAGACGCTTTTGAGGCGGGAATTCTTGACGGTCAGCGGGGCAGCGGCAGAATCGAAAAGATCAATCTGGACGGCTCAATCCTGGTTTCCCTTCAGTTGCACGAAACCCCGCCGCCCCGCCTGCCCATCCGTCTTGCCGTCGGTTTTCCCCGGCCTATCCAGGTACGCCGCCTGCTGCGGGATCTTTCCAGCCTGGGGGTGGAGGCAATTGACCTCGTGGGCAGCGAGCTGGGCGAAAAGAGCTACCGCGACACGAAACTCCTTGATGATGGCGGCGCGAGGGCGGCCCTCATCGAAGGCGCGGTTCAGGCTCGTGATACCACCATTCCGGCACTGTCGGTCTTTGCCCGCCTTGAGGACTGGCTTCGGGAGCGCCCCTGGGACAAACCGCCGGCAGGGGGGGATACCGGCGCCATAAACACTCGTCCCATCCCCCTGCTCATCGCCGCGGATAACGTGCGCCCCGAAGGAACCATGTCCCACCTCAGTCCCACCAAAAGACCGGTAGTACTGGCCGTCGGCTCCGAGCGGGGATGGTCCGACCGCGAGCGGGACCTGCTGGAAGCGGCAGGCTTTTTACGCCTCTCCCTGGGGAGCCGCGCCCTGCGTACCGAAACCGCCTGTGTGGCAGCAGCAATACTCGCCATGGAAAAGATCGGCGAACTTGGCTGAGCCGGGGCAGGGCAAGAAAATACCGGTTGTTTTTCTGACCACGTACAGTGATTCGGGAAGGTATTCCGTTTGCTCAGCCTCCGCTATTGGCCCCGAAAAAGAAGTTGCACCCGTGAATTGACATTTGAGTTGACAGGGCCATTCAAGTACCCTAAAATAATATCCATTACTTAAAATTAAAACGCGGAGGGGGCATGAAAAAATCGTGCGGGGGAATTACCGGTATTCTGACAGCATTGAGAATGTGGTTTGCTTTCCGGCAGGAGACCGTATCATACAGCGGAGCGCAAGGGATAGAAGCGGAAATCCCGCAAGCCCGCCGCAGGCGGGCTGAGGAATTGGAGCGGATAGCCCGGTCGCCGCGGAGCGGCGATGCGCCCAAATTCCAATACAAATCCACAGATTTGATCGTGTCAGGCTGCCAGGAGCCTGTGGGACTTGTGGATTTTTGGGCTCCTGGTGCATATTGAAGGGCCCGTTGTCCGGGCAATGTGGAGGATCTAAATGTTCAAAATTGGGACCCTGGCCGATTGGTTTGGGAAGGGTATTGTTGAGGGCATTCGGGAATCCCGGCGCTGCGGGGCCGGAGGGGTACAGCTCTACGCATGGAACGAATTCGATCCCCGGACGGTGAAGCCGGAGACGGTCAGGGCGGTGCGGGATACCGCCGGGGAATGTGAGCAGGAGGTGACGGCCCTCTGCGGGGAGCTGGGGGGGCACGGTCTTGAGATTGCCGCCGATAATTACCAAAAGATCGATTACCTCAAAAGGGTGGTGGATCTTGCACGGGAACTGAATTGCCGGATTGTTACTACCCATATCGGCATTGTCCCCGACAACGGGGACAGCGAAAAATACGCCCTCATGAAGAAAGCCTGCGTTGAGATCGGCGCCTATGCCGCCTCCTGCGGGGCTGTGGTGGCAATAGAAACCGGCCCCGAGCCGGTTGCCCGTCTGAGGGCCTTTGTGGATGCGTGCAACGGGGAAGCCGGAGGCCGGGGTATCGGCATTAACTATGATCCCGCCAACCTGGTGATGGTGACCGGTGATGATGAGGTGGAGGGGGTGCGCTGCGCCGGTGACGCCATTGTTCACACTCATGCGAAGGACGGCAGGATGAACCACTTTGCCGGTCCCGGGGAGGTCTACGGCCTCTTCGCCCAGGGGGGGATCGAAGCCATTAGCAAGGTCTCCGCCTGGTTTACCGAAACGCCCCTGGGTCAGGGCAATGTCCGCTGGCTCCCCTACCTCAGGGCTCTCAGGGAAATAGCTTATGACGGATACCTTACTATAGAACGGGAGGTAAAGGAAAACGCCGCAGAGGATATCCTTACCGCCGTTAATTTTCTTAAAAGTCTGCTTCCGCAAATATAAGGGGGTTATATGAAACTTGGACTGGTAACGGCGATTCTGCCGGATTTGAGTTTTGAGGAAGTGGTGGATTATGCATCCGGGGTGGGTTTTGAATGTCTTGAGGTCTGCTGCTGGCCCAGGGGAAAGGCCCTGCGCCGTTATGCGGGGGTAACCCATATTGATCTTGAAGGGCTTACGGCCCGGAAGATGGCCTACTATCAGGACTATGCGAAAGAAAAGGGTATCTCCATAAGTTCCCTGGGCTACTATCCCAATCCGCTGGACGCCGATAAGGAGGCAGCGGCAGCGGCGGTGAAGCATATCAGGAAGCTGATAGAGGTTTCCGCCCAAATGGGCATCGGCATGGTAACTACCTTTATCGGCAGGGATAAAAACAAGACCGTGGAGGAGAACCTGGAGCTGTTCAGGAAAACCTGGACCCCGATCATCAAATTTGCCGGGGAAAAGAAGGTGAAGATCGGTATTGAAAACTGCCCCATGCTCTACACCGCCAATGAATGGCCCGGGGGCAGCAACCTGGCCTGTACCCCGGACATCTGGCGCAGGATGTTTACCCTTATTCCCAGTCCCAATTTCGGCCTCAACTACGATCCTTCCCACTTCTACCTTCAGGGGGCAAGCTGTACAAAGCCCCTCTACGAATTCAAAGACCGGATCTTCCATGTCCACTTTAAGGATATTAAGGTGTATCAGGAGAAGCTCGATGAATATGGTTACTTCTCCTATCCGGCCCTCTGGCATTCCCCCAAACTGCCCGGTCTGGGGAGCGTTGACTTTGGCGCTTTCTGTTCCGCCCTTTACGATATCCGGTACCAGGGGCCAGCCTGTATCGAAGTGGAGGACAAGGCTTTTGAGGGTAATGCGGAACTGGTAAAGCAGGGCATCGAACAGAGTTACCGGTATATGCGGCAATTTGTATAAGGAGGGCCGGAATGCTTAAGATTGGATTAGTCGGCCTGGGCGGTATAGGGCAGGTACATCTTTCCACCTATCAGTACCTGGAGGACTGTACTGTGGCGGCGGTCTGCGATCCCTCGGAGGCGGGACGGCAGCGGGCGGAGGCGAAGGGTATCCCTTGTTATGAAGACCTGGGGTCTCTGCTCAGGGCCGGGCCGCTTGACGTGGTGGATGTCTGCGTTCCCTCCTTTCTCCACCGGGACTGCGTGATGGAGGCTTTGACCCGGGGCATCCCGGTGATCTGCGAGAAGCCTCTGGCCCTGAGCGGCGCCCATGTCCGGGAGATGTACGCCCTGGCGGAACAGAAGGGGGCGCCCCTCTTTGTAGGTCATGTGGCGCAGTTCTACCCCGCCTCCAAGGTCCTTCACGCCCTGGTGGAGGACCGGCGCTTCGGCAAGCCCCTGGACGCGGTGTTTCTGCGCCTCTCCGCCTGTCCCAAATGGGCCAGCGGGGGCTGGCTCTTCGACAAGACCAAAAGCGGCCTTATCCCCTTTGATCTCCATATCCATGATCTGGACCTCATTATAAGCCTCTTCGGAAAGCCGGAACGTTGCGAGGCTGTTTCAGGGGGACGTGAAGGGATTGGCTACCGGGAATATTATCGTTTTCTTTATCATTATCAGGGCCTCAATGTCTGCGCCGAGGCAGCCTGGTACAATGCGGATATCCCCTTTACCGCCTCCTGGCGGGTGTATTTTGAAAAGGCCCTGGTGGTATACGACGGTAATAAACTCAGCGCCTATAAAAATGAGGGCCCTCCGGAGGAATTCAGCATTGAGGAAAAGATAAAGATCCCCACGGGAATCAACCTTCCCCCCACGGGGATTTTCCATGAGGAACTGGGGCTGTTTCTGAACCGCATCCGGGCGGGGGATAAAACCCTGTACCGCAGGGACGAGATAATCGCCCTTATCGATATTCTTGAAAAGGCCGTACAGGAGTCGCCATGAATGCCATTACCTCAAGGGGCTGGTAATGGTAGAAGTATCGGGCCTTACCAGGAACTACGGCAGCCATCGGGCGATTGAAAATCTCGACTTTACCCTGGAGAAGGGGGAAATTACGGGACTCTTGGGCCTTAACGGGGCAGGAAAATCCACTACCATGAATATCATTACCGGCTGCCTGCCTGCCTGCTTAGGGAAGGTCTTGATCAACGGTATCGATATTGCCGCGGAACCGGAGAAGGCAAAGATACATATCGGCTACCTGCCGGAGACGCCGCCCCTCTATACGGACATGAAAGTCGCTGAGTATCTGGATTTTGTGTGCGACCTAAAGAAGCTGCGGGAAAACCGGAAGGAGCGGATGGCGGAGATTTGCGCCAGGACCGGCATTGAGGAGGTATACGGGCGGCTTATCGGGAATCTCTCAAAGGGTTACCGTCAGCGGGTAGGATTAGCCGCCGCCCTGACAGGGGACCCGGCGATTCTGGTCCTGGATGAACCCATGGTGGGCCTCGATCCGGCCCAGATAATCGAAGTACGGAATCTG
The DNA here is from genome assembly GCA_031257385.1 of Treponema sp. GTDB lineage: Bacteria > Spirochaetota > Spirochaetia > Treponematales > Breznakiellaceae > WQXQ01. The sequence goes on from JAIROT010000292.1 coordinate 6,554, forward strand.
ATCCTTGAACTGGGAAAGACCCGCACGGTGATCCTCTCGTCTCATATCCTTCCGGAGGTACAGGCGCTCTGCGGCCGCGTAATTGTGCTTCACCGGGGACGGATAGCGGCGGATATGCGTACCGGGGCCGGGGGTTCAGGCGATGCCGGGGAGGACGGCGCTTCACTGGAAAAGGTCTTTATCGATCTGGTAAAGGGGGCGGAGAACTGACATGACGGCGGTACTGAAAAGGGAATTCAAGGCTTACTTTTATACCCCCCTGGGTTATGTATTCATAGGGGCCTATTGGCTTTTTACGGGTTTCTTTTTTTTCAACTACAACCTTTACGGCAACTCCAGCGATCTCAGGCTCCTCTTTAGCACCCTCTTTACCGTCACCTTGTTTCTTGTCCCCATTCTGACCATGCGCCTTTTAAGCGAGGACCGCAAGATGAAAACCGACTTCATTTTTCTCATGTCTCCCCTTGGCGGCGCCGCGGTGATCACCGGAAAATACCTGGCCGCCCTCTGCGTATACCTTTTGGCCCTGAGCGGCGTTCTGCTGGTTTCGCTGGTGGTGGAGGCGGTCAGCGGGGCGGAGTGGCCGGTCATTATCGGTCACTTTACGGGGCTCTTCCTGCTGGGGAGCGCCCTTACTGCCATAGGGCTCTTTATCTCCGCCCTGACGGAGCACCAGATCATCGCCGCTATAGGCGGTTACTGCGCGGGGTTCCTGATGATGCTACTGGACGGAGCGGCCGTGATTCTGCCGAAAAGTTCCCTGGCGGAGCTGTTGAAGTTCCTCTCCTTTAACACCCGGTATGAATATTTCACCCTGGGTATTCTGGGGATTGATCATATAATATATTTCATCAGCATCTCCGCTTTTTTTGTGTTTCTCACCGTGACCCGGTTTGAAAAACGGCGGAGGACCTAACATGGCGCGGATCACTCTTCCCGGCAAATCGGGCAGATTGGGGGCGGTCTCGATTCTTTTCGCCGCGGTCTTTGTGTGTCTGCTCAATGCCGTAGCCATGCTCCTGGTGCAGCGCTTTCCCGGACTGAGTTTCGATTTGACCAGGGCAAAACTCTTCAAACTCTCGGAACGAACCGGGGAATATATCAGAAATTTGCAAAAAGACATAAGTATCTATGTACTGGCCAGGGAAGAAACCTTTGCCGAAACCTCCTCCTACAATGCCCAGGCCAACGAGGTATTTAAACAGTTTGAAAAGAACAGTCCCCGTATTTCCCTGGTGTATGTGGATTATGTGCGGAATCCCGAATTCGCATCCTCCTACCCCGGCCTTATCATAAAGCACGGAGACATCCTCGTTGCCCTGATGGGGGAAACCGGCAGGGGAAAATATTCTCTGGTGAAGACCGAGGAACTCTTCAACTATGCCAGGGGCCGGCAGGGGGAACTTTCCATCGTGTCCTCCAGGGCGGAGGAGGCAATCTATACCGCCATCCTGAGCGTTACCAGTGACAAGCCGGTGCGGGCGGCGTTTATCACCGGCCATGCCGAATATACCATGGATGATTTTGCCCTTGTCCTGGAGAAAAACAATTACGAAACGGTCTCCTGGAATCTGGTGCGGGGCGGTATAGATCCCGGTACGGACATGATCCTGATTATCGCGCCCAAGGAAGATTTTACCCCCCGGGAACTGGAGCTTCTCGACAGCTTCCTCTTCAACGATGGAAACTACGGCAAGACCCTTTTTTATTGCGCCGATCCTTCCCAGCCATCCCTTGAAAGGATCGCCGTTTTCCTCCGTGAATGGGGGGTCTCGGTGGAAGACGGGGTGGTTTTTGAAACCGACGAAATGCGGGTATACAACTATCAGCCCTTCTACGCCATGGCGGATTATGCTGAGGAAGAGTTTTCGGGACTCCTCAGAACCAATTCCAAACCGATGCTGGCGCCGGTCAGCCGTCCCCTGCGGATTCTCTTTGACTACCGGAATAACTATTCGGTGAAATCGCTGCTGGACTTTGGCCCCTCCGCCGGGGTTCGTCCTCCAAACGCCCCGGACACCTTCACCGCCGATGATGCGGTAATCCGCGGTCCCTTTCCTGCGCTGGTACTCTGCAGATACTCGGTGATCAACCGGGAGACCGGCAAGGCCGAAAAGGTTTCCAATGTACTGGCCGCAGGTTCCGCAGGGATACTGGATACCCTGGCGGTGGACAATCCTGCCTTTGCCAATACCGAATACTTGGTCAATTTATTAAACCGGCTTTCCGGCCGGCAGGACATAATCCCCCTGAGTCCCAAAAGTTTTACCGGCAGGGGTCTTAATCTTCCCCGGTTTACCGTCAACATCCTGGGACTGGTTTTTATATTTCTGTTCCCCGCCGTCATATTAATCGCAGGTCTGGTGATTTGGATTAAGAGAAAACGCGCATGAAAGGGCGGATATGGATATTATTGTTCCTGTTGCTGCTTGTGCCGGGGAGCTTCCTTTTTTTTCTGCGCCCCGAAAGGGAAGAAGCGGCCGCAGGGGGATCCCTCGCGGCTTTTAGTATTAATGATATTAAAGAAATACAAATAAAAAACCGCTACGATGAATTCTCCGTATGGCAGGAGGAAGGGGGATTTATACTGGCGGATCTTCCCATGGGAGAGGTGAACGCCGAATATCTCCTTTTGCTCCTTGATGAATCCTCCAGGGTTGAATATCTAACCCTGGTGTCGGACCGTGAGGAGGAAAAAACCCTCTATGGTTTTGATGATCCCGATGCGGTGGTGACCATCCGTTATGCCGACGGTTCAGCCCTGTCCCTGATTTTCGGCGCCGAAGAGCCGATTTCCCGTGGGCGGTATTTTACAAGCGGCGGGGAAAACCGGATCTACCTTATGGATCGCAGCAGGGTGGTTCGATTCCTCCAGCCTTTGAAAAATTTTATCAATTATGAAATCGTGCCCCCCAGGGCTTATCCGTCGCCCCTGGATGCGATAAAATACCTGCGCCTTGACGGCAAAGCCTTTCCCCGGCCCATCGTGATTACCGAAGTAAAGGCAGACAGCGAGGAGGACATGCGAATCGCATCGAGCTTCGGCGCCGCCAGTCACCTCGTCAGATCCCCGGCGCTCCATGAGATCGATCAGAAGGAATGTATCGAAGTCTTCTCCTCCCTCACGGGGCTCCTCAACATTGAAGTGTTTGACTACAACCTCAGCGACGGGGAGCTTGAGGCCCTTGGCTTCGATAGTCCCTGGGTTAGGGCGGAGTATGATTACAAGAGAAGTGAAGAAGAGGAACCCTTCCGTATCATCCTTAGGGTGGTACAGTACCAGGGCGCTTACCTCCTTGCCAGGGATGATCAACGGGTAGTACACCGGATAGAAAACAAGGCTTTCATCAGTACCGTTTATGAAAAGCTGGTAATGCGCTGGTTTTTGACCCCCTTTATTACGGACCTTGAATCCATCCGGATAGAACAGGGACGGGATACCCGTCTGATCCGGCTGTCCGGAGAAAATAACGCTTCCCTTGAGGCCGCCCTGGATGGCAAGCCTCTCGACATCGACCTGTTTCGCAAATTCTACCGTCTCCTGATCAGCGCTTCCAATGACGGCGTCCTTTTGGAGCAGCCGGCACAGGAAGGGCCGCCGCTTTTGGGAGTGACCTTTATCTACCGGGACAAAAAGAAAAAAGACGATACCATGATCTTCTTCCGGGGGAGCCTTAGGAGGCTGAATGTGAAGGTAAACGGCATAACGGAATTCTCGATGCTTGAACGGTACCTCGCGGTGACTAGCGCGGCGCTGGAAGCCCTGGCGGAGGGGAAGGATTTTTCCACCGACTGGTAGCACTGACCCCAACTCCCCTCGTTTCAGGATGCCCATGCTCCTAATTCCTTGCCGTATGCCGTATTTCCCCAAAATATTTTGCAACATCAAAATATATCCACAGGCTCTGCTAAGGAACCTGTCGGGAACTGTTTTCGAAAATGGATTTTTTGATCCGCCGCAGCAGACTGATCTTCCCCAGGGGAATCCGAAGAGAATCGCCGCCGCCTTCAAGGGGGCTGATGATGAGAATGCTTTCGCCTCCTTTCTTTTCCAGAGCAGTGGGGATTCCGAATAGTCTTTCCCCGCTTTTGCCGGACCTGATTATCTCCACCGGCGAATGAAAAGCGATAGCCTGCTTCGCTATCATCGCCTTCCCCACATAGTCCAGAGAACGGGCCTCCAGTTTCTCATAACGTACCGAGGCATCCCTGAGCTGGGATTCGCAGAGCACCAGCCGCCGGTTAATTCGGGCGGCCAGCTCATCGTGTTCTGCCTTACCGAGCCGTGGGCCCGTGCCCCCGTCCCGCATTTGTTCCAGTATGGAAAAAAAACCGGCAATTAAGGCGGATGCCGAAGACGCGGTATCTGCCCGGGTTTTCTCATCCGGAGAGGGCCCGACAAAGGCGCGGAGATTTTTTTTGCGGGACTGGGAGACGGAAGCAGGCGGGGGGAAGGGGCTGCGAAACGCGCCGGAAGCCCCGGTTTTGTCGGCGCTTTCAGTGCGGCAGGCCACCATATTCACGCCGGCTTTTTGCAGGGATTTTATGGCTTTGTCTTCCGCCGTTTCGGAAAGCAGATAGAGCCCCGGCGCGAGAGTCTCTTTGATGAGGCATGACAGGGATTCCATTTCCGCGAGATAACGGCGCTCCGGCGAAAGGCTGAGTACCAGACCCCGGCGGAGGGAAACTTCACCGTAGCGTCCTTCCCAATCCCTGAGGGTCCAGATTAGGCTCTCGTCTATTCTGTCGGCCGAAAGCCGTTTCAGCAGTTCTATCATCCCGGCGGCGGAGATGGAGCGGTTAAAGGCGCGAATGGCGGAATCTCTGGTCAGGTCAAAGCGGAGCGACAGGCCCGCGTCACGGACGGCAAGCATTGAGGCGAGACTGACAGCGTCCGTGTAGCTGATTTCAGGATAGACCAGGCAGGAAAAAGCCGTGTCCATGACGATGACCGGCGATTTTGCCCCGGCTGGTTCGGCTGCGGTTTCCGGCCCCGCCTGTTGTGCGGCCAGGGGGCCAAGCCGCCGGTACCCGGCGGAAACCGGAAGCAATAGTCCGCTCATTTCAAGACATTCAACAAGAATGCCGCTGTCAATATTTTTTTCTTCTCCCGATGCCGCCAATGCCGGGACAGCGCGCATGGTATCCGTGTTTTCGTATTTCAAAATACCGGCAAGCCGCTTCAGTGTCTTATCGGGGTAGAGGCGCTTCGCTTCAAGTGAATTGAGAAAGCGGTGAATGAATCCGGTCATGTTCCTGACCTGGGTTTGGAACAGATACGGCGAAACAGCACCGGGAGCATTCGCGCTTCGAAAACAATAGATCCCCGCGGCACAGTATTCCATGCGCTCCAGCGGGCTGAGTTTTCCGAAATCGGCAAAATACCGATAATCGGGAACGAGTTTAGCATCATGGGAACGGAACAGTCCTATCGCCCGCAGGCCGCCGATGACGGACACCAAATCAAGGCCGGGGAATATTTTGTTTCCCGTAGCGCTTACCCGCTTGAGAATTTCCCCCTCGTTTCTGAAAAATGTCTCTCTTTCCAAAACAAAGGAAAGCAGGCCCGCCAGTATCCGGTCATTAAGCGGCAGGTTCGTGCGGGGCGCGTCAGGAGGGGCATCAGATGCATCAAGCGACGGAAAGAGCAGAGACGTATCTTTTATAAGGGGAGACAGAACCGGCTCAAGAACAGGGTTCAGCGCAAGGCGGCTCAGGCCGTTTTCCTGAAAACGGTAGAAGATAAACCGTTCTTCCAGATTGATTATCAGGTCATGCAGTTCAGCGTAACTCAGTTCGCCTGAAAAAAAACCTTCAAGATCGCCGGGAGCGGGTTCTCCCAGGACGGCTGCGGCGGCGATAATACGGGCATCGTTCAGGTCAAAGTAACAGGCGATATTTTTTTGAATATCTTCACGCAACAGAAACATCTCTAAATCGGCCAACAGGATTTGTTTGTTAAAGGGTGTCTTGATTTTGCCGAACACGCTCCCTAACAGTTCAAAAAAGGAATTATCCGGCAGGGTCATTATAGCGGATTTCCAAAACTCAACCGGCCGGAAAACATTCATTCTGAGGCCGTCCCATCGTCAGCTTTTTCTTTTTTAAGCATAAGAGACGGATTGTTCCAATGCTGAATCGAATATTTGTATCCCTGTTCTGCCAAAAATTTCTGCCTGTTAGCCGCAAAATCTTCTTCAACGGTGTAACGCGAAACCAGGGTAAAAAACCACGCATTACGTCCCTTTGGGCGGAGTATCCGTCCCAGACGCTGGGCCTCTTCCTGCCGCGAACCGAATGAACCTGAAACCTGTACCGCCATTGAAGCGTCGGGAAGGTCAATGGCAAAATTGGCAACGCGGGAAACTACAATAACCCTCACCTCCCCGCGCTTAAAGCTGCCGTATATCCGCTCCCTTTCCGCATTAGGCGTCTTGCCGGTGATAATCGGCGCCCTGAGCAGCCTTGCCAAAGCGTTAAGCTGGAAAAGGTACTGACCGATGACGAGGATATGATCATCGGGATGATTTTCGACAAGCTGGAGCACAATGTCTTCTTTCAGCGGGTTTTCGCTTGCAATGCGGTACTTTTCCCTGGGAGCGGCGACGGCGTAGGGCACCTTGAGGTTCTCCGGAAGATCCAGCCGTATCTCGGTACAGAGGGCTTCGGCAATCCAGCCGTTGGCTTCAAGGTCTTTCCAGGGTATATCGTAACGTTTCGGCCCGACCAGGCTGAACACCGCGTCTTCGGCGCCGTCTTCGCGGATAAGCGTTGCCGTCAGCCCCAGCCGCCTTACCGCCTGCAGTTCCGCCGTTATGCGGAACACAGGGGCCGGAAGCAGATGCACTTCGTCGTAGATGATCAGCCCCCAGGGCCGTTCCCGAAACAGGCGGAAATGGGGATAGTCCGATTCCCTCTCCGGCCTTTCCGGCTTTTCAGCCGGGGCGGGGCGGACGGTATTCTCCCCATCCCCGCCGTTCCGGTTTTCGTACATTTTCTTCGAGGGCCGCCAGGTGATAATTTGGTAAGTAGCGATGGTAACCGGAGCCACCGCCTTGGAATCCCCTGAATATTCGGCAATCTGCCCGCGGCTTAATTCGGTTTTATCCAGCAACTCTTCGATCCACTGGTGTACCGCCGCCACATTGGTTGTCAGTATCAGGGTATTGGTTTTGAGCAGGGACATTATCAGCATGCCCACAATCGTCTTCCCCGAACCGCAGGGAAGGGCCACCACCCCGTATCCCGTGCCGGGACCGCCGTCTCCCAGCACCGAACGGGCCGCCTCGATCTGATAATCCCGCAGGACAAAGGGCCTTCCCGAAAGGCACTCCGTCCGCAGGCGGATATCCAGTTCTTCTCCCCTGGTCAGGGGCGCTTCGTCCTGTACCGGCCATCCGGCCCGGATCAATTCCCGTTTGACCGTTCCCCGATCCACAAGGCGCAGGGAAAAACCGCCCGCGGTTTTTTGAAGTAATTTTTCCAGCGTCTTAAGCGCCGCAATCTCCGCCCATACCGCCTCCTCTTCAATCAGCAAGAACAGTTCGTCAGGCAACGCATCACCGTCCTCTTGCGAATGGCTTTCGGGATGCGCCATTCTGATCTTCCCGTAACGGGACATGGTATCCGCAAAGCCCTCCGCAATGCCGCCGGGAATCCGGTAGCGGCTGTACGCATCAAGTACCTTCGCGATATCCGAAGGCTGAAAGCCCGCTCCGGCGGCGTTCCAGAGGGAGAGGGGAGTTATGCGATAGGTATGAATATGTTCCGGCGATTTTTCCAGCTCCGCGAAAGGCATAATCGCCGATCGGGCCTCCTCGGCCCTTTTGGCATGCACATCAAGAAGCAGGGTTCTGTCGCTTTGGACAATCAGCGGATTAGCCGCATTAACAGCCATATCAGTCTATTATCGCAAAAAACCGCGCAAAGAGGAAGAATGAAGCAGGGGAACTACAGGTTACTACGGAACGCCCCGTACCGGGGAGCCGGTCCATTCAGCGGCAACACCGTTAGCCCTGAAATCGTGGTTTGTGTCTTTTTACCGAAAAGGCACAAAAATCAACAAGCGCGCCCTACTCCGTGACAACCTTGAAATTGGGGTGCAGCATGAGGGACGCAACAAAAATCTGAACGGGTTCTGACAGGCGGCATCCATGCGCCGCTTCGCAGAGGACAAAATACTTGATATAATTAAATGCTTATGACCGGTTTATTCGAAAGTCTGGTTTAATACCCCGGAGCTCTGCTTCGCGGAGGCTCATTCGAGGAAATTATGGATTTGGCAAAGATTGATGAATTGCTGGGAAATATAAAATTTGACGGCTTTTATATTGAAGCAACTTTTCAATTTAAACTTTTAATGCAGCTTGCAAGAATATCACGTTGCATGGAAAAACTTAGCAAATAACTTTAGGTATTTTGCCGTTGAGGTATAATGATGAGTAAAAATATTATTCCGGTATTATGTTGTTCCAGTGAAAAAAATAATAATCAGTTTATTTATAAAGATGACCAACCCGCCGTCAAGTTTGTCGCTTCTCCGCGGGGAGTTTCCCAAGACGGAGTGAAATTTTATAAACCTGATGATAAGATACCGGAAGAGAATAGAACATGGCGGGATTTAGTGCTTGAACAAAAACATAATAATCTGGTTCCCGCTTACCTTTTATATAAACGCGATATTTATAGAGAACTTTATAATGAATTTCGCGGTCAATTTTATATCCTTTCCGCCGGCTGGGGAATAATCAGGGCAGATTTCAAAATACCCGCCTATGATATTACCTATTCTACAGCCGGAGATATGCCAGAATATGTAAAGCGTACAGATAATTATGGATATAAGGATATTAACCACCTTAAAGATGATTTTTCAAAATTGGGACGTGATACCGAAGTAATTCTCTTTGCCCCTTATGATTATGTGCGTCCTTTCTGCAATATGACACAATCTATCCCGTTCAATAAGAAAACGATTAAATTTAGAAGTAAAAAAATCCATAATGACTTTCTATTGTTAGGGAAGAAAGGCTATGATTTTGATTATTTTCCAGACGGAGGCCCTCACGACTGGTTCTATAAAGCCGCTGAAGTTTTTCTGAATGACTATACAAAAGCGCATCCGGTAATGCCGGATGGTAATATTTCTTTTCAACAATCCTTTTCGTATTTTGGTTTCCAATCTCCACCACTAAACCAGAAAGAATTACACCGGGCATACCGGGAAATGATTAATAAAGATCATTATGATAAAAAAGATATTAATGCAATGTATATAAGGGCGCTGGAATATTTTAACCCAAGATGAAATGCAGGCGATAAATTTATGTGGAAAACGAGGCACGTTGAATATTTAACTGTATACTCTCTCAATTTTAGTATAGGAGGGAGCCATAAATGTCAAAATATGAACCATTAAATTTTTTTCTTCAAAAATCGAATAAAACCGAAGTAGTTTTAACTTTTCAGGAAATAGAAAGAATACTGGGATTCCCATTATGCCATTCCGCATATAATCATAGTGCGTGGTGGGCAAATGATACAACGCATCATGTTCATGCAAAAGCATGGTTAGAAGCCGGGTGGCTGGTTAAAAGTCCCACAGAGGCTATTCGTAGGCATATAGTAACATTTTCAAAAATAATATATGAAAAAACGTATGAACATGAAAAGGCCTATGAATATCGGCGTTCCTGTACTACTGTTCAGGACATTTGCGCTTATTTTAACTGCCCTTACCCATGCGATGAAAAGCAATTGAAAATCGCATACCGGAAAATGGTAGGGAAACACCATCCGGATAAAGTAAATGATATGGGACCGGAAACAATAAGACAGGCTGAAGAGAAAGTGAAAGAAATTAACGATATGTATGAAAAATACCAGGAAGCTAAATTGGAAGAATTGAGACAAGAAGAATTGGAGGGGCGGGAAAGAGAAAGACTCAGTCAAGAAAAAATTGAACGGGAGAGAATTGAAAAATTAAAGAAAAGCTATTATCAACCAGAATCATATAATGATTATAATATTGATCGGGAAATACTGCATGAATCATACTCTCATCAAACAGAAACGAAAAATATTTTTAAAGTGTTGATTGTAAGCGTAGCCATCGTTGTTTTTTTGGGGATTGTCGTGAAAGGATGCCCGGTGCAGAAGGAACATGGCAGACCGCCTTCACCAAGAATAGAGTATACGCTTCCAAAGACAGATGGAAGCTCTATAACGGTTAAATCAAACATTTTAACTGAATATTTTGGCATCTCGTATGAACAAAGGCAAAAATCAAATTTGTTTATGAAGGATGCCTATGAGTATAGGTACAACGGAAATGGAACCTGGACTATAACCAAAAAGGCTGCCGTTAATAACACCGACAAGAATTACATTGATACTAGCAATAAAAATGAAGTCGAAAACTATTTACATGGCTTGGGGTTTTAGATGAAAAAAATTTTAACGCTGCTTTTTTCGTTATTATTAGCCTCATGCGGAACTTTTTTCAACAACTTAAATAGCTACTATTCAAGTCCAAATATATCAACAACTACAATTTCAAATCCACCTCCTGATAATACACAGGTGATCCATCAATACGCTAATATAGGGAAGGGCATAGCAAGGCAGATATACAGACGAACCACCTATGATTACGATTACAGAGCCATAATGTCAGGTAACAAGATAGGCCGCGCTCCCCAAGAATCACCGGAACCATATCCAAAAAAAATTTGTACGGGATATTCCATAGAATTTTTTGTGCTATTTAATACTGAAATGAAAAAATTAGGTTTATATGATACTAAAAGAGTAAAAGCTATGATCTATGATGAGCCTAATCACTGGAGGAACCTGATTGTAGACAACATACATAAACAGGCTTATTTAATTGAGCCTCAAAATGGAAATATCGAAATAATTGATTATGATAGTTTACCAACTAAACCTGATGATTTGTATTACCATGGATCGGTTACTGTAATTGGCAGGATGTAATACACAAGTTCCTGCACCGCAGGTAAACCCGTGTTTATTCGAGGGGGCGTTTCATATTGTCTGGCGGATTATCACTTCGCCGCGGCGTCCGCTTAATTCCAGGTAGGCCTGTTCGGCAAGGCCGAATCCGGCGTTCTTCGCAAAGTCCTTGGCGTATTCGTCGTAGAGCATGTCCTCGTACATTTTTCCCGCGAAGCTTTCGTCAATAAGACCGGATTTTTGTATGGTGCTCCGCATTGAACCGATCAGGGTTTTTACCAAAAAGGTTTCCAGTTCCAGGCATTGCTCGTAGAGTTTATCGGTTTTGTCGACGGCCGCTTTTGGGACGCGCTCTCCGCCGTCATTTTGGCGCACGGCCTTTTTGAGAAGGCCGGCGAAATCGGATCCCCCTTTGTCCGCGTCCATCCGCTCAACGCGCCCGGCCAAACCGGCCGCCGAAGCGTTAAGCCGGTATTCATCAAGGTACGCCGCCGTGAGGCTGCCCACATCCATAATCAGCCTACCGCTTCAGGCCGGTTGCCGTTCCCAGCATGTTGTCGCTGGTCTGGATGGTACGGGAATTGAACTCGTAGGCGCGTTGGGCTACGATGAGGTTCACCATTTCCTGCACCACCGCGACATTGGACATTTCAAGATACTTGTGCTGAATACTGCCCATGCCTTCAAAGCCGGGCCTGCCGGGGATGGGTTCCCCCGAAGCCTGGGTTACTTTGAAAAGGTTTTCCCCGATGGTGCTCAGACCCACGGGGTTCGGAAAACGGTACAGCTCTATCCGGCCGACGTTAACCGGATCGTTCTCGTCAATTCGGGGGACTTTTACGCTGACCCTGCCGTCCTGGGTGACGGTGACCGATTCGGGCAAAAAGCCTTCGGGCATGATAATGTCGGGCAAAAGCCAGTAGCCGTTGCCGGTAACCATGCGGCCGTCGGAGTCTACCTTGAAATTGCCGTTCCTTGTGTATGCCCAGGAGCCATCGTACATCTGGATTCTGAAAAAGCCCTCGCCGGCTATTGCCATGTCGGTGGGCACATCGGTGGCCTGCAGCGAACCCTGGGAAAATACCCGCTGGGTGTCCGCCAGTTTGACGCCGTGGCCCATCTGGATGCCCACGGGCACGACGGTGTCCTCGGTGGCCGGCGTTCCGGCGACTTTGACGGTCTGATAGATCAGGTCCTCAAAATCCGCCCGCTGCTTTTTGTAGCCGTGGGTGTTCACATTGGCAAGATTATTGGAGATCGTGTCGATATTGGCCTGCTGGCCTATCATTCCGGAAGCGCCGGTCCATAAACTTCTAACCATCGTTTAGCTCCTATTGAATCCTCGCAACCTGGTTTATCAAGGTACCAAGGGCCGTTTCCCCGGCCTGGATCATTTTTTGGTTCGCCTCATAAGCGCGGTTTACTTCTATCATTCTGACCATCTCCACTACCGGGTCCACGTTGGAAGCCTCGGTAAAGCCCTGCAGCACCTTTGGACGCGCGCCTTCCTCAATAACGGCGGCGGGGCCCGAGGTCTCGCTTTCGCGGTACAGGCTTGATCCCTGTTTTTCAAGATAGCGATCAAGGTCAAAATCGACCAGTTTCAGGGTGTCGAACAGAACCGGGTCCTCCCAGTTGTTGCTTTCCCTGCCGGCCAGAACTTCCGGCTCGTCGGGATACGCGGCGTTGATCCACACCCGGCCGTTTTTATCAACCTGAAAATTGTTGGCCTTGACCCTGATGGGGCCGTTTTCGCCGAGTACCGGATAGCCTTCTTTGGTCTCAAGAAAGCCCTCTTTGCCAAGCTGAAAAGAGCCGTTGCGGGTATAGCGCTCACCCCAGGGGGTGGCGACGCTGAAAAATCCCTTGCCGTCCAGGGCAAGATCAAAATCGCTCTGACTTTCCTTGAGCGCGCCCTGATCGAAATTGGTGAATAACTCGTTGAGTTCCACACCGCATCCCATCTTTCCCACGATGGGAGCGGCGTCGGCGGAGCCGAAGGGATGCAGATACACCCCGTCGTCGTCCTGCCGTCTGATGAGCAGTTCCGGAAAAGCCTTGAACGCCGCCACGTCCCGTTTGTAACCGTCCGTGTCCACATTCGCCAAATTATTCGCTACGGCGTCAAGCCGCCACTGCTGGGCCCTCATGCCGCTGGCCCCGGTATACCATCCCCTGATCAATTCAACCTCCGCTTTTATAGTATCGGCATTTGAAAAGACAGGTTTAGCCGGTTCCACAAACGGCGAATTTCGGCTACTATGGGTAAATGTCAGGTATCAGGGGAACGCCCAAAGAACGGCGAATGGCAGGGCAGGGAGCCGTGCTTCTCTGCTCCGTGCTGTGGAGTACCAGCGGCCTGTTCATCAAACTGGTGGACTGGCATCCGGCGCTTATCGCCGGGGGCAGGAGTTTTCTGGCCCTGGCCGTCCTGTTTCTGCTGCGCTGCTGTTCCCGCGAGCCGGCCGTCCCCCGGCGCTGCGTCCCGATCCTTGCCGCGTCGGGTCTCTGCTACGCCGCCACGATGATCCTCTTCGTGATTGCCAACAAACTCACCGCTTCGGCAAACGCCATCCTGCTGCAGTACACCGCGCCGGTATGGGCGTGCCTGTTGGCCTGGTTTCTTCTGCGGGAAAGACCCCACTGGGAGCACTGGATCGCCCTGCTCATGGTCGGCGCCGGGATGTTTCTCGTGTTCAGCGGCGGTCTGGCCGGCGGTTCCCTCCTGGGGGACTGTCTGGCCCTGGTTTCCGGCCTTGCTTTCGGGGCAAACTCGGTGGTCATGCGTATGTACAGGGACGGCAACCCCGCGGACATTATGATCTGCGCCCACATCACCACCGCGGCTTTTTCGCTTCCTTTTTTCTTTTTATATCCCCCGGAACCGGACGCCGCCAACGTGTTCAGCATGCTCTTTATGGGAATTTTCCAAATCGGCGCGGCCTCGGCGCTGTTCGCCTACGGCATCCGCCGCATCAGGGCGGTTCAGGCCATGCTGATCGCCGCCATTGAGCCGGTGCTCAACCCCGTCTGGGTATTCCTGGTAACCGGCGAACGGCCCGCCCTTTCGGTGGTTGCCGGGGGCTGTGTTATTGTTGCGGCGGTTGTCTTTTCTTCGGTTGTAAGCGCGCGGGCGCGGCGGGAGTAATCGGGCAGGAGGCCGCCCATTATTTGAGCGGCAGTCCTCTCACACCGCGTCTATGACCGCACATTTCTTTTTAAAAGAAATCCCTGAACGCCAAGTTATCGCTTGTAGGGGAGAGTATTATACATTTCCTCCCGAACGAGCCTCCGGGCAAGTAATTGCCCCACGTTCCAGATACCGCGGAGCCCTGGTCCACGGAGATCCATCTAAACCGATAAAGCCGCTTCCCAATCCCGGGGTTTAAAATCTTCCGGTATTTCTACCTTCATGGTATCCCCGCTTTGGGCTACCACATACATGCCCGCCTCTATTACCGCTTCTTTCACCGCTTTGTCGTAAATCGCTCCGGCTATTGCCCCGCGGATCTTCCGTCTGTCGCCCCTCCTATCCATGCGGACCCGGAGTATTTCAAGGCGTTTAAGGTGATGGGAAATATCCGCCTCTTTGGGTTCAACCTTTACTTCTACAGCGATGATATAATCACCGTTTTCCAGCAAGAGGTCAATTTCGGCAAGTATCCTGCCCTGCTCATCAAGTATTTTCTGGCCGTTTGTCGCTATCGCGTCAAAATGGAAGCCCAGCTCGTTAAAACGCCTGGATATACTGGGAGCTACCATATGTTCCGCCATCTTGCCGAACTTATTGTGGACATCCCCGATCTGTTTACCTATTTTATCTATTAAGCGCTCGGTTTCTTTGAATCTCCGCTCGGTTTCTTTGAATCTCCGGTCAGTTTCTTTGAATCTTCGGTCAGTCTCCATCATTGCAGCCCAGACATCTTCGAAGGTTAATCCCCGCTGGGGCTGCGGTGTTATTTCGTTTATGTCTGACATCAATTGCCTCTGGTAGTATACTACTGTATTTTTGTTTAGGCGTCAAGACAAAATACCGGCCTGACCCATATTGTATTGTCCCTGAGCCATTGCTGCGCCAGCATCGCCTAATTTCAGCATATCGAGCACCGCCCTGTCTACATCATAGGTGAGGATGGTAATCTGATCTCTCCTGCCGGCTTCTTTGACAACCTGGGGAACTACTGAACCGGAAATACCGGAAATACAGAATACCCCACAATGTCATTATTTGCCTGAAGTGCAGCGGCCATATTATCAGCCGCTCTTGTTGTATCGTCGCCGTCACTTACTGTAAGCAAGCTGATCCCGGGAGCATTTTCTTTTAAATATGCTTCAAACGATCGCTTTTTCCATAAACATAACACGTGAGGCGGACAAAAAGGCGGCGCTGTGCGGACCAGGTATAGAAACAGTTCCCTTCTGAATAGTTACGAAAAAGGAAACTCCGCGCGGCAAGCTACGGGGATTAACCGGGAATATATACGGCAGTTTGCAGCGCCGCCAGCGCCGCAGTCATGCAGAGCAGTTCGGCTGTTTCGATTGCCGCGCCCAGGGCGTCGCCGGTGTAGCCGCCGAGGGATTTTCCGTAAAGGCGGGCATAGAAAAGCGCGGTAAAAGGACAAACCGCAAAAAGGGAAAGCGCCGCGGTAATGATTGACAGATGAGAATTACTGCCCGCAAGCTGTGGGATCGCGAACTGCGGCAGGCCGGCAAAAGCCGCCGCCCTGAGCAAACACCAAACGAGCAGCGCCCACAACAGCAGGGCAAGGACAACGCCGCCGAAACAACGGCGGGGACGGGCGTCTTTGAGCAAGGCGCCAAGGCCGCCGGGGTTTAACGGTTTGACCATGCAGGGGACAAGGGCGGCGCTGAATCTGCCCCAGAGGGGATAGGCGAAAACCAGGGCGGGAAAATCGCGGGCAAAGGGGAAAAGGCTGTAGAGAAGAACGGCCTTGAGACCGAGGGCGGCGAAACCGGCGAAAAAACCGTACACGCCGGCGCGGGAATCCTTCAAAATAGCCAGCCGCTTTTCCCGATTCGCGCTTCCCAGAAAAGCGTCCGCCGTATCCATCAGGCCGTCCAGGTGGAAGAGGTTAAAACCGAGGTACTGCACAATGAGAACGAGGACAACTGTCAGGGCTGGAATGCCCGCCGGGGCCGGGTTTTTGAACAAGAAGGAAAAACCGGAAAAGATCAGAAGGCCCGGCAGGGCGGGACAAAGGCCGGTAAAGGGAAGATAAAAATCCATCCGTGAAGGATCAAACTTGAAGCGCGGCCCCGGAATCCGCGAGACCACGCTGAGGGTAGAAAGAAAACGGTCAAACACCGAAATTGATCCTTCCCGCCCGCCTCAGTATTTTTCTTCGGCGCCGCCGCTGTCGCTTACATGGGCGTCGGCAAAGGAGGCCATGCTGCGGGCAGCCAGCACGCCAAGCTCGACGATGTGGCCGCCGATGACCGCGCCGGTTCCTTCTCCAAGGCGCATATTGAGATTGACAATAGGTTCAAGGCCCATGCGTTCCAGCACCGGTTTGTGACCGGCGACCTTTGAAAGATGCCCCGCGAACAGCCATTTTCTGATCCCGGGGTTTATAAGATACGCCATATAGGCGGCGGAAGTAACCGGAAAGCCGTCGAGGACGCAGGCAATACCCTTCCCTTCAAGGCCCAGAATGAAGCCGGCCATCATCGCGAAATCCGGCGAGCCGAGTTCCCTCAGTATGGCCTCGCCGTCACCCCCCGGCGCATTGGCGCGGCGGGCCGCTTCTTCCACAACACGGCGCTTGTTTTCCAGCATGGCGCTGTCTATGCCGGTACCGCGGTCCACCACATCGGCGGCGCTGAAACCGGCGGCAACGAGCATGGCCGCCGCGGTGCTGGTGTTCCCGATGCCCAGGTCGCCGACAGCGGTCATATCAAAACCACGCTCCGCCGCGTCTTTTGCCAGCATCCTTCCCCGCTCCAGGGCGAGTCCGGTTTCAGCGGCGCTCATGGCCGCCTCCCGCAGACTGTTCCGGCTGCTGGCTCGGATACGTTCCCGCAGAAAAGAACAGGGCGGTTTAATCTGAATCTGATTATCAGGCGGAAAATCGTCGCCCAGCACACCGGCGTCCACCGTGATGATTTCCCAGCCGCATCCGCCGGCCAGGGCGTTGATCCCCGCGCCGCCCGAAAGGATATTCAGCAGCATCTGGCGGGTAACTTCCTGCGGATACAGAGACACCCCTTCAGCGGCAATGCCGTGATCCCCGGCGAAAACATATACCCCTTTTTTTTCGATTTTGGGCGGAACCTGTTTTTGTATTTCCGCCATTTTTACGCAGTAATCTTCCAGGTTGCCCAGACTGCCCCTTGGCTTGGTCAGATTGTTCAGATGGTTTTCCATCGCGCTTGTAATACTTTCCATAAATAACCTCCGTTTAACGCGAGCTTTTGTACGATAGGACTTGTTTAGCAAAACCAGGCTGCTAAACCAGTCTATTATAAAAAGAATTAAGCGTTTTGTGAACAGGCGCCTTGCCTCACGTTAACCATGGCTCAATGCATTGGGCTGAACTTCGAATTTTGCCACAGGAGCTCTTACTACGGGAGCGCGCAAAGGATTGAAGCGGAAATCCCGCAGGAATTGCGGAGCAATTCCGAGGAATTGGAGCGGAAAGCCCGGTTTTTGC
>JAIROT010000040.1 GCA_031257385.1 Treponema sp.
TTCAATCGAGAATAAATCAGTGCTACTTTAATGTGGTTTTTTCGCAGTTTTCCGTAGGAAAACGAGAAAAATAATAGGGCAACGCTGATTAGCGTCAAGTTAATCAGCGTTGCCCTAATGTTTGTGTGTTTTGTTCAGGCCGGCCCGGTCGGCGCGCCGTAAGCGGCGATCCTCCCGTCTTCCATCACCGCGATTGAGTCGCAGAGGTATTCCGCCGCGTCTGTATTATGCGAAATAAAAAGGATGCTGAGGCCCAGATCGTTATGCAATTCCCGAAACAGGTTCAGGATCTGCGCCCCCACAGAAACATCCAGGGAGCTTATTGCCTCGTCGGCTATGAGGAGCTTAGGCTCCAGAAGCAGGGCGCGGCCCACGCAGACCCGCTGTTTCTGGCCGCTTGAAAGCTCGTTTACCCGCCGCTTTTTGTACGAAGGGTCAAGCCCTACCCTAACCAGCATATCGTCCGTCTTTCTTTCCCGCTCCGGAGGAGAGCCAATCCGGTGTATGCGCAGCGCTTCCTCCATCAGCCAGCCGATTCTTTTCGCCGGGTTAAGGGAAGCGCCGCTGTCCTGAAACACCATCTGTACCTTCCGCGCCAGTTGAAGACGATGCGAAAGCGGCCCGCGCTCTTCCCGCTTTTGTCCGTCAATGACAATTTCTCCCTCATAGTCAATAAGACCCAGAATACAGCGGGCCAGGGTGCTTTTACCGCAGCCGGATTCTCCTGTCAGGCCGAATATCCCCCCGAAAGCGATGTCCATGTTGATATGGCTGAGGACGGGCTTGATTTCCCTTTTACCCAAAAGACCGAAGCTCCGGCTGACATAGGAGCAGGAAAGATCCTGAATCGAGAGAATGGGGGAGGCGCGCGAAAAAAATTCAGGCATGGCTTTTCCCCGCCATAATACAGTGCGCAAGGTGTCCGCCGCCAAGGTCCGTTTCCGGCGGAAAGGCGGAAAGGCACCTTTCCCCCGCCTGGGGGCAGCGGGGAGCGAAAGGACAGCCGGGAAGCCGGTCCTCTATTGAGGGTACTCTGCCGTTTATATTTGCCAGGGGCCGGCCCCGGTGTTCCCTGTTCGGAATGGCGCCGATAAGACCCCGTGTATAGGGATGGGCCGGCGCGGAAAAAAGGGTTTCTGCCGGCCCCTTCTCGACGATCCTTCCCGCATACATTACCAGAAAACGGCGGCAAAAGCGGCGGACAAGCGAAAGATCATGGGAAATAAAGAGAATGGAAGCGCCGAAATTCCGGTTTATCTGTCCAAGCAGGGTAAGTATCTGGTTTTGGCTCGCCTGATCCAGGGCGGTGGAAGGCTCGTCGGCAATAAGGAGCCGGGGGCGGCAAATCGCGGCAATGGCTATCATCACCCGCTGGCACATCCCCCCTGAAATCTGGTGAGGATAAGCGTTGAATATCTTTTCCGGTTCGGCCAGGCCCAGTTTTTCGATCATGTCCAGCGCTGCAGCGCGGGCCTGCTTCCCGTCTCCAAGGCCGTGCAGCTTCAGGGTTTCACTGATCTGCGCGCCGATTCGGATCAGCGGATTTAAGGACTGGCGGGGTTCCTGGAAGATCATGGAAATGTCCCTTCCCCTTATCCTGCAAAGCGCCGCCTCGTCAAGGGAAAGCAGGTCGCGGCCTTTTTCCTTAATGTCCGCGTTAAATATAATACTGCCGCCCTCAATTTCCGCCGCCTGCGGCAGGAGGCGCAGTATTGAGAGGGCGCTCAGAGTTTTACCGCAGCCCGATTCCCCGGCAAGCCCCACTATCTCGGCGGCTTCAATGTCAAAATCAATTCCGCCCAGGGCCGGAAGGCATTTGTTTTTTCGCCTAATTCCCACCGACAGGTTCCGTACTTCCAGCAGGGACATATTACGCTCCCCAGCGGCGGCGGATGTTTTCGCCCAAATAATGAAAAACGAATACCGTCAGCATGATACAGACGCCCGGCGCAAGGGCGCACCACGGCGCATTAAAAAGAAAGTTCTGGGATTCGGAAAGCATCCGCCCCCAGCTTGGCGTGGGCGGCTGAATTCCCAGGCCCAGATAGCTCATGGCGGACTCGGCGAGGATCGCGTTGGAAAGCCCCAGTACCGAGGCGGAAAGCAGGGAAGGGACCATGTTCGGCAAAATATGAATGAAGATGATTCGTAAATGGCCCGCGCCGAGGATCCGTTCAGCCAGGATAAAGTCGGTGTGCTTGTACTGCAGGGCGCCGCTGCGCATAACGCGGGTAAAACTGGGGACAAACAGGATCAGCAGCGCGACAAAAAGGGTGAACTGGCCGTTATCCATCAGGGCGACCATCACCAGGGCAAGGAGCATTCCCGGAAAGGAACTCAAAGCGTCCATTATCCGCATAATGATCTCATCCCAAATTCCGCCGGAGTAGCCTGAAAATAGCCCCAAAATGGTCCCCAGGGCGGCGGCGCCCGCCACCGTAGACGCTGCGAGGATAAGGGTATATCTGCCGCCGATCACAATCCGTGAAAAAACATCCCTTCCAAAGTTATCGGTTCCCAAAAGCCCCCCTGCGCCGGGCGGCAAAAAGCGCCGGCCGGGGTCCATCCGGGTATAATCAATGGGAAGCGGAAACAGGCTTATCAGGAACATCGCGGCGGCGAGAAACACAAAGAAAAATCCAACCCTGAATTCGATTTTCGGCTTTATTCCCATAATACCATGTCCCGCGCCCCCGCGAACCGGCGCTGCCTCCTGCCGGACCATTTTTCAGGGCCGCCCAGCCGGATTCTCGGATCGATGATCTGAATCACAATGTCCACAAGGGTATTGGCGATGAGTACCACGCCTGCAATGTACACCACCAATGTTTGAATCAGCTGATAGTCACGGGATCTAATCGCGCTAATGAGAAGCCGCCCTATTCCCGGAATCGTAAAAACCTGCTCGATCACAATGCTCCCGGAAAAAACCTCGGCAACGACCATTCCCAACACGGTGATTGACGGAACCAGGGCGTTCCGCAGGGCGTGGCGGCGCAACACCAGGGACCTGTCCCCCCCCTTGCTCCGGGCGGTACGGACATAATCGCTCCGCAGTTCCTTATAAAGGGAAGAACGCAGGAATTTGACCAGAACCGCCGCGTTGGGAAGGGCTATTGCCAGGGCGGGAAAACAGAGGCAGGCGATAAAACCGGGAAAATTTTGCCGGTAGTCAATGTAAACACCGGGCCTGAAAAGCCCCGCCTTTACGCCAAAAATCCAGATAAAGAGCACTCCCAGAAAAAAAGCCGGAACGCTGATGCTTAAAGCGGTAAAGGCGTTTGCCAGAGTATCGGCAAGCCCCCCTTCCCGGCGCACGGAAAACAGCGAGAGGGGGACCGCTATGAGTAATATAAAAAAAAGGGAAAGCAGGGCCAGGGCAAAACTTATCGGCAGCCGGTCCGCAATCATCGCCGAAATGGATTCTCCCCGGTAGCGCACCGAGTTCCCCAGCCTGCCGGTGAAGAAACCTGCAAGCCAACTGAGGTAGCGCGCGCCGATGCTCCGGTCAAGGCCCATCCCGGCACGTAACGCGGCTACCTGTTCGGCGCTGGCTTCCGTGCCAAGGATGAGGCTTGCCGGGTCCCCCCGGATGACGCTGAAGGCCAGAAAGCTGAACACCGAAACGAGAAACAATGTGACAAGGGCAATGGCAAGTCTCCGTAAAATGAAATTCAATTTACTTTGGTATCCCGTACATCGAAGCAAAATCGATCACATAAAGCGGATAATTCAAAACCCCGCCATAGGTTCCGCCCCGGAATGCCTTGAAATAAAAAATGTCCTGAATGTACACGCTCGCCGCATTGGCTGAAATGATGCGCTGGGCTTCCCTGAACAGGCCTATCCGCTCCGCTTCATCCGTTTCGCTTAAAGCGGCGTTATAGACCCGGTCAAAATCAGCGCTCCTGAAATTGATAAAATTGCTGCCGCTGTCTGAGCGGTAGCGGGAGAGAAAGCTCCGGGGAGACACGTTGTTGGCGTCCAGTGAAATAATCGTGGACTGGTATTCGCGGTTCCGGTATACATCGGAAAGCCAGGTTGCCCAGTCAACCAGTTTGATTACGGCATTGATCCCGATTTTCTCAAGCTGAGCTACTATCACCTGGGCGGTATCAATGTGCATGACGTAATTTGAAGGCACGGTAATTTCCAGGGAAAGCTTTTGCCGGCCTTCGCCGTAACCGGCTTCCGCGAGGAGGGAACGCGCGCGCTCCAAATCAAGCGGATAAGGATCGGCAAGGGATGCTTCGTAATAGGCGGCAAGCCCCGGTATGAGAGGGCTGCCCGAAGGCTTGCCCTGGCCGAAAAAGGCGGCGTCGATTATTTCCTGAATGTCCACCGCGTAATTAATCGCCTGCCGCACCCTGATGTCGTCCAGGGGAGGGACCTCATTGTTCAGCGCAAAGACTTGTACCGAGGCGGAATAGCCCGGCACTATGTCAAAACGCCGGGGGTCCAACTGCCGGGTAAGAGAGCCGGTAATGCTGGCCCCATCGATACTTTCACCCTGCAGGCCCAGAAACAGGGCGTCGGAATCCGCCAGAAACACGATGGTTACCTTGTCGAGCCGGGGCCTCCCCCCTTCCGGCGAAAGCCCCTGCCAATAGCCATCGAATTTTCTCAAAACCAGAGACTGCTGTACGGTATAGCTTTCAATATAATAAGGCCCGGTCCCGATTGCGTTTTTCTCCCGGTCCGGATTATCCGCCTTAACAACGCCGATGGTTATATAGGGAAGGAATTCGGGATCAGGGTTTTTGAGAGTCACGGTAACCGTGTCCTCCGTGGTTTCAACTTTTTCTATATCGGTAAAACCCGCAAAACCCGCGGCCACGGCGGTTTCCAGGGTAAATTGTACATCGGCGGGATTCAGGAGCGAACCGTCATGGAAGCGAACACCCTTGCGCAGCCTGAAATTGTATACAAGCCCGTCCTGCTCAATGCTCCAGGATTCGGCGATACAGGGCTGAAGCCTGCCTTCGGTATCGGGCTTTATCAGGCCTTCAAACACATTAAAGAGAATGCTCCTGCCGTCCGCCGTGTTTGAAGGGTGCAGGGGATCAAGGGTAACTGGCTCGGTGGTAAAGCCATAGCGCAGTTCCGTGGCCGTTTCTGCGGCCTGGCCTGAGAGCTTCTCCTTCTGCCGGGAGCAGCCTGTAAGTACAAACAGGGCCGCAAGCGCCAGGGCGGAGACCGGTGAAACGAAGATCGTTCTGGTGGACATGACTACTCCTTTGTAATGGGCGTCTCCAAAAACCTAAGCCGTTTGGGAATTCCCCATGTCGAGTACATTATACCGAAAACGGCTTCTAAGCGCAAGAGTATACCATAGTAAACATATATTATAACTAGAAGTTTGTTGCGCATCGCACATACCCCCAAAAAAATCATCCGCAGGGCGATTTTACCCCGCAAACTGCCAAAGCAGCCCATTTATCGTGGGTTTTGTGCCTTTTTCCATCGGAAAAAGACACAAAACCCTACAAGCGCAAGAGGCTGCCGGGGGGAAAGTCTGCGGAAATCAACAACCTCGCCCTAAAGGGACGAGGTATGTTGTTTTGGTAAGGTATTTGTCTCAGGGTACATACCCTTTATAACGCCCTGAAGCTCCCCCGCCGCAAGGCGGGCTCTTGGGTA
>JAIROT010000018.1 GCA_031257385.1 Treponema sp.
AATTCTTCTTCCGCCTTCTCAATCCATGCGTACAGTTTCTTGATATCCGCCGCCTCTTTATCAGGACCCGCGATAACATGGGCAGTCATCGCAATCCCGTACAGCGTGTAGGGAATGGACAGGCCGTACACCTGGTATTCGGCTATCCAGTGAGATGACTGTTTCAGGCGGCCTGAGACAGCGGCTCTGATGTTCCGCGCATCAAGGCGCCCGTGCGGAAGGCAGGTCACAAACGGTAATTCCTTGCTGTGCATATACTTACAGTTCCCCCCCGTAACAAATCCCTGGTCAAGGACAAACCGAACCTTCCCGATTCCCAGTTCCCCGGCATACCTCATCATAAACGGTAAATCGGCTTTGTCGGTGATACTGCCTGAGTACCAGTTGTAGAATACCGGCAACCGCACCCCCTCCCCGAAAAACATCCCGACGTTTATCTGAGGCAGATTCTCATAGTCCCGGTTATATCCCCATTCAGCCCGGTCTATGCCCCGGGCGTAGGTCGAAACGGAAGTAACATCGTAGGCGGCATAGGCGCTCAAAGCCCCCCGTTTCCCCCGGTTGGCCGCTATCCACGTTCTGAAGAACGCCATGCGGGAGGCGAAGGACAGTGAAGCGAATACTTCGCTGCTGCCGGGCGATGATATATCATCGGTGATGGTCTTGGTCTGTTCATTCCACAAAAGGCAGTGCTGCATGACGTTCCCTTCGCAGACCAGGTAGTGAGCGTAGGTAAAGATTTGTTTCCAGTTCTGTGGGAAGGTTTGTTTGAGGACAGGCAGGAGACCGATTGTTTCGGCGATATGGAGGAAGGCGGCGGTGGTACCGCAGGACTGGATACTGTCAGGGAGGAGGGGAGAGGGGGACTGGCCGCGCAGGGAGAAGTACCGGTGTAACAGGGCGCCGAAAATGGGAATTTTTTGCACTAAGATTGGGAATTTACCGTCCTCGGATTTGCACCGAGAATAGGAATTTAACGCCTCTTTTAATCCCTTTTATAACGGTCTTTGCTGGTCAATCAAGCCTTTTCGGGACTCTCCTTTAAGGCCTTGGCCGGGGCTTTTATCGGATAGTTGGCTGTCAGAACCTCCGCCTTTCCCCGCTGGGTTTTATACCCGTGGGTCATGGAAGAGGCCATCTTCAGTTCCAGGGTATGCCAGTCGTTTCGCTTGGTATAGTTCGTCAGGGACTTGTTACGGAAAGAACTCAGCAGGAACTTTCCTTGTATCCCTTCCAGAAGCCCCAGCAGGGCATCGAAGTCCTCTTGGGTATACCCGTCATAATGGCCTTGGTCCGAACCCACGTATGGCGGATCAAGGTAAAAGAAAGCGTCCTGGCAATCCCGGCTCCTGATGATTTTCAGGGCATCGCAACACTCGATCTGAACGCGCTGGAGCCGGACCGCATAATCAATAGAAAAACCGGCCCGTTTAGTTGCCATCTTCTTGCTGGTGCCACCGGTACGGTCATAACCGAACCCGCTATCCAGCATACAGCCGTAGGAGCTATTGGCCAGTAGCCAGATAGCCCAGGCTCGCCTTACCCGATCGAACATATCCGGGTTTTCGTAAACTACCCGAGCCTGTCGATGCCGGCTCCGGCTGTGCAGGCTTATAACCACCTCTTTTTCAAGGGCCGTGAAATCCCTCTGCAGGACCTCGTAAAAATTGACGAGTTCTCCGTTGGTATCGTTAATGATCTCGACCTTTGACGGTTCTTTTGCGAAAAATATCGCGGCCCCTCCCAGAAAGGGCTCGCAATATAACCTGTGGGGCGGGATAAGCCCCAAGATAATTTTGGCAAGCGTTTGCTTGCCCCCATAGTACGAAAGAGGTGTTTTCACAACACCCTCCTTAGAATATGGGCTAAACCTGAAGGCATGGAAACCCGATACTATAACCACCTAGTGCTAGGTCGGGTGGGATCGGTTTTCCGAAGGTGTTTCTGCACCTGTCCGGTAGCTGTAATTACCGGGTTCTTGCCCGTTATTTTTGCCCCTGCAGGGCATTATCCGGCAACGCCGGTTTTTTGCTTTTGCCTGACTTAAATACCGCTTTTTTCAATATGGATTTGGTCGTTTGCCAGCCGGAACAGTGTTTTATATAACCGAAAAAGCTCATTATGCTTGCCTTCGCGTGTTCCAGTATTTCAGGATTTGTTCTATACATCCGCGCCATTTTGCGCAATCGCTTTTTCGCTCTTTTTAGTGCGGATTTTCGGGGTTTGATATGAGTAGGCCATATCCTGTAACCGCAGAAATCAATGCCGTTTTTGCCGGGGAACATGCCTGTCTTCGGATTCAGATTTAGCTTCAAGTTATCACGGAGGTAGTTTTCAATTCCGCATAACAATTCCCAAAGATACAGTTTGTCATTGTGCAGAATGATAAAATCATCCATGTACCGGGCGTAAAAAAGGATATGATTTTCTCCCTTAATCCAGTGGTCAAACGGTGTTAAAACGATATTCGCGCCAAGCTGGGAAGTCAACGCTCCGATTGGTATACCCTTGCCGTCCTGATGGGGCGATTCGTAGGAGCGTATAATTACGCCGATAAGATTCATCGTTTTTTTGTCACTGATATACCGCCGCATAATATCCATTAAAACATCGTGGTCAATGCTCGGAAAAATTTTTTTATATCACATTTCAAAACATAATAACCGCCCCATTTCCCTTGCGCCTTTCTCGCGCATTTTTGGATATACCGCACGGCGGCGTGTGTGCCTTTCCCGCATCGGCAAACAAAGGTTTCATAAATCATCCTGTTTTCAAAAACCGGCTCAATGGTTTGGCAAAGCGCATGATGTACAACGCGGTCCCTAAATGCCGGTGCGGATATAAGCCGCTGTTTCGGTTCCTTGATAATAAATTGTCTATACGGCTCCGGCTTGTACATATCCCATTCCAATTCATTCTGTAAAACTATCAGGTTTTCTTCGAGATTGTTTTTGAATTTCAACGATTCCCAGCGGTAACGTTTGCCGGTGAAAGCCTCACAAAAAGCGTGATAAAGATTTTCAAAATCAATAACCTTTTCCCATAAATGAGTAAACGACTTTGGCATACCTTTTCCACTCCGCTAAAATCGGAGCGGACAGCTCCCGGCAAACAAAAGTTTTTCCGCTATGCCGCCTGCTTGCCGCCCGCCCCTGTAGATATTTTCCCTTCCGGGCCGCTTCTTAGGACCGCCCGGCAAAGAAGGGGCATAACTCCTTTTCCCCTCGGTACACACGGCTTCCCGTAAGAATGCCGTCTCTGACTTAGAGGGAGAGCGGGCCGACAACCGATGTTGTTGTTCACGTTCGACCGGCGTTCGTTCAAATTCAGGGCCGCCAAACCCGCGTTCGAACCGTTGTTCCAAGCGCCGCCACGGATCGGCAAACGCGCCACTATACAGCCATACCCCTGTGAAAATACAGGCCATCGCCTGTACCTACCACCTTTGTCATTGCCGGACGAATTTTAACCACCCACCCAACATTCGGCCTATTTCTGTAACCATGCCGGAAAAGTTTTTATACTTTTCAAACGGCACAAATTCCAGTTCCATACCCATCCTCACCAAAAACTTTAGCTCGGATAGTTTCATGTCCGCTTGCTGGAGCAAGCGTAATTTGTCCGGCTTCGCCGGTACTACGCTTGCCCGTTCAAGCAGTGTCCCTGCTTCCCAAAGAATGCGGCGGATGTCCGCCGCAAGGCTGTATTTTTCACTCTTTGGAAAATTGCGCAAAACCACATAGACATATTTCGCCATATCTACGTATTTCTGCACAACCTTCATGCTGTTATCTGCCACGATCATGTCTCCAGGATTCAGGGTTTCAGGGTTACAAAATAAAAGCGGGCCGACAACCGAGGCTGTTGACCACGGTCGACCGGCGTTCAACCAAAAGCAGGGCCGCCAAACCCGCGGGCGCACCGGTGAACCAGTCGCCGCCCCGGACCGGCAAACGCTCACCATAGTTCCGGACCCAGATCGCGCCCTTGGCGGCGGCAATTACCGCGCTATCCCCTGAAGCCAGCTTAGGCGCAATGAGGGCTTGGGCCATTCGCTGCCGTACCGCAGCGGCAAGCCCATTATATCCACTGGATAAAGCGGTCTTTTGCCAGCCATCCACTCCGCCGATATAGGTATAGTCAAGGTCCCTCTCATCATTTCCACCAGCAGGGGTAGGAGTTTCGGAATACTTGGCTATCCCATTGGACAGAATCAGCGTACCGTTATGGGCCGACCCGTTCCCGTCTCCCGGTCCGGCGCTGGCATCAAAATAAACCCCCTGGGCCGGCCACTGGGCCTCGGCAAGGGTAAAGTCGTTATCGTTTTGGGCATAAAAAACCTGACCGTCAACGATTTTAAGACCATCCTGCCATTCCCATACATTGCCGGCCAGATCGGCAATGCCGCTGATGTCGTTGTTATGCCTCCACGAAAGCGGGCCGCCGCCGCCCAGAGTTCTACCATCGCCGATAGTTTCTCCGGGAGCCCTCCCGTCAAGCCTCGAACCGGTTTCATAACCGGCGTCATACGCTTTTCCCCACGCCGTGTTGCCCCTCGGCTGAAAGCCGTTTTTAACGCACCACAACGCGACGGCTGACCATTCCCAGTTTGTCATCATGTGGAAACCGGGACCGTTCGCAAGACAGGCGGCCTTTGCCTGGTCAAAGTTTATGCTGACTTTCGGCAATTGTCCGGGAATGGAGATCGCGCACCCCCTTCTCAAAAGCTGCCCAGGGCAGGATCAATGTCCTCAAGATTGAA
>JAIROT010000049.1 GCA_031257385.1 Treponema sp.
TATGTCAGGGGGAATTCAAAGCGTTTATACTTAAAACGCATGATTCCGCCTATGGCTGTATCAAAGAAAAAGCTGTTGTTAATTTTTCTTTCCCTGTCCGGGATAAATATTGGCGTACCGGTAATGCTTTCTGTTTTTATATTACGAGTCTTGGCATAATAGGGGTTATAATAGTTAAAACGAAAATATAAACCAAACCCCAGCCATTTAATACGGCTGTTAAAGTAGAGATCAACGCCCGTGCCTATACCCGCACCGAATACATTTTCATCATGCGTCATTTCAAGAATTGGCAGATAGTTATAGGTTGAGCGCATGGTTCCCGGGAAAAAATTATTGGCATGGACAAAGTACAGAGGCATTTGAATTTCCAGCGAGCAGGAGAGTCCGGCGATGCCAAAAAGAAATAAACCCAAAAACAACCGTCTCACAGCAAACCCCTTATCCGGTTATCGTACACCCGGTCCTGAACCGAACTTGTAACAATTTTTGTGTAAACAGAACATCATAGGGGGACTCTATCTTCCCCATAAATGATGGCAAATTGATTGAGGGCCGTGCCCCAATCTCTAATAGGTATTGTCCATTTTCCAGAGATGTTTTTCAAGCCCATAAAAATCAACTTCATCGCGGCCTCGTCATTCGGAAACGATTGACAGTGTTTAATGATTTTCTGAATCGTGAAATTAACCGACTCAATGGCGTTGGTGGTATCGCCATATATGGTTCCACCATCTTCCGGTCTTTTTACGGAACAAACCGTATCGAGTTGCGGGCCATGTGGACGATGCATACTTATACTTCGGTTTTTGGGAATACGGCGGCGATAGCCTCGGGAAATCCGGTCAGCCCGTCCACGGCGGCAAGGAGTATATCTGTTACCCTACGGCTTTTCAACTCGCTCGTAATATCCATCCAGAACTTGACCGCTTCGTTTTGCTCGATCCACAGCTCCAAAAGCTCTTTTTGGCCATCTAAACGTGTCGCAAGCGCCAAATACACGGATTTTCTGACTGTTTGTACCCCCTCCCAAATATTGACCCGCAGGCCATCCAGAAATACCACCGGGTAAAACGGTTCAAGCGCACGGCCCCGCCAGGCAGCCAATTCTTTTACCCCGTCCGTTACCCGGCTTATTTTCTGTAGCCATTCAAAACTTCTTATTCCGTAAGATCATAAGTGATATTGATATGCAGGGCCATACTCTTTTAATCGCGTTGCTCTTAATCGGACATATTCATTCTATAAGCGACACCGCAGCCCTGTCCAGAATCGAACTGACGGAAGAATGATTTACCCGGACAGAAACAAGGCTGCCGTCTATTCCAATCTCAAAATGTACGCCCACAACCCCTTCAACATTACGCCGCCGCGCGATTTGGGGATATTGGAGATTACGCCCGATAAGGCTGCTGATGTATGCCAGAAGTTCCTCATACTCACGATTGCCGTCTGTTTCGTTGTATTCTAAACTGGTTATGGTTTCACTTTCCCCATTCTCTGTTTCCTGTGCTACAGTCTCATCCCCTTCCGGCGCTTCGGCTATAGTCTGTTCCGGCGGTGTTTCCTCAGGTTTCTTTTCTACAACTTTCTGTTCCGGTTGCTGAACGGGAACCGGAAAACTTTGTGTCGGTGTATTTACCATCCTTGTCAGTTTTACTCTTGTAACCGGTTGGTTTTCCGGTTCGGGAAGCGGTGTGGACGGAGTGCTCGCGGCCCATCTAAAAAAAACCGTGAAGCGCAAGGGAAAGGCCGAGCATAACCGGGAATACCCTATTCTTCTTTATACGCCAAATGAAAATTTTCTATACCCGCAGTACCGGATACCTCAAGGATTGAGAAAAAACTCTTATATGGCAAAGCGCCGTCGGCGCGGAAAATCACCTCGCCTCCGCTGTTCCGTGCGGCAAAGGATCTCAGTGCCGGTTCAAGTTCCGCAAGCGCGATATTCAGATCATTAACATAAATATGTCCTTCCTTATCAGCGGATATTACCAAATCCGCTTCAAGATATTCGCTGCTTGGGCTTGATTCGGGCAATTCAAGTTCAATAACCGGCTGTACCAATGCCGAAGTTAAAATGAAGAAAAGAAGCAGTTGAAAAACAATATCCAAAAGGGGCGTTATATCGACGCCAATATGGGAAGACGGCGCTCATTCACCATGACAATTTCTTTTATCTGGGCAAAAAGGTGTTCCTAAAAAAGATGCGGCTCCTCGTTGAGGGCATCAAAGTACGCGGCCACCAGGGACAAAAAATACACACGCTGGTGTTTTTCCGCAAAACACTTTACCGCTCCCTTCCAGTCCCCGTATTCCTTATTGAAAGCCGCAAGTTCTTCTACGGTACGGAGAGAACGGGCATAGCTCAGGATATAAAACACCGCCCGCTCCAGAATAACCGCAATGGAAATAACCGAGAAGGCGAGCAGGGGGTACCTGACCCACCCGCCCTGTTTGAATAACGCAAGCATGATGACTTCTCACGCCCCTTAGCCCGCCGCTTTTCTTCTACTCCAGCCCCGGCTTGATTCCCGGGCCGTCACAAAGTCCCGGTATATGCCGGGCTGGGCCATAAGCTCCTCGTGGGTACCCTGCTGGGCCACCGCGCCGCCGGAGATGACCAGTATCTTGTCCGCGTGGCGTATGGTGTTGAGCCGGTGGGCGATAACGAGTAATGTTTTACCCCGGCAGAGTTCGCTGATCGCCTCCTGGATATAACTCTCGTTGTCCGCGTCCACGCTGGCGGTGGCCTCGTCCAGAATGATAATAGGCGCGTCTTTCAGAATACAGCGGGCAATGGAGATCCGCTGTTTTTCGCCCCCCGAAAGGGTCGCGCCCCCTTCGCCGATTACGGTCTTGAAGCCCTCGGGCAGGGCCGTGATAAAATCGCAGCACCGGGCCTTTTTACTGGCTTCGATCACCTCCGCTTCGGTTGCGTCCGGGCGGCCCATGCTGATGTTGTTGTAAATCGTGTCCTTAAATAAATATACCCGCTGGAACACCATGCTGATATGGGCCATCACATCGCTCAAGGGCACGTCCCTGATATCCTTGCCGCGGATCCACACCCGGCCCGATTTGACATCCCAAAACCGGGCGAGGAGGTTTGCCAGCGTGGTCTTCCCGCCGCCGGAGGGTCCTACCAGGGCCAGCATCCTGTTTTTTTCCAGGGCAAACGAAACATGGCGGATCACTTCTTTTTCGCCGTAGCCAAAGCTTACGTCTTCAAACTCAATCTCCGTGCTTCCACTTTGAGCAGGAATACTGTCTTTGCCCTCATCGGGGAGCTGTTTCTCCGCGAAGACTTCTTCAAGACGGTCAAGGCAGCTATTCATCACCGTGAGCCGGGGGCTTTGGCCGTAGAATGATTTGAGCGGGGCGAAGACATCAAACACAAAGAGCAGAACGCCCACCACAAAGATAACGCTGATCAGCGCGGCGGAATTGAGGTACAGGGAAAGGGCGATAAGGCCCGCGGTCCCCAGGCCGAAAATCGAATTGATCCATGACATGGGCGGTATCAG
>JAIROT010000102.1 GCA_031257385.1 Treponema sp.
TGGCTGATCACCAGGGTAGGCATCTGCACCGCCTCGATGATCTTCGCCATGGTGAAGGTCTTCCCCGACCCGGTGACCCCCTGCAGGGTCTGATACCGGTCCTCCCCCCTGATGCCCGCGGCCAAAGCCTCTATTGCCTCCCCCTGGTCCCCCGCCGGACTGAAGGGCGAAACCACTTCAAAAAGACGCATACCGGGATTATCGCCTCCAAAGGGCGGCAGTGGCAAGGGGGGCGGACCCGGCGCCGGAATTACGGGGCTCTACCGGGCGAAAAACGCGGCGAAGCCCCGGCGCGCCATGTATATATCCGTTTTGGACGCCGCTTCGAAGGGGGAGTGCATGGAGAGCAGGGGCACCCCCACGTCTATGGTGGGGATGTCCAGATTGGCGAGGAAACGGGAAAGGGTGCCGCTGTCTTCCGCGTCCACCCGGCCCCCTTCCGCGGTCTGCCAGAGAACGCCGGCATCGTCCAGGATCTTCCGCAGCGCGGCCGTGGTTTCCGCTTCCGCGTTATTGGTGTGCTCCTTGCCGCCGTGTCCCCAATAACGGAACAACACCATGCCCTGGTTCAGCCGGGCGTCGCCCCGGGGGTCGAGCACATCAGCGTAGAGATGGTAATAGGCGGCGTTTACATCCGCGGAAATACAGAGGGAGTTATGCAGCGCCTCCCGCGGGTTTTCGCCCGCGGCCTCCGCGATGGCGCCGATGCTGTTTTCAAAGAACCGTGAGCGCATTCCGGTCATGCCGTCGGAGCCGGTTTCCTCCTTGTCCGCCAGTATCACACAGATACTGTGGGACGGAACTTCCCCAAGGGAAAAGAGGGCGCTCAGGGCGGCGTAGACGCAGACCCTGTCGTCCTGGCCGTAGCCGCCCACCATGCTGCGATCCAGCCCCAGGTCCCGGGCGGGAAAGGCGGGCACCGCGGAAAGCTCCGCTGATATGAGGTCCGCTTCGGTGATACCGTATTTTTCGTAGAGTATACGCAGGATGTTGAGCTTGACCGCTCCGGCCTCGGATTCGCCCGGGCAGGAACGCAGGCCGGCTATAATATCAAGGTCGTCGGCATGTATCAGATCCGCGCCCCTGCGCTTCATCTGTTTCTTTGACAGGTGGGGCAGGAGGTCGGCGATGAAGAGGACCGGGTCGTCCTGGTCTTCGCCTATGCAGACATCAATCGCCCTGCCGTCGGCGCGGATCACATGGCCATGCAGCGCCAGGGGTATGCCGGTCCACTGGTAGGCCTTGATCTCGCCGTAATAGTGGGTGTCGAAAAAGGCCGCGCCGGTTTCTTCGTAGAGGGGGCGCAGCTTCAGGTCCAGCCGGGGGGAGTCCACATGGGCAGCGGCAATGGAGAGGCCCTCCTCCAGGGGCCTTTTGCCCGCGACAAACAGGATCAGCGCCTTGCCGCGCTGGTTCAGGCACAGCTTGTCCCCGCTTTTAATGCCCCGCAGCTTCCCGAAGCTTTCCCAGGGGACAAACCCCGCGGCTTCCGCCAGGGAAACCGCCTGGCGAACCGTTTCCCGTTCGGTTTTTGCGGCATTGAGAAAGTCGATATAGCCCCGGCAATAGCCATCCGCCGCCGCGGCCTCATCGGCATCCATCACCTGGGAGGCGTTCCGCCCCCGCCACAAAAGGGTGTTTTTCAGTGTTTCATCCATAGGGGCCAGTATAAGGTAGCAATTTTAATTTTATCAATAGCTTTATGAAAAATTTGGGCGCATTTCCGTGTATTTTCAGACCCTCCGGGCCCGAAAATACACGGAAACCGGGCTTTCCGCTCCAATTCCTCGCCCGCCCCTGCGGGCGGCCTGCGGGATTTCCGCTGCAATCCCTTGCGCGGCTGCCTTCGGCGGTCAGAAGCCGGACCCCTGCAACCCAAGCCCCCCCATGGACCCTTAGGCTTTCTGATTACCGCGCAAGCGGTTTCTGGGGGGGAGAGCGAGATCTTGACTGTCTAAGGGTGAACGTACTAGCATCAGGGATGGGCGGAGCTCCGGCGGAGCGCGCCCGAGACCCGTTAAGGTTGGAACATTGATGAAAGCCGCCAAGCCCGGCCGCATTGCGGCGGTTTGTATTGTTCTTTTGTCCTGCGAGATGAATTTCCCGTCGAATCACGGGCAGGATCAGACCTCGACGGTGTTCGAGGCGGTCCCCGTCAATGCCGCTCCTGTTCCGGAATATCGTTTTGAGGACGGCAGCTATGCGGACGCCGGCCCATACTCCTCGGCATACCTTACGCCGCCGCAGCCGTACCCTTCGCCGCAGGTGGACACCTACGAATGGTTCTTCAATTACCGGCTGGAACAGTTTTCCCCCAAAACCGAACCGTTCATCAAAGAAAGATTCGGCGGCAGCCTGGGCATCAAACAGGCCAGCATTTGGGATCATACTTCCTATAACTCCCACGCCGTAGGCTTTGCCACCAGCCTTCCCGCCGTCTCCGTGGTCGAATACGGCGAAACCGAGGCATACGGCAGCGCCACCGGCGTTTCCGAATCCTGGTTCTACAACCACCTGCATTACCTGAAAGACCTCAAGGAAGGAACCCTCTATCACTACCGGGTCATTGTTCGGGATGAAGACGGAACTACGGTTGCCCTGCCTGACAGAACCTTGGTCACCAAAACTTTTACCGAGGGGGTCACGAAACTCTATCAGGGGGATTTTACCCATGAGGGCGGCAGCAGATCGGGATTATGGATCGCCGCGCCCGGGGTCTATGTTTTTATGGAAGACATTGCCACGGACGGGCTCGGCATCAATGTGAAGGCCCACGATGTCGTCATAGATTTGAACGGGCATACCCTGGTGTACGACAACGGTTACAATCCCTTTAACGGTACCGAAGCCGGGTACAACGAAAGCGCCTCCTACGGCATCCGCGCCGGGCTTTGGAATTTTACCAACGCCAAAATCTACAACGGCATTATAAAGCAGGGGAGCGCAGGTTCTGCCGGCCGGGAGCCCCTCTTTTTGTTTCACATGGGCAACACCGGCGCCACGAAAAACGAGATCGCCGGCCTGACCGTTGACTACTACGGCGACGATACCCCCGGCATGCGTGCCGGCCTGGCGTATGTCCACCATAACCTCCTCTACGATAGGGGAAACAAAGTCACCGACCGTCACGCTGGCATCCGCGCCCTGCTTGCGGATTCCGGCGGCGCCTCCGAAGTCGCGTATAATTCCCTCCGCCGTTTCCGGCAGATCGGCATTGACGGCGCCGTATCGGTCCACGACAACGAACTCTACTGCGATTCCTTTGTCACCAATAGCTTCGCGCTGAGCGCGGGGGATAATGCCCTTATAAAAAACAACAGGATCTTCGGCATGGGCTATCATCCCGTCGGCATAGGCTGGGGCAGCAATATCCATGTGAAGGACAACTTCATCTATCTGTGGGGATACGCGCCGACCCATAGGGATCCCGAATATGAGCGCAACTCCTCCATATCGGGGATGCGGGTTACGAATTACTACGCCGAAACTACGGCTCTTCACGATATGCTTTTTGAGGGCAATTACATCGTGCTAAAAGCGACGGACAACTGCACCCTGGCGCGGGGCATCTGGACCGTCAACGGCTTCAGGGACAGCAATATTGTTTACCGGCACAACACCGTGAAGGTTGAGGCCATGCCGGGCAATTACATCGACAAGTACAATGAGTTCTCCGACTACTATTATAACGGCGATGTGAACAGCGTCATTGCCGCCGTAACCGTTCAGGGCAACGGCTGGGATTCTGAAGACATCCCCGACGCCCTGGTTTTTGAAGACAACCGCCTGATAAGCAATGTCAATCACATAGTGATAGGCGAGGGCTACGGCATCACCAGCGGCGTCCGCTTTTACCGCACCACCCTTGAAAAAATCAATCACGATATAGGGCGTTTTTATGCCCCCCTCCGCCTTGGCTTCTGGTATTGGAATACCCTTAAAAACCGTGTAATAGACACAATATTTGCCGGCGTCACGGAAGAGGAAATGACGCCCTATTTCTACGGCGGCGCCGGCAAAATGGAGGTCTTGTACGGCGAAAGAAAGACCTTTCGATTCATCGACGGGGACGGCCTTCCGCTCGCCAACAAAACTATTACGCTTGCCACGGAAAACAGCGGCCTTGTCCAAACCCGGCAGACAAACGCCGAAGGGGAAGCGAGCTTTGATATGGTGTCCGTCGGGCATTTCAAATACGGCAACAGTCTGGAGCACGGCGGGAAAGCGGGGGAGCCGGGCCGGGCCGAGTATGGGCGGCATATTTTTAGCGCTGAAGGGTATAATTCCTATCCCTACACAGGCGCCCCGTAATTGCGTTCAGGGCCTGTTGACGGATTTCAGGAATCCCCCTATAATACGATCTGTTCGCTTCAAAGGAAGCAGGGTGAAAGGCCCTCACTATCCCGTAACTGTGAACGGCGGAAGCTGCGGCAGCAGCCACTGACCGGCCCCTTGCCGGGCCGGATGGGAAGGCGCCGCGGCAAAGAGCCGGAAGTCAGGAGACTTTGGCGAACAAAAGATCGTAGGATCTTTCCATACCGCTTTGCAGCCCCGCGGATTGGGCTGGAGGGTTTATTTATGAAATTCAAGTCTCTCGTTTTTTTTAGCGTGTTTCTTTGTCTGCTCTGCGCGTGCAGGGGAAAGGACCAGGAAAAGGATTCGGCGGCGGCAGAGCTGCAAACAAGCCGGTTTTCCGTAACCCATGCCAGGCTCTTCGGTATTACGTGGCTGGAAAATGGCGCCAAACTCGTCAGGGACGGGCATGACCGGGAAACCCTTCTGGTTCCCAGGGGAGCCGAAATCCCCGAAGGGTACGACAACATCCCTGTGGTCCGCACGCCCATCGAAAAAGGCTTTTTCATGTCCACAACCTATGTGGGCCTCCTCGATGCCCTTGGAAAGGAAGCGCTCTTTGACACGGTTGGGGCGGTCATTACGCCGGTTGAGGACTGGACCACGGAGGGGATCGTTGAACGGATGAAGAGCGGAAAAACCCTGCACATCCCCTGGGGCGGCATGGGCCAGGCGGGGGATATTGAAGGGGTGACGCGGCTTAAACCGGATGTCATTTTTTCCGGCCCCGATGACCAGGGGAGCATTATCGTGTATGCCGAAAGCGGCGCCATACAATTTCCTTATGTCGTTGTCTCCGAGTACCTCGAGGAAACCGGCGAGGCCATGCTTGAATGGATCAAATTCATCGCCGCTTTTTACAATCTGGACGCCGAGGCCGACGCCGTGTACGCTCAAAAGCTGGCCCGCATGACGGAACTGCGGGAAAAGGCCGCGGCTGTTCCGCAGGAGAACAAGCCGGTGGTCGCCACGGGAAGCCAGTGGATGGGCATCGTGTATATGTCGGGAGCGGAATCCCGGGGCGCCCTGGAGCTTGCCGCGGCGGGGGGGCTTAACGCCTTCGCCGAAATTCCGGGCAAGGGCTCAACCCGGGTCAACCTGGAAGAATTTGTGCAGAAAGGCAAAGACGCGGATATACTGCTCTATACTTCCATGATTTCATACCTTCCCGACAAACAGGCGCTCCTCGCGGAAAGCCCGCTCTTTGCCGAATTCAGGGCCTTTAAAAACGACCGGGTCTATGTCCTTTCAAAGGGCTACTATATAAATTCCGCGCAGGTGGATGTGAAATTTGAGGACCTGACAGCGATACTGCACCCGGAACTGTTTCCCGGAAGGGATCTGACTTTTTATGTGAAGCTGCCGGATACGGCCTCTCAATGATCGACCCCGGCACGGAAGGCGGGAACGTGTTCCTGAGGGCACTTTCAGGGGGAGATGAAGTTTACCGGTACAAAAAATCCCTGGTCCTTCTTTTCCACGGCAAACGGAATACCCTGTGCACCGGCCCGCATAACGGCGGTTACCGTGAGAACCTGACCGCGGTCTTTAACAATGACTGCACCGTGGGCGCGGGCATGGCGGCTGAGCTTCGGGCGCCCACCTACGCGGAACACATCGCGCTCCTCGCGTCGGAACTGGGCCTGGACAGCGGGAGCGCCGCGGGCATATCCACCGCGGCCCAGATGGAAAACGTTTCCATCGTCACCGAAACCCGGGGCGACGCGAGCGTTACCGCCCTGGTTACGGGCGGCGTTGAGGTCAACGGCGGAAGGGCGGGGGACCCCGCTCCCTGGGATGAAATCAGCGAACGGGAGGCGGGGCACGAGGTGCACGGCACCATTAACATCCTCCTGCACATCGGCGTTAACCTTACCGAGGGGGCCCTTGCCCGGGCCCTTGTTACCTGCACCGAGGCAAAAACCGCGGCGCTCCAGGAGTTGCTTGCCCCAAGCCGGTATTCTTCCGGCCTCGCGACAGGTTCGGGCACCGACGGAACCATTATTATCGCGAACGCCGAATCAAAATGGACCCTCAATAACGCGGGTAAACATTCAAAACTCGGCGAATTGATAGGCAGAAGCGTCAAAGCGGCCGTAAAGGAAGCGCTGTATTTGCAGACCGGGCTTGCTCCCCGCAAACAGCACGATGTCCTCAAGCGGGTGGATCGTTACGGCATTACCGAGGACAGCCTGTGGGATCGCTGCCTGACCCGGCGTGGCGAAAAGAGCCCGCTTAACCGCGCTGAGTTTGCGGATCGCTCCAGCCGGCTTTTACGCGGCGGGTCCCTGGTCGCCTATGTTTCGCTCTACGTGCATCTTTTGGATCAGCTCTCCTGGGGTCTGCTTTCCGCGGCGGAAACCGCGGGGGCCGCAAAGGAACTGCTCCCCCTGGCGGGGCTCTCCGCGGCGGATGAATTTTTCAGCGCGGGCGAAGAAGCCGGATGTTTGCCCCGGCTGGTTTCAGCGCTCGAAACCGCGCTCTCGGATTTTATCGTTCTGCATAAAGGAGGGGCCACATGAAAACGCTGACCATAGGAGAGGATCTTCTTGCCTCCCATGACGACATTTCCCTCCCTCCCTCGCCGGAACATCCGAATCACGGCGTCTATTCCTTTGCCGGGAAAAAATTGTATTTCTCCCTTGCGGCGTACCTGGCGGAGTATCGCCATAATCGCTGTGAAAATTACGCGGGCATCTTGATACACCGCCATAACTGGCTCAACGGCGATATGGCCCCCTTTGAGGTTCTCGCTCAAAAACTGGAAGAACGGGAAACCGGCGTTATCCCTGTGTTCACCGACGGCAATGAACTTGCCTTCAGGGAGCTGGTGGAAAAATACTTTTCAATTGACGGAAAGCCTGTCATAGCGCTGCTGGTAAACAACGT
>JAIROT010000144.1 GCA_031257385.1 Treponema sp.
TTTTCGGCCACATCGTATTCAAAGTCGCTGGGCATCAGCGTGGGCGTGCCGTCCGGCATATCCCAGGGTTTTTCCTTGGGGCCGGTTAGACCGAACAAATCACCGCGGTTCCACAGGGGGACCACGTCTGCGCCGATTTTGGCTAAAATATCCGGTTCTACCATTCCCAGAAGCTGCATGGGTTCGCATATTTCGACAGGGTGTTCCGGCAAATCGTAGGCCCTGCGGAGCGCGTAGAGGGTACCGGCGTTTATGCCCGTCTGCCCGCAGCCGCCTATATCCAGAGGTACGTAGTCAGGTTCCCGGTGGTTGATGGATTCGATTACCCTTTGCCGTGATGTCATCTGTGATGTCATATATTGTCTCCTGTCTCATGCGGCGGGCTTTCACCGCATACACCAATCTAAGTGGAACAAAGTTCCGCCAATATAGCCAAAAAACCGAAGCTGGTGGTGTATATACAGGCTCATCTCCACGAAGAGGTTACCCTTGCTGAGCTTGCAAACATTACCCATTCAGCCCTTCACAGCGTCAAGTGCCGCATCGCCCTGGCGATGATTGAAGCCGCCGAAAAGACGGCAAGTTGAAAAAGGGAGCGGTGAGCATCGAACTCACCAGCGGCAATACCGGCATCGGTCTTGCTTTTGTGGCGGCGGTCAAGGGTTACCACATAATCCTTACCATGCCGGAAACCATGAGCGTTGAGCGCAGGAAACCCCTCAAAGAAGTACCCAAAGGAGTAGAAAAACCACGGACGAAGAAACAAAAGAACAACAAGTTTTCAATCTTTTTTCGTGTGGTCCGTGGTTAGCTCTTAATACTGCCGGGTGGGATAGGCAGCAGCGGCATTACTCTGATCGTATTGACCTTCCTCAGAAGGGATCCATTTTTCAACAGGTTGATTGGTGAGGATCTTTACCGCAGCATCCATAATCTGGGGACCCAGCAGAGGGTTACATTCAATAGATGCGTTCAATTTGCCCGCTATCATAGCATCGAAAGCGCCCTTTACCGCGTCAAATGATACGATGATAATGTCTTCTCCTGGTTTCCGGCCGTATTCTTCAATGGCCTGAATAGCGCCGATAGCCATGTCGTCATTGTGGGCAAAAAGTACGTCAATGATATTACCATCGGATTTCAGGAAGGCTTCCATGACCTGTTTACCCTCGGCCCGGGTGAAATTGCCGGTCTGGGTTTTGATAACTTTATAGTTGGGATACTTCGCCAGGATTTCCATAATACCAGCCTGTCGGTCCGTTGCGGCGGCGGAACCAACGGTACCCTGCAGTTCTACCACATTTACGGGGTTTTTACTGCCGCGGCCGATCTTGTTCATATATTCTATCAGCCATCTGGCAGCCTTTCGTCCTTCCTCTTTGATGTCTGAACCAATATAGGTATTGTAGAGGGTATTTGGCCCATCAATAGTACGGTCTACGCAGATGGTGGGGATACCCGCGTCTTTACATTCCTGCAAAATTGCTTCCCAACCCGTAGAGACCACCGGGGTAAACGCGATAACATCCACCTTCTGCTGGATAAAGGCACGGATTGCCTGAAGCTGATTTTGCTGCATCTGCTGGGCATCGGAAAAACGCAGATCAATGTTCCAATCTTCCGCCGCCGCCTTGACCGAGTTGGTACAGGCGGTCCGCCATTCGGATTCCGCGCCGATCTGGGAATAGCCCATCACGATTTTACGGCCCATACCTCTGGTTACACCCTCAGATGACTGTTGTCTGCCCCCTGCAAAAACCAGGGAAGCCGCCATAAGCAGTACCACGAGTAAAGCGATTGCTTTCTTCATACTTTTCCTCCAAGTGAATATTTTTGCCCGTCCTATGACAGACAATTGACCATAATAATCCGGCTGTACCGGTTGCCCTTACAAGCCGCTTTTTTATAAGCACAGATGGGGCGGCTAGCCGCCTCATCTGTGTCTACAGGGACCAGGGGTGTTGCACTTCAAGATTGAAAGCGGGAATTACTTGCTTTCTGTTAATCAGCGCTGGCGCCCATTATTTCCCGATAGTTCTTAGCGTCAACCATGGTCGCGCTGAAAGGATACACTCCAAAAGCGGCGCCGGGTTTCTTGTACTCCGAGTAGGGAACGGCGCCCTTTTCAATCCAGTCCATGGCGGCATTGGCGGCCAGAGTGCCGTCCAGCACCGGATCAATGTACGCAGTGGCCTTGAACGCGGAATAGGATTTCTTGAATTCGTCCTTGGCAAGATAGCCGCCCACACCGGCGACAATCGCGTTTCGGTCGAGATTGGCCTGCTCAAGGGCGCGGGTAGCTCCCTGAGCGCCCTCATCGTTGGGGGCCATGACAATCCAGGTAGTGTACTGCGGATTGGCCGTGATAGTGGCCGCCGCTACGTTAAAGCCCTTGTCGGTAGTCCCGTCGTAATCGGCAAGAATGAGCTTTCTTCTATCAAAGCCTGGGACTAATTCCACGAATTTGTCCCGGGCGCCTTCGGTACGGGGTACGCAGGAAGAAACTTCAGGCATGTTCATAAGCATGAAACCGGTGGCGGCGGCATTGGCGGCCATGTTGTTCTGTTTGTAGTAGTTAGCCAGGTATTCGCCAATCCCCTCGCCGACCTTATAGGCGTCCAGCTCCAGAGCCGGCGCGATATGGACGCCTTGTTCATCTATAAGACCGTCGTCATCGGCCATAACCTTGATCCCCGCGGCCTTGCAGCGATCCACGGTAATCTGGCTCAGTTTCTGATCCGGCGGGCACACGATGAGTACATCCACCTTCTGTGAAATGGCTGTATCCAGAGCGGTCATGTATTTATCCGGGTTCATAGAGGTATCATAGAGCAGCACATCCCGGGCCCCGCGTTTAACGGCGGTTTCCCGCATTGCGGTCGATGTACCCACAAA
The DNA here is from genome assembly GCA_031257385.1 of Treponema sp. Lineage (GTDB taxonomy): Bacteria > Spirochaetota > Spirochaetia > Treponematales > Breznakiellaceae > WQXQ01. The sequence continues at coordinate 2,896 of JAIROT010000144.1, forward strand.
CCACTCCTGTGAGAGATCCTTGCAGATGAATGCAAGCAGAGGCCCCCCTGTTGCTCCGCCACTTTGCTGTCTGCCGCCTCCGGCAAAAACCAGGGAAGCCGCTGTCAGCAGCACCGCGAGTAAAGCGATTGCTTTTTTCATACTTTTCCTCCAAGCGAATATTTTTTGTCCGTCCTACGACAGACAATTGGCCATAATAATCCGGCTGTACCGGTTACCCTATCTTCCTATTTTGCGCTTGCGGTTCCGTATATAGTCAAAGGAGAGCGCCGCGATAAGGAGCAGTCCCCTGGATACGGTCTGCCAGAAGGACGGCACATTCATCATCATAAGCCCGTTATTAAAACCCTGCATGATAAAGAGTCCGATGAGCGCGCCGCTTAAGGTACCCACGCCACCGGACATGGCAACGCCGCCCAGAACCACCGCCGTTACCGCGTCAAATTCCAGCCCTTCGCTCGTCATGGGCTGTCCGCTGCTCATGCGCCCCGCCTGTATCACCCCGCCAAGCGCCGCAAAACCGGCGGTCATCATGTATATCCTGGTACGCAGTTTCTGCGCGTTGATTCCTGCAAGACGGGCCGCTATCGCGTTACCCCCCACCATGTACACGTTCCGCCCAAAACGGGTACGGTCCAGAATCACCATAAACGTAATAAACGATACGATAAAAATGATCACCGGAATGGGTATCCCCAGCACCCGGCCCGAACCCAGTTTGAGGAACAGCGCGTTTGTAACAAATACCGCCTTGCCGTTACAGATGATAAAGGCCAGGCCCCGGAAGACCGACATGGTGGCAAGTGTTGCGATAAAGGCTTCCAGCCTCAGCTTGTTTACCAATAGCGAATTGATAAATCCCACAAAAAGCCCGATAACCACCACTATCAGTACCGCGGGCAGCAGCGGCAGGCCGTTCCGCAGTAACAGCGATACCAATACCCCGGAAAACGCCGCCACGCTTCCAGGCGATAGGTCCACATGGGCGGTTATCAGCAGATAACATTCACCGATAACTACCATGCCGACTATGGCCGAGGAAATTAGAATATTGATAATGTTGTTTCTGGAGATAAAATTGCCGTTGGTAAGAATCGAAAAGATGGCAACCACCAGGACAAGCGCCGCCAAAAGGCCAATCTTCTCCGAAGAAATAATTTTTTTGATGATGGAAGTTCTTCCCCCTTCGTTCTTGCTCATGTTACGCCTCCCAGCATATCGGCCATAGCCAGGGTCAGTACCCGGTGATCCGTCGCCTCTTCCCGTTTAAGTTCCCCGGTAATGCGCCCCTGGCACATAACCACGATCCGGTCACAGAGCCCGAGAATTTCCGGCAGTTCCGAAGAAATAAATATGATACCGATGCCCTGCTTTGCCAGGTTACAAATAATCTGATATATCTCACTCTTGGATCCCACATCAATACCTTTGGTAGGCTCATCCAGTATCAGCAGTTTCGGCCGCATCGCTATCCAGCGGGCAAATATCGTCTTCTGCTGGTTGCCGCCGGATAATTCCCCCATACGCTTATAGATGGACGGCGTGCGGATATTGAGCTGCCTCACCCCCTGTTCCGCCATGTCGCTTTCCGCCTTATGGTTTATAAAGCCCCTTTTTAAGAGGGAGCGCAGCATTACCACGCTGATATTGTCCCGGACGGCCCGTATGGAGAAAATACCCTGATCCTTTCTGTCCTCGGGGCACAGGCCGATACCCTCACCGATAGCGTCTTCCGGAAACCGTATATCCAGTTCTTTGCCCATAAGAGTGAAAACACCGCTTTCCTTCTTGTCCGCGCCGAAAATTGCCCGCATGGTTTCTGTCCGGCCCGCGCCTACAAGTCCGGCAAAGCCGACAATTTCACCGGCCCGTACCTGGAAACTTACATTTCTAACATTATCCGCGTTGATATTTTCAGCGCGGAAAATCACATCCCCGATCTGTTCATTCCGGGAAAGCGAATGAAATATATCCCCCAAATCCCTGCCTACCATGCCGCGGATGATCTCATCCTCGGTTATATGGGAAGTGGCCGCCTGGCGGACAAAACGGCCGTCCTTCAAAATTACCACCTGGTCGGCAATCCTGAAAATTTCCTTCATGCGGTGGGAGACATACAGGATGATCATTTTGTTTTTCAGCCGGTTTATGATTTCAAAAAGTGAATCGATTTCCGTATCGGAAAGACTGGCGGTTGGTTCATCGAAGGCTATGATGAGCGGATGCCGCCGGTATGCCTTCATGATCTCCACCATCTGCTGGAACGCAACGGACAGATCCCTTACCCGGACGCCTGCCTTAAAGGGCAGCTTGAATTCATCAATGATTTCCTGTGATTTGGCATTGAGTTCATTGAAGTTGACCATTCCCAGTTTACCCGCGGGTATATCTTCCATAAAAATATTTTCCGCTACCGACAGATAGGGAATGATCTGGCGTTCCTGATAGATAACGCTTATCCCTGAACTGATTGCCTCTCTGGGATTGGAAAAGTTTTTCCCCTCGTGATCGATAAGGTACTGTCCTGAATCGTGCTGATAGTCACCGTTCAGTATCTTGAGCAGGGTACTCTTACCCGCGCCGTTTTCCCCCACCAGCGCGGTTACTTCGCCCCGGCGGGCGGTAAAACTAACGTCATCCAGCGCCAGAACGCCGGGAAAGGATTTGGTGATATTTTTGAATTCAAGCAGTTCGCTCATGCAAATACCCTTTTACTTAAAAAAATCTCTCCTGATTCTGAAAAACCTCCGTCATGGCCAGAACATTTTCCGGCGGTACGTCATAGGGCAGCGCGTGAGTGGGGGCGATGATAAGTCCGCCGTTTGCGCGTAAAATTTGCACCACCCGGACGATTTCCTTCTGCACTTCCTGCGGTGAACATCTGGACAAAATTTGCTGGGCGGACACTCCGCCCCAAAAGGCAAGTTTGTCCCCGTACAGGCGCTTCATGGCCGCGATATCGTATATCTCCGGCTGAAAGGTCTGATAGCAGTCAAGCCCCATTTCGATAAGCTCAGGAAGAATCTCACTGCAGTCGCCGCAGGAATGCTGTATGACATACTTGCCCTTGGCCTTGACCCGCTCGTAGAGCCGGGTCATCCGCGGTTTTATAAAACGCCGCCACTTTTCCGGCCCCATGATAAGGCCCTTTTGCTGGCCCCAGTCATCCCCGAAATAAATGCCGTCAACATCGTATTCAAGGGCAATATCCACCAGGACAAGATAGTAATCGCAGATACGGTCAAAGAATTCTTCCAGTTCATCCGGACAGCTGATCATGGACATCAGAACGTTTTCCATGCCCATGAGACTCCAGCA
>JAIROT010000158.1 GCA_031257385.1 Treponema sp.
TCCCCGGTCAGGGTTTCGAAAAATTCGGCCGTGCCGGACTTCGTCAGCTCGAAGGTCCGGATCCGCTTGTCCCGGGGATTGTCCGCCGATGAGCGCTCATTCCGGTAACAACAGGTAAACCGGTTGGTATGCGGGTCGATGCCGATAAAGTTCATAAAAAACCTCCTCAAAGATATTGTCTGTTCGGCAGAACTCCGGTATACGGTACCATGCGTCTATACGGGGTACAGATCCGATACGGATAAGTCCCCAAGAAGCAAATGCGGCTGCCGGCTGTTATTCGAAAAAACGGGGTCAGGTATACTGCCCCAGACTTTTTACAACCGGCAGTTGTTCTTCCGAACACCTGCATTATACCGGACAACCGCATGTTTTATCATAGCTTCGAAGAAAGCAAAAATAAGGAAGAGAAATCAGCGCTTTCATGTATTCTTCTTTGATTTTTCGCCTTCGCGGTTAAATTTCCTGTGTTCTTTGTAATTGCCCATATCCGGTTGTTTGGTCTTGACAGCCTATCATTGAACTGCCGTGTACGGATCCGTACGCACGGTGGTGTGAGAGGACGGCCACTCAAATAATAGGTGGCCTCCTACTCGATTATCTTACACTTCTTTCTTTCCGTATATACGTTTTTTCCCCCTCCTCCTTCCGTTCCCTTCCTCCACTTCCCGGTAAGCGACAGCAAACTGTTTGACCCGGGTGATAACCTCAAAGGGCGCCTGACCGTTCTTACCGATATAGCAGGTGGCAGTCGTGAGAGTTGTTTTACTGAAATAGGCAGCCTGTTGCGCCTGTAGGGTTTTGTGTCTTTTTTCAATGGAAAAAGACACAAAACCCACGATAAATGGGCTGCTTTGGCAGTTTGCAGGGTAAAAAATCGCCTTGCGGGCGATTTTTGGAGGTTTTATACGCGAAGCGCAACAAACTGCCGGGCATTTCTTTACCAAATCAGGGTTCTTTAAGACAGGAGCGGCCCCGCTGTAGGGCGGCCCTGGGGAATTTTTTGTTGATCTCAAGAATTGTCTCCTCAAGATGCCGTTCCTTTTCGGACCGGGGGATTTCCCCATCGAACAGTTCCCCCTGATGGGCGATTTGGGTTTCAAGGTTCATAAGGCCCGCGCCGAGGAGCCGCACGCCTCTTCCGTTCCGGTACTTTTGGCGGAAGAGGTCGAGGAGTCGTTCGTATAGTTCGTTGAAACTGCGTACCGGATTCTCAAAGGTCTTTCTGCCGCTTTCGGTGGAAAAATCCGCATAACGTATCTTGACGGAAATCGTGCGGCTGTACCAACGGCAGTCAAGGAGCCGCCAAATAAGATCCTGGCATATATCAAAAAGGGCTGTTTCCATGGCAAAGGTATCGTAGAGATCAAACGCGAAGGTACGCTCGGCGCTCATGGAACGGCTTCCCCGTTCCTCGTTAAAGGCCGCGGCGGCCTCTCCCCTGACCGCCCGGTAAAGGAAGAGGCCCAGGGCGTCCCCAAAGATGGCGGCAAGGACTTTCTCCGAAAGGCGGTACAGGTCTTCGCCGGTTGTAAGGCTGTGTTTTTTGAACAGTTCCTGGGTCTTCGGCCCGGCGCCCCAAATTTTTCCCACCGGCAGGGCGCGCATGAACTTTTCGGCGGTGCCGTTTTCGATCACCGAAAGGCCGTCGGGTTTGGAAAGGCCGGACGCGATTTTAGCGATGTATTTGTTTTCGGCGATACCCACTGAAACGGTAAGGCCTGTTTCGGCGCGGATCCGTTCTTTCAACTTTTTTGCCAGCGCCGCCGGCGGGCCGAAAAGCCCCTCGGTTCCGCTAATGTCCAGAAAGGCCTCGTCAATGGAAAGCTGCTGCACATCGGGGGAGAAGCTGCCGAAGACGCCCATGATTTCGTGGGATTTCTCTCGGTAACGGTCCATTCTGCCCCGGAGGAAAATTCCCCGGGGACAGAGTCTTACCGCCTCGGCAAGGGGCATGGCGGAATGGACGCCAAAAGAGCGTGCCTCGTAGGAGGCGGCCGCCACCACGCTTCGCCGGTCACCGGGGATGCCGCCGACGATCACCGGCTTGCCCCGGTATTCGCTATGGTCAAGCTGTTCCACCGAGGCGTAGAAGGCGTCAAGGTCCGCATGGATAAAACAGGGCATAGAAACAGGGTAAGAAGTAAAAGGAAAAAAGTGAAGGGGGCTTTCCCATAATCCTTCTTCTTCTGTCCGCGGTTATATTTCTTCTTTCAACAGGTATCTCCGCAGTCGCCTGATCAGGGCGTCAAACTCAATGGGCTTGCCCAAGTGGTCGTTCATGCCCGCGGCCAGGCAGCGCTCGACATCTTCTTTGAACACGTTAGCTGTCATGGCGATTATGGGGATTTGCGCGCCTTTACCGCCTAATGCCCTGATGGCTGTGGCGGCCTCATAGCCGTTCATTTCGGGCATGTGGATATCCATAAGGATAAGGGCATATTTGGATGGGTTTTCGCTGAAAAACTTTACCGCCATGTTCCCGTCCTCAACGCAGTCAATGGCGATGCCGGTTTCTTCCAGCAGGGTAGTGATGATTTCCCGGTTGATCTCTACGTCTTCGGCCAGCAGGACGGTATGTCCGGCAAAGAGGCCTTCAAGGGATTGTTCCGCCGCCCCAGCGGAAGCGCCGGTATCGGTCAGCCAGCGGTTGATGGTATCGGTCAGCGCTGAAGGGAACAGGGGCTTGGGGATAAAGCCATCAACCCCGGCCTTCTTCGCCTCGGTTTCGATGATTTCCCATTCGGAAGCGGAGATCATCACCACCACGACTTTACCGCCGAAGCGGGATTTTATCCGTTCGCTCAGCTCAATGCCGTTCATTTCGGGCATGCGCCAGTCCACAAACACCAGATCAAAACGAGGCGCGCCCGTCTCTTCTATGACACTAAGGGCCTCCGCGCCGCTTTCGGCGGTTTCGCAGTGTATGCCGGCCTGTCGCGCATATTCCTTGAAGTATTCGAGTACCTCCCAGGAATCGTCCACCGCCATGATGCGCAGGCCGTTCCAGTCGGGGCTATCCGCCCGCTTGCCGCCGTCCTTGCCCAGTTCCGTCGTAATCTCGAAGGCGAAATTAGAACCCTTGCCCGGCTCGGACTCTATCCATATCCTGCCGTCCATCAGTTCCACAATGTTTTTGGAGATCGAAAGCCCCAGGCCCGTACCGCCGAATTTGCGCGAGATGCTCCCGTCGGCCTGCTCGAAGGGGGCGAAGAGCCGTGCCTTTTGCTCTTCGGTAACGCCGATCCCCGAATCGGTCACGTCAAAGCGGAAGGTGCGCAAATTGCCCGTGCCGCCAGTCATGCGGACCGAAAGGATAATCGAGCCGCCCTCCGGTGTAAACTTGACCGCGTTGGACAGGAGGTTGGTCAGCACCTGGGCGAGCCGCTGCTCGTCGGCGATGATCCGCGAAGGCATTCCCGGATCAAAGCGGACAATAAAGTTTTGCTGTTTCTCGTTCACCTTGAATCCGATCATGTCTGTTACCCGCTTCATCATCCGCTCGAAATCGAATTCGGTATTTGAAAGTTCGAACTTGCCCGCCTCTATCTTCGACATATCCAGAATATCGTTGATCACCCCCAGCAGGTGCAGGGAGGCCTCGCTGATCTTTCCCAGACAGTATTCCATTTTTTCCTGGTTGTGGGAATTCTGGGCGATGGTGGTCATACCGATGACGGCGTTCAGGGGGGTACGCATCTCGTGGCTCATGCGGGAGAGGAAGCCGGACTTCGCGAGGTTGGAAAGCTCCGCCTCTTCCTTGGCCTGTACCAGGGCCTTTTCCGCTTCGGCCCTGATGAGGAGACTCGTAATCGCCCCGGAGGCCAGTTTCAGTATCTGTATATCTTCTTCTTTCCAGACCTGCCCCCGGGTACATTGCTCAATACCCAGCACCCCCCAGAACTGGCCCCACACATTGATGGGTACAAACACGCAGGACTTGATTCCCATGGGGCCGAAGGCCCGGGCGATGCGGAGATCATCGTCCACGTTGTCGCAGATCAAATTCACATCCCCCCGTATTACAAAGGTATCGTAGAACAGTTCCCCCCTGGTAAACTCGGCCCCTTCCTGGGGCAGGGGCGGCAGGTTTTGTCTGAGGTCGCTCCACTCATATTCAAAGGCGATAATATTGGTTTCCGGATTGAGCCGCGCCATGGCCGCCCGGCTTACCTTTATGGACATGGCCAGCATCATCAGAGCGTTGTGAATCAGTACGCCGGTGTCGTCGGACGAGATAAAACTCTGCGTAAGGGCGGCCATCAGTTCCTGCTGGAGGAGTTTTTTCTCCAGCGATGCCGCGGCGGCTTGCTGCTGTTGCAGCAGGTCACCGAAACGCCGGTGGAGGAAGAAATACACACAGCTTGCTGCCGCGGCGCCGATTCCCAGCGCAACCAAAACCAGGATGACAAACCCCATCAAAAATCCTTGACCCTCAAATAGTCAGAGTTGTTGTGTTGCTTGTGAGTCGCAAGTTCTCAAAATACTCTATATATGGTGTACATTGGCTTTATATACACTACATAGTGTGTCGAATTTGTAAAAAATTCACCAAATTTAGAGGGTTTGCGACTCGCAAGTTATGTTACTATATCCTTAATCGGGTAAAATGTATATAATAGAGCCATGGGGAATTTGTCGGCCGGGATACGGAGACTGCTCTATAACCTGGGATTTTTTGCCCGTACCCTGCGGGGAGTGGGGGCTTTTTTTTTCCGCGGGCAGGCTTCGTATAAAGTCCTCGTAACTCAGATACTTTTTACCTTTGTACAGGCCATGGGCATTTCCAGCCTTCTGGCCCTGGGGATCGGGGCGGCAGTTAATATTATCGGTATTCCCAATCTGACCAGAATTTCCCAGCAGCAACTGATCTATTCCCTGCTGATCATTATCATAATGAGGGAACTGGGCCCCCTGCTCACCGCCTTTATCGTCATCGCCCGTTCCGCCACGGCCATTGCCACGGAGATTGCCGGTATGGTGGTTTCCCATGAAGTTGAGGCGTATATTTCTATCGGCGTTGACCCCATTGAGCATCTGGCCGTCCCCCGTTTTATGGGAGTTACCATTTCTTTGCTTTTACTGAATATCTATTTTTCGGTATTCGGGCTGGCCGGCTCCTTCGCGGTAGCCCAGGTTTTTAACGCCCTGCCCGCGGATTATTATTTCAGCAACCTGCTGCAAAACCTAAGCGTGCAGGATATTCTGCTTACGGTTGTCAAAAGCCTCAGCTTCGGCATGATCATCTCGACGGTCGCCATAACCGAAGGGCTCAGGGTGGAGCGGGCCAGCACCGAGGTTCCCATAGCGGGGCTCAGGGCGGTAAGCAACGCCTTTGCGGGCTGCATAGTGGTGGATATTCTTCTGTCCGCAATGTATTATATAGCGATGGTGTAGGGGCATGGCGGGTATCATCGAACTGAAAAATATCTGTTTTTCCGTCCAAAACCAGAAATTGATTCGGGATGTTTCCCTTGAATTCAAAGAAGGAGTCGCCACTTCCCTGGTGGGGCCTTCCGGATGCGGGAAAAGTACCATGCTGAAACTTGCCGCGGGCCTCCTCGTGCCGGACCAGGGAGAGGTGTTGTTCAGGGGTAAAAATGTGTCCGCCATGAACCGGGCCGAGAACCTTGAATTCCGGCGGGAAGGGGCGGTGGTTTTTCAGGATTCCGCGCTCTGGGCCAACCAGAGTCTGTTTCAAATTTTGGAGCTTCCCCTGCGGGTACATTATCCGGCCATGACCAGGAAAGAGCGGGAGCGGAGAATAGAGGCGGTGGTGTCCGATGTGGGCTATCGAAAGGACCTGGGGATCAGGCCCTCGCAGCTTTCCATGGGGGAACAGAAACTCCTCGCCTTTGCCCGCGCACTGATCTGCCGTCCCAGGCTCCTGTACCTGGATGAGTGGACTGAGTCCCTGGACGAAAACGCGGCGCAGCGGCTGGTAAATATGGTGCGGGCCAGGCGGGACGACGGTGTTTCGATTATTTTTGTGACTCACAATATGCGCATAGTCAACGACCTGGCGGATGTGGTGGTGATGGTAATCGGAGGCCGGATTTTTCTGAGGCTCACCAGGGAACAAATCGCCGAAGATGAGGATCTCAGGCGCTATGTGGAAAGGGGGATGGCCTCATAATGAAACAAAGTTTTATGTTTGATATTAGCAATGCGGCTTTGCGGGCGCATTAAATAATAGAGGTTACCATGAAATTCACCATACGCTTTGCCGATCAGCTGGTGGGCGGACTTATCATTCTTGCCCTGGCGATTGTGGTTTTTGTGATTTTCATGCTGGGATCAAACCAGCGCTGGTTTTCACGGGATTATCAATTTCAGTCTTATTTCAGCTCCGCTTCGGGCATCAGCCAGAATATGCCGGTACAGTACAAGGGTTTTACCATCGGCAGGGTTAAATACATCTCCCTTACGGATACCGACGAGGTGGAAGTGCTCTTCACCATTTTTGATACGTATATAGACAGGGTTAAGCAAGGCTCCCTCGTGGAAGTGCTGGTAAGCCCTATCGGTATGGGCAATCAGTTTATGTTTTATCCCGGCGCCGGCGACTCGCCGCTTAACGAGGGCGCGACCATTCCCTCGGTCAACTCAGTCGAGGGAAAAAGGCTCCTGGCCAGCGGGCTGGCGGTACGGCCGGAACGGGACGACGGTATCAACAATATTATGAACCGCGCCGGCACCCTCCTCGCCACCCTGAACGATGTCCTTTTTGAGGTGCAGGAAGCCTTTGCGGGAACCGATGAGACCAGCCTTGGAAGGACCCTGGGCGAAGTCGAAATGATGGCCAGGGGACTGCGGATAATGTCCGAAAAGCTTCCGGACGATCTTGAAACAACCCTAAACAGCCTTATGGTACAGATTGATCCCATTCTGGGAAGCCTCAATGAACTCTCCATGGGGCTTAGCGAGCCCGGCGGCACGATCATGTCGATTCTTGATTCTGAGGGGGACGTGTATACCGATCTGATCGCCTCCCTTGACGCGATTTCCGGCACCCTGCGGAATGTAGAAAAAACCACTGATTTTATCCCCCCCCAGCTTCCCCAGCTTGCGTTGCTGCTCACCGACCTGCACACCGCCCTCAAAACCGCCGAGGATGTGCTTATCGCCCTGACTAACAACCCCCTGCTGAAAGGGGGCATTCCCAAACGCCAGGAAACCCGCGCCGGCGGCGCCCGGCCAAGGGATGTGGAGTTTTAGTATGCCAAAAAAAACCGGCTTGCGAACGGCAAATTTAGCCGCAGATACGGACAAAAAAAATTACAAACAAAAAGTCCGTGTTGTCCGCGGTTTTTTCCCTCTGTTGAGCTTCTTGCTTTTGTGCGCCTGTTCCTCGGCGCCGAAAAATCCCGGCGAAGTGTACGATTTGCGGAACCGCTCGGAGTCTCAGCTTGATCTGGGCAACAAAGAGGCGGATCGGGGAAACTATGAGACCGCCCTGCTCATACTTGACGAGGCGAGGCGAGGCGCGGTAAGCGCCGACGATCCAAGCCTCAGAATCCGGACCGGCCTTTCACGCGGCAATGTGCTCTTTGCCCTGGAGCGGGGAGAGGAGGCCGCCGCTGCCTGGGAAAACGCCCTTGAAGAGGCGGAGCGGCTGGGAGACCGGGAACTTGCCGCGGTAAGCCGCGTTTACCAGGCACGGGGCAGACTGCTCTCCGATGGAGGCGCCGCGTCCGCCCAGGCCGTTCGGGAAGAGGTCAGAGGGGAAATGGCGGCGATTAAAGACAGCCAGTATACGGCCTTTGCCTACATGGTTACCGGTCTTGCGGAAAAAGGGCTGGGCCGTTACGCCGAAGCCGAAGCCGCCCTGAACCGGAGCATGGCAATACATGAAAAAGAACGGAATCTGGGGCAGGCCGCCTATGACTGGTATCTTATCGCCTCGATTCGTTCCCTTGCCGGCAATTACAACGGCGCACGGCAGGCCCTGGAATCCGCCATGGCCCTTGACCGGCGGGTGGAAAACTCCTACGGCCTCGCCGCCGACTGGCGCGCCCTGGGCGATATACTCAAAAAAGCCGGCCAGGCCGGGGAAGCCCGGCAAGCCTACCTCCGTTCCGCCGAAATCTTCCGCGCCCTGGGAAACGACGACGAAGCCGCGGCTACGGAAAACCGGTAGAACGGCTGCCGCCGCCCAAACAGGTACAGCCGGAACTTTAACCGGACTTTCGAACAAAGCGGGATACGTGTTGAAAAAAAATAAATATCATGGTATAATATATTTTTGAGATGCATGTAATTATCCTATAAGGGGGAAAAGACTATGGCTTTTTTGGAGTGGTTTAAAGAGAGATCGCATATATCACAGACGATTTTTATTGTGATCATTGCGTATGCGGTGAGTTCGGTTGTTGTCCTTTGTCTGGCGCTGGGTATTTTCCCGTATTTGGAACACGCCTATTTTAACCCTCAAGTCTGCATCGCATACGCGATAATTTCTTTCGCGCTGACGGCATTTATCAGCGCTTATCACCTGAGCACCATGATTCGCAGGAAAAAACGCAGATGCGATCTCACTGACGGCAGGCGGAATGCCGCATAAGAACCAAGAGCTTATCCGCGAATAATTGACAATTTCAAAGATATAAAAGAACCTCCTGTTCAAGTGAACTCAGGGGCAGGGAAAGTTATAACCTTTACAACCGGGTTTTCAACTATCGGCCCTCCCCTCTCTTTGAATTCCGGTATAAACTACAGGCAGGGGGTTTAACATGGGTGAAAAAGGTTCCCTGCGAAGCAAATTTGCCTACGGCGCGAGCGATCTTGCGTCAAACCTTTCCTTTGGCGCCATTGGATCATTTTTGATGATTTACTACACGGATGTGATAAAAATTCCCGCGGCTGCCGTTGGCATGATGTTCCTCATTACCCGTATATGGGACGCGGTTAACGATCCCATGATGGGTATTGTTATCGACAAAACCCATACCCGCTGGGGGAAAAGCCGTCCGTATTTTCTCTGGATGTGCCTGCCCCTGGCAATCATGATGGTATTAACCTACTCGGTTCCGGCGGGTTTCAGTGACAGCGGCAAACTTGTGTATGTCTACACCACTTTTATTCTGCTTACCATGGTTTACACGGCGATTAATATACCGGTCACCTCTATTTTACCGAGGCTTACCACGGATTTGCAGGACCGGACCGTATACGGTGTGTTCCGCAGCCTTGGCGGACTAATCGGCAACGTCATCGTGATGTCGGCCACAGTGCCCCTGGCGGCGGCTTTGGGTGCGGGACAGCCGGCAAAAGGTTACCGGCTTACCATGACCGTATACGCCGCAATTGCCCTGCTGTTATTTCTGTTTGTCTTTTTCAATCTAAAAGAACTGTCCCTGGATGAAGGTAAAAAGGCAAAACTCAAATTTGCCGAATCGGTCGGGGCGGCAAAGGGGAATCTGCCCTGGCTTATCATTCTGGCGGCGGGCCTCTTATTGCAAATGCATTTGGCGATGCGGAGCGCTGCTCTGGTGTATTATTGTAAATACTATCTTAATAACGAAGGACTGGTGCCCTTTGCAGGCATGTTGATGCTGCTGATGGTATTCCCCATGATGTTACTGCCTGTCATAAGCAAGAAGATGGGTAAACGCAATACGGTTATTCTGGGCGGCTTTATCAGCGGGAGCGGCTTTCTCATAATTTGGCTGGGGGGAACTTTAATACCGGTATTTTTTGTGGGGAATATTCTGAGCATCATCGGCCTGGCTTTTGCTTTGGGCCTGCTCTTCGTATTGACAGCGGATACTGTTGATTATGGGGAATACAAAAACGGCGTCCGCAGCGAAGGTTTCCTGTCGGCGGCGGCCAGCTTTGGACAAAAAATGGGTGTCGGCCTTGGAGGCGCCGCCGCGGCTTTTGTATTGAGCGCGGGCGGTTATTCGGGGGAAGCGGAGGTCCAAATGCCTTCCGCTATCCGTGCAATTCAATTTAACTATGTCTTTCTTCCATGGATTAGTTTTGTGCTGGTCATTATCCTTATGTGTTTTTATAAGCTGGACAAAATAGCGCCCCGCATGATGGCGGAACTTGAGGAACGCAGGAGTAAATCATGGAACCCATCATTTTAGCCTCAGGCTCCCCGCGAAGGCAGGAATATTTCCGGCTCCTCGGCCTGCCTTTCGAGGTTCTGCCGGCCATGATCAGAGAAATTCCGCGGGAAGGTTTGGATCCCCGGCAGGCGGCGGAGGATTTCGCGGCCCAAAAAGTGCGCAGGGCTGTTGAACTGACGAAGGACCGGCCGGCCTGGTGGATATGCGGGGCGGACACAATCGTTTCGGCGGAGGGCGGTATTTTTGGAAAGCCCGCCGGCCGGGAGGACGCCAAACGAATGCTTGACTCTTTATCGGGCAGGGAACACGAGGTTATTACCGCGGTAGCCCTGTACAATGGGCGTAAGGGCAAAACGGACTGCCGCTCGGCGTCCTGTATAGTCACTTTTGCCCCTCTTTCCGAAGCGGAAATCGAGTGGTATCTTGACAGCGGGGAATGGGAGGGAGTGGCGGGCGGCTACCGCATACAGGGCCTGGCGGCCTGTTTTATCAGTTCGATTACCGGTTCCCCAAGCGCCGTGGCGGGCTTGCCATTGCGCGATTTTTATGTCATGCTAAGGGAGAACGGCTACTCTTACGGAGCTTAGCCTTTCACCATGAGGGCCGTCGGCCCTTGATTTTCCATTGCCCTGCTGATTCGTTCTGTAAAACAGGGCAATGAGATACAGGGAAGGTTGACAAAAAGCGTCCAAACCGGATCGCCTTTTGTCTTGGGGGCTGTCAAAAATACCGGCCTATGACCAAATTCCCCGGACAGTTCCCGTGAGGAGGAAATTTTGGCTGTAGTAACCATGAAAAGTCTCTTGGAATCAGGGGTACATTTCGGCCACCAGGTGAAGCGCTGGGATCCGCGGATGAAAAAATACATCTTTGCGGAACGGAACGGCATTCACATCATCGATCTGCAAAAGACCATTCAGGCGATCAAGGACGCCTACGACGCGGTCCGCAAAACCGTGGCGTCCGGCAAAACCGTGCTCTTTGTGGGTACCAAGAAGCAGGCGCAGCAGGCAATTCAAAAAGAAGCCGAACGGTGCGGCATGTTCTATGTAAACAACCGCTGGCTCGGCGGCATGCTCACCAACTTCGTGACCATCAAGAAATCCCTGCTCCGTTTGAAAAAACTGGAAAAAATGGAAGTTGACGGCACCTTTGAGAACCTTACCAAGAAGGAGATCGCCTCTCTTGCCAAGGAGCAGGCAAAGCTCCAGAAAAACCTTGGCGGCATCAAGGAAATGAAGGAGCTACCGGGCATTCTCTTCGTCATCGACACCCGCAAGGAAGCGATTGCCGTTGCCGAAGCCCAGCGCCAGGGTATACCCATCGTGGCGGTAGTGGACACCAACTGCAACCCCGACGGCATCAACTACCCCATCCCCGGCAACGACGACGCCATCAGGGCGATCACCCTCTTTACCCAGATCATCGCCAACGCGGTGGTGGAAGCAGACAACGAAGTGGGCCTGAAAATCATCGAAACTCTGGGCGACGAGGGTGACGACATGGAGGGTCTGCTGACCGATGTTTCCATCAAGGAAGAGGATCAGGAAATTGACATTGAATCCTATTCTACCGAAGCCGTAGCGGAAGCGCCGGCTGAAGAAACCGGGGCGGTTGAACCCGAAGAAGATGCGCAAATCCAGGTGGATGTTGATAAAGTTTACGATGAAGAATGAGCCTGTAAAAGGCCCGTCGGGCTTTACAGGCTCATTGGAAAAACTGCCGATTCTTTACAGGAGATTGCTATATGGCTGATATTAGCGCCGCTGATGTTAAACGGCTTCGGGAAAAAACCGGGGCGGGAATGATGGAATGTAAGAACGCCCTGGTTTCCAGCGAGGGCGATTTTGACCGGGCTGAAAAACTGCTCAAGGAAAAGGGGCTTGCCGCCCTGGAGAAACGCTCCGGCCGGGCGGCCAACGAGGGTAAGATATTTGTGAAGATCAAGACCGACGGTTCAGCCGCGGTTCTCGTGGAACTTTCCTCCGAGACCGACTTTGTCGCCCGCAATCCCGAATTTATCGCCCTGGGCGGGACTATCGCCGACAGGGCTCTGGAAAAAGGCTGCGCTGAGCCCAACGACGAACTTAACGGCATGGTCACCGGCCTTGCCGCCAAGATACGGGAGAATATGGGACTCAAACGGATTAAGCTGGTCAAGGCCGGCGCCAACGAGTACCTTACCCGGTATATCCACGGCGACGGTACTATCGGCGTGGTGGTCAAGTGCGATTCCGACAAGCCGGAGATTTTCAAGGACGAGGAAGTAAAGGCCTTTATCTTTTCCCTGGCCCTTCATGTCGCCGCCTTTAATCCCCACGCCCTTGACCGGAGCAAGATCGATCCGGAATGGCTTAAAGAGCAGGAGGACATTTTCCGCAAGCAGATGGAGCAGGATGAGAAGCTCAGGGACAAACCGGCAAATGTGCTTGAGGGTATCCTCAAGGGCAAGGTGAACAAGTACCTTTCGGATATATGCCTTCTTGAGCAGGCTTATGTGAAAGACGAAAAACTCACCGTTGCCAAGGCGCTGGCGGAGTGCGCCAAAAAAGCCGGAGCCGCGCTCAATATAAGCGACTACGTTTACTACAAGGTAGGGGCCTAAGGCCATGCAAAGTGTTATTTCCTCATCTGAAGAACGGATGAAAAAGACGGCGGCGAATCTGAAAGACGGATTCGCCTCGCTGCGTACCGGACGGGCCTCGGCTTCATTATTCGACAAGCTGCGGGTGGATTATTACGGCGAAAAATCGCCGCTGAGCCAGGTGGCCAATATCTCTATCCCGGAAGCCCGGCTTATCGTTATCCAGCCCTGGGATAAAAACCTCATCGCCGAAATCGAAAAAGCGATCCGCACTTCGGAGCTGTCCCTGAACCCTTCCAATGACGGCAAGGTAATCCGTATTGCCATTCCTCCCCTTACCGGGGAACGGCGCAAAGAGCTGGTAAAGCTCGCCAAGAATCAGGCTGAGCAGGCGCGGGTGGCAATACGCAACATCCGCCGGGACGGTAACGACGAGCTTAAAAAAATGCTGAAAGATGCGTCGATTACCGAGGATGACGAGAGCAAGGGTTCCGCGGAGCTGCAAAAGCTGACCGATACTTACATCGGTAAAGTGAATCAGGTGCTGGAAGAAAAAGAAAAAGAAATTATGGAAGTGTAATGGGTACGGAAATCCCGGTTCACGTCGGCATCATCATGGACGGAAACGGCCGCTGGGCGCAGATGCGCGGCCGTACCCGCAGCCAGGGACATCTTGAGGGCCTCAAGGCCGCAAAACGCATAGTCAAGGCTGCCAGTGACATGGGTATCAGGTACTTGACTCTTTACGCCTTTTCCACCGAAAACTGGAAACGTACCGCCGACGAAGTGGGCTTTATTATGGGCCTGATAAAACAGTACCTTCGCGGCGAGCTTGATTTCTACCGGGAAAACCGCATCCGCATCCGGCACGCCGGTGACGCGGCGGGACTGCCGCTTGACATTCAGGCCGAACTTCTAAGCGCCGCGGCGGATACCGCCGCCTTTGAGGGCACGCAGGTGATCCTTGCGATCAACTACGGCGGCAGGGATGAGATTGTCCGGGCGCTGCGGCGTCTGGCCGCAAGCGGCAGGATGACCGGAGCGGATATGCCGGCCCTCACCGAGCGGGACATCGCCGCATGTCTTGATAACCCCGATGTGCCTGACCCGGACCTTATCATCCGCAGCGCCGGGGAATACCGGACCAGCAACTTTCTGCTCTGGGAAGGGGCTTATGCGGAATTGTGCGTTTCCCCGAAGTTTTGGCCCGACTGGACAGGCGATGACCTTGCCGCGGCGCTAAGTGTTTTTCAGGGACGGGACCGGCGTTTTGGCGGCATTCCCGCCGTGGCTGCTGCCGTTAAAAGCTGACGGGGCGGAGGATGATAATGGACAGGCAATTATGAAAAAAATGCTGCAGCGCCTTCTGATGTTCTTTATCGGCCTTCCCCTGGTCATTCTCATTGTCTGCTTTCTCCCCCACTATAATCACCTGGCCTTAAATCTGACGGTGATTGTGTTCAGCGCCCTCGGCGCGGCGGAGATCGCGGCGATGCTTGAAAAAAAACATCTGCGTATTTGCAAAATTGAGGCGCTGATTCTGGGTGCGCTGCTGCCGGCGGCGGAGGCCCTCTCCCTCGCTTTCAATTGGGATGCCTGGATTACGGCGTCCTTCTTTTTTACCGGGGCTTTCTGGGTACTGGTGTCGGGGGTTTTTTCCCGTTCCGGGAACCTGGACCGCTGCGCCGGCCGCGCGGCGGCGGGTTTCACCGCGCTGATTTATCCCGGGTTTTTATTGGGATGGATTATCAAAATGGGCAGATGGAAAGGGGCGGAAATTATCATCATGGTATTTCTGCTGACCGTGATGGGCAATGATTCGACGGCCTGGGCCGCGGGTATGCTGTTCGGCGGGGGAAACCGGCGGATAATTCCGGTAAGCCCCAATAAAAGCATCGCCGGTTTTATCGGCGGGGGCATCGCTTCAATCGTCGTGGGCGCCGGCGCCGCGCTGCTCTTTCCGGGGATTTTTGTTCCCCGTTTTGATTCGGGTCTAATCATATCCTCCGCCCCGGGTGCGGGAATTATCCTGGGGCTGTTGTCCGGCCTTGCCGCCGTGTTGGGCGATTTAAGCGAATCGGCGATAAAACGCAGTACCGGCAGTAAGGACTCAGGGCATATTATGCCCGGAAGGGGCGGGGTTCTTGATTCCATAGATTCCATAGCCTTGGCGGCGCCGGTGTTTTATCTGATTTTTACTTTGCTGTTCAAACAATCTTAACTACGGAAGTTAGCATGAAAAAACGTGTTGCGGTTCTTGGCGCTACAGGTTCTGTCGGAAAAAGCGCTGTTGACGTTATCAGTCGATGTACAGACGATTTTGAATTGGTGCTCTTAAGCGCGCACAAGGACCGCCGGGGGCTTGAGAAGCTCGGCCGGGACTGGCCCGGCGCGGCACAGGTCCTTTCCGGAGGAAGCGGCGGGCGGGAACAACTGTTTGCCGCCATTGCCGGGGCAAAGGCCCATATCACCATTAACGGCATTGCCGGCGCGGCGGGCCTTGAGCCTTCAATGGCGGTGATAGAAGCGGGATCCGATCTTGCCCTGGCCAATAAGGAAACCGTGGTAATGGCGGGAAGGCTCGTTTTCAAACGGGCGGCGGAACAAAAAGTGACCATACTGCCAATGGATTCGGAACACTCGGCGATTTTCCATTTGATCCGCCGGGAGGCCGTCTCCACGGGAACCCTCCACAAGGGAGAGCCGTGGAACGCCGCCCCGCTGCCCAAAACGGAGTTAGACGAAATTATCCTTACCGCATCGGGAGGGCCTTTCAGAAAGTGGTCCCTTGAAGAAATGAAGGATGTAAGCCCCGAGGCCGCTCTCGCCCACCCTACCTGGAAAATGGGGCCAAAGATAAGCGTCGATTCCGCGTCCATGGCAAACAAGGGGCTTGAGATCATCGAGGCGGCGCGGTTCTTTAACATGCCGCCTGAAAAAATCAAAGTGGTAATTCACCCCCAGAGCATAGTTCATTCGATGATACGCCTTAAGGACGGCGCGGTATACGCCCAGCTTTCCCGCCCCGACATGAAACTTCCCATTCATCAGGCTCTCTACTGGCCCGATAATAAACCCACCGGTTTCGGGCGGCTTGACTTTGAATCGCTTACGCTTGAATTTGAAAAACCGGACACGGAAAGATTCCCCATGCTGGCCATTGCCCGCGAGACGATCCGGCGGGGAGGGCTGTACCCCTGTGCATATAACGGCGCCAATGAGGCGGCGGTGGCGGCGTTTCTCAACCGGGAGATCGGTTTTCTTGATATACCCCGGATAGTACATTATGTTTTAGAGAGGGACTGGAGCGGGGAACCTGCGGACATCGCGCCGGTACTGGAAGCGGATATGCAGGCCAAAACAATGGCCATAGCATTTATGAAGGATAAAAAGTGACTCTTATCAAAATAATCCTCGGACTGCTCGGCCTTGGGGTGGTGGTTTTTGTGCATGAGCTGGGGCATTTCCTTGCGGCGCGGCTCGTGGGCATCGATGTGGAAGCCTTCTCCATCGGCTGGGGCAATCCGATTCTGAAAAAGAAAATCGGCGCGGTTGAATACCGGCTCGGTATGTTCCCCCTGGGCGGCTATTGCAAGATGCGGGGTGAAAACGAATTTCAGGAAGCCTGGGAAAAGGGACGGCTGGGCGAAAACCGAACAAAGGGCGCTTATTTTGCGGCAAGTCCCCCGCGCCGAATCCTCGTTTCCTTTGCCGGGCCTTTCTTCAATCTCGTTTTCGCGGTTCTGGCGCTTTCGGTCATTTGGGGCATCGGTTTTGAAGTGAATACTCTGGATAACCGTATCGTGCTGGCTTCGGAAATGCACCCTGAGGAACATTACCCCGCCGATGACGCCGGACTTAAAACCGGGGACCGGATCATTGAGATAAACGGAAAAAAAACTTCCTACTACCATGAGGTTCAGGAAAATATCGCCGTCAATCCTGAAAAGCCCCTGTCCATTGTCGTTGAACGGGACGGGAAAAAGCTGCCGCTGGAAGTTACGCCGAGCCTGGACAAAAATTCCGGAGCCGGAAAAATCGGGGTGTATTTTTGGACCGATCCGGTCATTGAGACGCTAAGCCAGGAAAGCCCCGCCGCCCTGGCGGGCCTTCTGCCCGGCGATCGTATCAGAAGCGTTAACGGCAGGCCCATTTCCCACAGCCTGGATTTTCTCATGGAATTGGAGCAGGAGCCGGCTGTTCTTGCCCTTGACTATGTACGTAACGGCGAAGAAAGACAGGCCGATCTTATTCCCCGGTATGACGGTGAGGGTGAAACGAATATCGGCATCACCTGGACTTCCATACAGTACCGGACCCCGCCGCTTTCGCCGTTTGCCGCGCTCGCCAAGGGAGCGGGCGAATCATGGAAAACCCTGGAGGTCTCCCTGCGGAGCCTCAGGCTTCTGTTCAAAGGGATCGATCTTACCCAGGCCGTATCGGGACCGGTGCGCATCACCTACATGATGGGGGATGTGGCGGCCCAGAGTTTCGGACAGGGCTTCGGCACAGGGCTGCGCTCCATGGCGGATTTTCTCGCCCTTATCTCCATCGCCCTCTGCGTGATGAACCTCCTGCCCCTGCCTGTTCTTGACGGGGGTATGATTGTGCTTTTTTTAATCGAAATGATACGGCGGAAACCGATCAACCCCCGCGCCGCCGCGGTTTTTCAAACGCTGGGGGCGGCGCTGATCTTCGGACTTATGATCCTCGCGGTCTTCGGGGACATAATGTACCTGGTCCGCAGGTAGATGTGCGGGGCGTGCTGTGAAACAGAACATTACCTGTCCCTGCGGAAGGGGTTTTTCGGTTGTGGCAGAGGAAGAAATCGATCTCGACGCCGCTCCCGAATATATCGGCAAAATTACCGGCGGCTCGTTCATGAGTTTTATCTGCCCCGGCTGCGGAAAGAATCACAAGCCCGAATTCCCGGTAAAGCTTTTATGGCCGTCCAAAAAAACCACGCTTGAAGTCCTGCCCGAATTTGACCGGGGCGAATTTTACCGGAGAAAAACAGGCAAGCCGGGCGTCGAAACCATTATCGGTTATCCCGCACTGGCGGACCGCGTTGCCGTTATCCGTGACGGCCTGGAGCCTGCCGTCATTGAAACCCTGAAGTACTACTTCCTTCTCAAAGCTGAGGAGA
Source organism: Treponema sp. (assembly GCA_031257385.1). Lineage (GTDB taxonomy): Bacteria > Spirochaetota > Spirochaetia > Treponematales > Breznakiellaceae > WQXQ01. Next base: position 17,804 of record JAIROT010000158.1, read on the forward strand.
ACTACCCGGAACAGGAGATAAGAATCTGGTATCAGGGGAAAAACGCCGGCAGTGTCGAATTCCACCTGTACGGAATAAGGGCGGACGAGGTGGCGGTGACCAGAGTGCCCATGGGCGTCTACGAAAAAACACTGGCGGATTTCAGGGAACATCCCAAGGGCGAGGTGTTTACCTCACTGCGGGTACATTCCTGCCTTTCGGTACAAAATATGTTCCGCCCCGGCGCGCCCAAATGAATTATGAAGTTTATTGATTTTCACTGCGATTCGCTGAGGGCCGCTTACAAAAACGGCCGGCTGGACCTTTTTGACGCGCCCGGGGCGATGCTGGATATAAAGCGGATGAGGGAAGCCGGCGCGCTCGCGCAGTTTTTCGCCGTTTTTATGCCGCCCCCCGGCCGGAAGCAGGAAGGCAGTGATGAACTGTTTGACGATTACGAATATATTCATTACTGTCTTGCCGCTTATCATTACACGCTAAGCCGGCACAAGGACATTATTGCCCCGCCGCCGCTCACGGGCGGTTCCAGCGGAATCGGGCAAAACGAACAGGCGGGTAAAATGACGTTTTTTTTAACATTTGAAGACGGCCGGCCTGTCGAAAACAGCATGGAAAAACTGGAAGCCTACTATTATGAAGGCATCAGACTGATTACGCTTACATGGAACGGTGAAAACTGTTTTGGCTTCCCCAATTCCGGCGATGCCGGGGTGATGATGCGCGGGTTAAAACCCTTTGGCAGGGATGCCGTGCGCCGGATGAATGAACTCGGCATGATTATCGATGTGTCCCACCTTTCCGATGGGGGCTTCTACGATGTGGCGGAAATCAGCGCCAAGCCGTTTATCGCTTCGCACTCGAACTGCCGAAGTCTTAGCCCTCACCAGCGCAACCTTAGCGACGACATGATCCGTATCCTGGCCGATAAGGGCGGCGTCGCCGGCCTGAACTACTGCCCGGCTTTTTTGAACAGGGACATCACCTGTAACGACAGCACTGCCGCACTGATCAGCCTTCACGCCCGGCATCTAAAAAACACAGGCGGCATAGACTGTGTCGCGCTGGGCAGCGATTTTGACGGCATAGACGGCAGGCCGGAAATCGGCAGAGTGGAACAAACGCCGCTTTTATTTGAGCGTTTCCGGCAGGACGGTTTTACGGAAGGCGAAATTGAACAAATTGCCTGGAAAAACGCCCTGCGTGTAATCAGTGATGTGATGGGCTAAAGGCTCCCCTTAGGGCCGGAATGATGAAACCCTCTCTCGGCTAATTACTGCCCCTTGCTTTTACAAAGGCGGCCATGCGGAAGTCGTCTCCTTTGATGTGGTTGAGGAGCCATTCGCCGATGGTAGTGGTTACGATGCCGATCATCTCCTCCGTGGGGCCTTCCCTGACCAGCCGCTCGGTTAATTCGCCTACCGTTATCTTGAATTCGTCGTGGTAGCGCTTGTGAACCAGGTAATCGGGATAATCGTACTGTACCTGGAGTTTTTCCTCGGTGGAAAAGTGCATGACCGTGTAGCCGGTCAGAAATTCCATTGTTTTGAATATTTCTTCTTTTCCCTTTCCTTCCTGGGATGCACTGATGATGCTGTTTAAGGCCGCTACCAACTGTCTGTGCTGATTGTCAATTTTTTCATGCCCGGTCTCAAGACTGCTGTCCCATTCATACGCCATTATAATCTCTCCTCTCAAAAATTCCGCTATTCCAAAGGCGGAAAATAACCTGTACTGTCCCGCCCGGAACGCTCCATCAGATACACTTCCGCCTCTACCGGAAGCCAGGCTCTGCCGAAATCGGTTTCAAGTTGAGAACGGTAACTTATAGTATACAAACCGCTGGGGCTTGATGCAATACTCCGTATTATTTCCCCTATTCCCTGGGGACGGTAGAGCGGCAGGGCCTGGCCGCCGGTTTCCCGGCAAAGGTAGGAGATTTCTCCGGAGGGCGCGCCGCCGCCGACAATAACCGCGTTGAACGCTATGCCGTTATTGGCAAGATAGGCCGCCATTTCTGAAAGGCTGTACTGCTCAAAGCCCAGTTCCCCAGCTCCGCCGGAACCGATGTACAGAACCGAGCGCTTCTTTTCGCCGGACAAAAGGTCCGTGGCGGCCAGCCGCAGGCCCAGATCAAAACGCCAGCGGGGGCTGTAAGAAGCGTCTGCGCCCCTGGCCGCGGTCAGGACGTTTTCACTTCGTTCCCGCTGGGGCTGCGCGCCGGCGGATACCACCGAGACGATCCGGCCGTTTTCTTCAAGGGCGCGGCTGATGTCGGCGGCCGCCTGTGCGAGATCATCTTTCAGATTAGCCGTTGCCGGGGAACGTTCCACCAGAAGCGAAATATCCGCCCTGTTTGAACGGTAGGCGGGGAGCAGGAAATTCTGTTCACTCACCGTCCGGCCCTGCTCGCTCAGGAGAAAGTTCAGTCCTTCAAGGCCCACGATGGGCCGGCGCAGCCGGTCCTCAACCCGCAATTCCACCGTTACCAGCGGGAAGCGTTCCGCCGAAACCCGCTCGATCTGCACAAAGAGACCGGACGCGAGATCATCGAAGCGGGTCAGCACCGAGACTTCCCCGGCGGCAAAATTGGCGGCCAGCACACTGCCGTTCCGATCCATATCGGCCCCCGTTATACGGATCCGCTCGTTTCCGGCAAGTCCCAGTTCACGGACAATGGCGGAATCAACATCAATGAGCAGTACGCGGTTGGTATCCGCCACCAGAAGCCTGCCGTCCGAAAGGAAACGGAGGCTTTCAGGCCCCCGCAGTTCCTCTCCGGCAAGAACACCCAAATAGTTCCCGTTAGGATCAAACATGTAGATCTGTTTTGCCGCGGAGTCGGCGGCGTAGATTTTGCCGTCTTTGGCGGCAATGCCGGTAGGGGAAAGAAAACCCGGAAAGAGGGCGTCTTTCAGGCCGAAGGAAAGAATAAAAGTCCCGTCGGGGTCAAATTTGGAGATATGCCGCCTGCCGTAATCCACCGCGTAGAGGTAGCCGTCCCCGTCAACGGCGAGGTTCTGGGGGCCTACGAACATGCCCTCCCCCAGGCCTTTGGAGCCGATGTAGGCCTGCCAGTCCCCCTGGCTATTGAGGATACTCACCCTGCCTCCCCGGAATTCGGAAAGGTAGAGTCTGTCCCCGATTCCCTTCACCAAATCGTAGGGCCGGTCAAAGCCGTTGACGGGGCCGCGTTTGCGATCCTTTACCACACCGTTGACATCGATCCTGACGATCTCGTTGCTGCCGTAGGCCACTACCCAGGCGGAGCCGTCGTCCATGGGCAGTACCGCCGTGGGCTGCCGGTACAGTACATAATCCTCGTAACGGCCGGGATAGCGGCCCGCCTCCACATAGCGGATCTCGTCTTCGGCCACCGGCAGAAGGGAGCGGCGGTTCGCCACGGTTTCTATGCGGCTGAGGAGGAGCATACCCGGTCCGCTGTTCCGGCCATAGGCCTCGGCTGCGGCGCGCCACTGCCTGACGGCGATCTCCTCAAAGCCGGAGCGGTAATACGCCTTGCCCAGCCAATCCAGAATGAGGGCCTCGCCTGGCCTGAACGATAAAGCCCGCTCAAAGGAAAGAATCGCCTCATTAAAAGCGTAGCGGTAATAGGCCTGCACACCGATGCGGAATTCCCCGGCCGCGCTGATCGCGTTGACATCGTCACCGCCGGTAACCGGGCCGCGGTCCTGGGCCTCAGGAAAAGAAAGGAAAACGAACAGAAACAATACGACGGCACAGGCCCGTTTTTTCACACGGCCTCCCCGCTCACAATTTTGAAGTGTTTCTGTATTTCCTGTTCATCGGGGGCCAAATCCAGGGCGCGGCGCAGCCAGGTGCGGGCTTCCACCGGCTCCCCGCCCTTGAAATAAGCCCAGCCCAGGGAGTCAAGGTATGCCGGACTCTGGGGGTTTTTGTCCACCGCCTTCCGGCAAAGCCGCAGCCCCCGCATAATGTCAATACCGGCGTCAACCAGAATATAGCCCATACTGTTCATGGCCGTGGTGTTATTTTCGTCAATGTCCAGGGCTTTTTCGTAGAGGTCTATGGCGTTCCTGTAATGTTTCCGGGTCCATGCGGCGTAGGCAAGGGTATTATAGAGCTGGGGAGATTCAAAACCGTTGTTCTGCAGGCGCTTGAGTTCAAATTCAGCCATCCTGATACGCTGGGTGATGACGTATATATACGCCAGAGTCATACGGCACTGATAAACCCTGAGAACATCCTGGCCGGCGACAACCACCTGTTCCAGGTACAGCAGGGCCTCTTCATAGCGGGATAGTTTTGTGTAACACAGCCCCAGGAAATAGGCAAGCTCGGTCCGCTCTTCGTCGTCAAAGCCGTCGGTCTTTATCCCCAGAAATTCATCCAGGGCTTTTTGCCAGTGTTTCATGCGGAACAGCCGTATTCCCTCTCTAAAGGCCCCTTCGGCAAAAGAAGCCTTTTTCTGCGTTTTGAGGCTTAATTCAGGCGCCGGGGATTTTTTATCGCTATGCCCGGAACTGCCTTTGGGCCGCAAAGGCTCATCGGGGCGCATTTCCTTTTCTCCGGGCCGATCTGTCATGCTCCCCTTCTTCCCCGGACTTCTTCCAGTACCACCGGATGAATAAACATGGCGCTCATTGAAGCCTGATTCTTCGATACGATGTCCCAGTCCGAACCTTCTTCCGGCTCGGCACCGATCTCTCCGGCCCTGGCAAAACAGTAACGGCCGCCGTCCCAGGCCTCGTAGCGATCTATACGGTCATTGTAGCGGCGCAGCGAGGGAAAGGAGGGAACCAGTCCCAAAGGGGCGGCCGCTCCGTTGGGGATGTTCACGTTCACAAAGGTATCGGCCTTCCAGAACTGCCGCATTTCCTCAAGCCGTTCAACCGAAAAGGAAGCGGCCATTTCCCAGTGCCAGGAGTCGCCCTCAAGCAGCGAAAGCGCCAGCGAAGGAATACCGATGAGGCTCCCCTGCCGGGCCGCCGCGGCAGTCCCCGAATAGAGAACATCGGTTCCGATATTCGCCCCCCGGTTTATCCCTGAAATCAGCAGGTCCGGCGGTATCCCGCCGTCATCGTCCACGACCTTCAACTCAGGAATGCCGCCCAGCAGGGCCAGCACCACACAGTCCACCGGGGTTCCCGAACAAGACCAGGTGTCCTTTTCAATTTCGGTGAGTCTGCAGGGGCCGCCCAAAAAAGAAATCGAATGGGAAACCCCGGAACGGTCCGAATCAGGGGCAAGCACAAACACCCGGTGCCCCGCCTTCCGCAGAGCCTTTGCCAGAAGGATGATGCCGGGGGAGGCGCAGCCGTCATCGTTAGTCAGCAAAATCCTCATATAGTACCGCTGTCCACCGCCCCTTACTCCGGTACCATACGTCCGCCGGTAGCAAGCCGCACCTCGTAGATAAGCGGATGAAAACCGAATATCCGCTCGTAATCCTCAAGCCGCTTTTTATACTCATCCGTCAGATCGCCGGACATTATGGTATAGGTGCAGCCCCCGAAGCCCTGCCCGGTCATGCGGGAACCGATGATCCCCTCAATTTCCTGTGCCCGCTTTACAAGCCAGTCCACTTCAGGACAGCTCACCTCGTAGAGGTCCCGCAGACTCTCGTGGGAGTGGTACATAATCCGGGACAAAGCCGGCATATCTTTCCGCCGCAGGGCTTCTTCGGCATTGTAGATCCGGCGGATCTCCTGCACAATATGCGCGCTCCGCCGGCGTATTCCTTCGGGAAGATTCCCCGTATAGTCCACGAGGCCGCTGGCGGCGTAGTCCCTGAAACTCGCCCCTTCCCGCTTTTGGGAAAGCAGTTCAAGTCCTTTTTTGGTATCCTGCCGCCTGCGGGCAAGCTCGTTATCAACCCCCATACGGGGTACACGGGAATCCGTCAACAAAAACTTGCAGCGCGAAAAAGGGGACTTTATCTTCTGAACGCTCAGGTTCGTTTCGTCAACCAGCAAAAACTGGTCTTTACGGGCGGAAAGCAGGATAAGGTAATCCACCGCGCTGGTTTTGCTTCCGAAAAGGGAGCTATGGGCCCCGGTGATTTTGTCCAGCAGTTCCCGCTCGTTAAGATGGGCGTGGAAAAGCCCCCGCATGGCTATGGCCGCCGCCACTTCAATGGCGGCAGAGGAAGCCAGGCTGACCTGCTGGGGTACGTTCCCCATAAGGGTAAAGTTGAGACCCTTCACCGGATAGCCAAGCGCGGCGAATATCTGGATAACAACCTTGATATAATTCGCCCAGCGGTCCTCCCGCTTGTATTTCAGGTTGATCAGGGTGGTCCGCTTCCGCTCTTCCAGATCGGCGGCGTAAAAACGGAGGGAATTGTCCCGCCGCATGCTTACCGCCACCCTGATATGACGGTCAATCGCGGCGGAAAGATACAGGCCCGCGCCCGGCTCCCCATGCTCACCGAGAAAATGAACCCTGCCGGGCGCTTCGGCCACGGCTACAGGCACGGATCGGTCGTTTTCAAGATCATATTCCTTGCGGTGGACGGGACCGATATCCAGCATCTATATAAACCTCACAATATTTCACTGCGTATTTTACGGATACGTGGCAAACCACAGGTTCGTCAAAGGCGTCAAGACCTATTGTACCGGAAATAGTTATTTTGTTCAATAAAAAACGGGAAAAAAATAAAGGGAAAAAATTGTTTTTCAGCGCTATTCCTGTGTTTTCGTGGGATTATGCCGGTTTTCCCGGGAGTCCCTGGGGCTTTAGCCCGAATGATGAGCCTCCGCGGAGCAGAGCTCCGGGGTATTAAACCAGACTTTCGAATAAAGAAAACGCACGATTTTGCGCGTTTTCTGCCCTGCGGACTCCCAAAGGAGCCCGAAAACCGGGGGTTTTTGCGGTCAAAGACAGTAAGAACCCCGCAAATCCCACAGGCCCCTAGCCAAGATCGCCGCGGACATTACCGATACGCATGGCCCGGCGGTAATATTCGGTCTGCCTGAGCACTTCGGAGGGATCGCCGACGTAGATTTTGTCGTTGCTGACCGTGATCCGCTTGGACAGGAAGATTTTCTTGAACAGCGCGCTGCCCTCATCGGGGGAGAGACCGGCCATGCCGGCCAGTTCATTCAAACCGAAATTGCAGAGATGGGGCTGGTTGGTGTTCAGGGGCACCCGGTCTTTCTCAAGCTGGATGAGCAGCGCGTCATAGATGCGGCCCAGGGGGTTCTCTATAAAACTATTGGCAAGCTGTTTGTACATGAGCCAGATCCGCTCCGCCATCAGCGTGGTCAGCCGTGAAACCAGTTCCGGGTGGCTGTTGATAAGGTCCCTGAAGTTGGCCCGGTTCACCGCCATCAGCGTGCAGTCTTCCAGGACTTCGGCGGTGGCCGCGCGGGGCTTGTCCTCCAGCAGGGCCATCTCGCCGAAAATGTCCCCCTTCTTGAGTACCGCCAGTACCACTTCCTGGTTGTTCACTATCTTGCTGATCTTTACCGAACCTTTCCGGATAATGAAGAGGTCTTCCCCTTTTTCGCCTTCGGCAAAGACGATGCAGGCTTTGGGGTAAGAGCGCTCCATCGTGCCGGGCGGGTACACGGGCTTCAACATTTTGACCTTGGGGGCGATTTTCATCATATCCTGCTTGACTTCCGCCAGATCCGCCGCGCCCGGGCAGAGTACGGTATACTGCTGCCAGGCGTAAAAGGCCTGGTTAAACATACGCCGGTTGAGGTAATAGTCGGCCACCTGCAAGAGGTGGCTGGCGTCACTGACGGCGATTTTGCCGTTGGCCCGCCGTGAGAGCATCTCGTCCAGAATACGCAGGCGCTGGGAGAACTGCCGGATGATCTTCACTGCGACAGGGGTATTGCTGCGGATAAGGTCCTCATAATACTTGCGTTCCACCACCAGCATGCTGACATCGGTAAGGGCCACCGCTGTCTCGATATAGCTGTAGCCGGCCATTGCCGACACCGCGCCGATAATGTCCCCGGGCCCGGCGGCCGAACTGTTATCCTGCTTCATGAACTGGTCCACTTCCCGGACAATTCGTACCTTTCCCGCCTGGATGATGAAAAAGCGATCGGTATTGATCTTCCCTTCCACCACAATGCAAGAATCTTTAACATACTTGACGAGTACGGGCTGAAACTGACCTGCCATTGTTACTCCGTTGGATACATCTTCTTTAATACTTACCGGCAATTACAGTTTCGTCAAGGTATAAAAACGGGAAAAGCAGACCGAAAAAGAGACTCCGCCACAGAGCGCTAAACCTGACCCGGCAAAAATTGCCTGCCCGGCGAAGGGCCGCTTCCTCCTGCCCCGTGTTTTTTTACCGGTTTTTGTCCCCGCAGCTAAAGCAAAACAGCGCTTTGCTCCCATATAGGGGGTATGAGACAAACACGTGCATTAGCGCAGGGGGTGTGGTATAAGATTCGCTCCCACATCAACAATCGGGAGCGCATCCTCAGCCTGCCAACGGCCGCTTCCCTCTTTGCCGGGGTTTTCCGGGAAACCATGCGCCGCTTCAGTTTCGGCTTCCGGGGCCTCCGTTTTGAGGCGGACCGGCTGAGCTTCTATATCAAGCCTGAGGACGGGATGGAGCTGCCGGCTATCATGCAGTGGCTGAAACAGACCTTCGCGCAGCGGTACAACGCGCTGACGGGGAGGACGGGGCATATCTGGGGAGACCGGTATTGGTCGTTGATTCTGGAGGGGGAGCCTGTGGAGGATATGGAGGAAGAGGGGGCGGCGCTTGAGGCGGGGAAGGGGGACAGCCCCCATAGGCGGGAATCGAGGCGCAATCCCCGATTTTCCCCCGTTTTCCCCGCTCGCCCGTCGCCCTCGCCCGGCTAAGCGGGGCTAATCCGCCGCAGTTTAGATATCAGCATCCTTTTTCAGCTCAAGCCGGAAACAGCCGCGGGGAAGATCCGCCCGGAGGCGGGGCCTGAATTGCGGGTCAAGTTTAGCCTTGATGCTGCGCAAGCAGCTACTCTGCCGCGGGGTATTAAACCAGACTTTCGAATAAGCCGGTCTACATCCCCGCTGACCCCATAATCCCGGCCTTTTATCCGTCCGTGTGCCTGTTCATGGTTAAACTGAGTTACGGTTTCGTATCGTAGCGCTGCACTTCGTCATACACATATTCCAGCTTGATCCCCGTTTTGGCGAACATGTCCTCGGAATCCGCGGCGTCGTGGTAACGGCGCTGGCAGACCACCCGCACAATACCGCAGTTGATGATCAGCATGGCGCAGGTACGGCAGGGAGTCATCCGGCAGTACAGGGTGGCGCCGCTGATGGCAATTCCCCGCTTGGCCGCCTGGCAGATGGCGTTCTGCTCGGCGTGGACGGTCCTGACGCAGTGGATGGTAACACTGCCGTCCTCGTGCAGCATCTTTTTGAACTGGTGCCCCGCCTCGTCGCAGTGGGGCAGGCCCGCCGGTGCGCCCACATAGCCGGTTACCAAAAGATGGTTGTCCTTGGCAATGACGCAGCCTGAGCGCCCCCGGTCACAGGTGGCCCGCTTGGCTATCGCCTCACAAACCTCCATAAAATATTCGTCCCAGCTCGGCCTGCGGTATTTGGTTTCCTCCATATCGACTCTCCTTGCATGTATTATACAGTATGGCGGTATTTTCGCGGCGGCTCAACTCCGCAAAGGCTCAAAAGGGCGCAGCTTCTTTTTCAAGGCAGGAAAAGGGAAGCATTCCGGAAACAGCCGGGGGGGAAGATCCGCTCGGAGACGGGCAATGGGCTTGAATGTGGATCTGGTTTAACCTGAATTCGTGCAGGGCTCATTTTTTTTGCTGCTTTAGGGGTCTTTTGGTAGAAATTATCCCCCGAAATATGCTTAACTAAGATACATGAACGCGCTCAGCCAGGTCTCCGTTCTTTTTATCTTGTTCCTGATGGCAGGGGGTATGTCTGCGCCAAACTCAAAGTAACCGGCCCGGAGGCGCCGGCCTGTTCAATCGGCGCATGGATCGCGGCAAAAGAAGGGGTGAAACGGATTTCACTCTCAAGGAAAGTACAATGAAAAGTAGAATGAACATTTATGGACTTGGTTTACTGTTGCTTCCGGCGATCTTTTTTGCGGGATGCGTTGCGGGCGGCGCTGCGGGTGGCGCTGCGAAAGATTCGGCCGTTGTTTTCCGTTCTCAAAATTACGGCGCTGCGGCCTCAATGGTTCAGGCGGAAGAAGCGGGCGGGCAATACCGGAGAGATACGGAGCAAGACCTCCCTGGTACAGGCGCCGAAGTACTGCGTAAACTGATAAAACGGGCAAACCTCAGCGTCAGGGTGGATGACCCCGCCGCTGCGGAGGTTTCCGTACAGGCGCTGATGGTCCGGTACGGCGCTTATGCCGCCTCAACGGAAATCGACGAGAATTCCCGCTCTTACCAGATTCGCGTCCCGGCGGCGGCTTACGACGGCTTTCTTGCCGCCCTGGGCGGCATGGGCCGCACACTGCGCCGCTCTGAAAGCGCCGAAGATGTAAGCCTCCGGTACTACGACCTTGAGGGCAGACTCGCCGCCAAAAAGGAACTGCTTAAAACGTTTCAGTCCTATCTGGGAAAGGCGAAGGACATTGAGGAGATACTTTCGGTAGAGACCCGGATCATGGAGTTGCAGGATGAGATCGACGGAACCGGAAAAGAACTGCGGCATCTGGCAAATCTGGTGGACTATGCCACTATCGAACTTAACTTGTACGGCCCCGTGGCCGCAGCGCCCTACGGCGGCCCCACCCTGGGGGAACGGATCGCTGAACTCTTGGGCGGTTTCGGCGATTTTGTTTCTACCGTACTGGTGGTTCTCACCGGTATCGTAATCTACGGCATCCCCGTCATACTGCTGCTTTCCCTGTTGTTCTGGCTGCTCTTCGGCAGAATAGGGCTGGTAAAAAAACTCTGGCGCCTTGCCGCGGGCAAGGGCGGCGCGGGTAAACAGGCGGCAGGCGCACGGGCCGAACCGGAAACGGAGAATCCCAGGCCTTGAGCTTCCTGTACGAAACCCATTTGCATACCGTCCGATCCAGCGCCTGCGCAAACTCCAGGGGTTTTGAGTATATCCACCTGTATAAAGAACGGGGCTACTCCGGAATCATCGTCACCGATCATTTTTACAACGGAAACACCGCCGTCTCCCGGAATCTTCCCTGGCGGGAGTGGGTGAACCGTTTCTGCCGGGGCTACGAGGAAGCCAGGGAAGAAGGGGAGCGGCAGGGCCTGGACGTGTTTTTTGGCTGGGAGGAAACCTTTGACGACTGTGACGATTATCTGGTCTACGGCCTGGACAAGGACTGGCTTTTGGAACACCCTGAAGTCCGAAACTGGACCAGGCGCGAGCAGTACCTTGCCCTGAGGGCCGCCGGCGGCTGTGTGGTACAGGCCCACCCCTTCAGGCAGCACAGCTATATCCGCCGCATCATCCTCTCCACCGGCTGCGTGGACGCGGTAGAAGCCGCCAATGCCGGTAACTACGAGCAATCCTACGACGCGCTGGCCATGCGCTACGCCCGGCGCCTCGGCTTGCCGGCAACCGCCGGTTCCGACATCCACGAGACACGGCAGTTTTATGACGGGGAAATTTTCGGGGTGTACCTTGAAAAAAAAATGAACAGCATTGCCGACTATGCGGAGGCAATCCGCAATCATGGAATCACCGGCATTGCCGCCGGCCCCGGCCGCTGCGATTACCACGGCAACGAGGAAGTTATTCTACCCGTGGAGATCAGGGACCGGTATGACCGGAAGATCGGCAAAAACTGGAAAGAGCTGCTGAAGTGAGGGCAGGCCGGCAGTCAGGCTGTTCCCAAAGATTTGTTTGTAAAGCAAAACGCGCATGGGTTTAATGCCCCCGTGAACCGGAGAGACGGCGGAATTTATATCTTTATCATACGTAAAAAAAACTTGACACCCGGATACTAGCATGCTACCATATTTTATGGTTCATTTTTATTTCAGGAGGAAAGTATGCAATTTACCAAACGGTTCTCACTGGCGGTTCTGGCGGCATTGATCGCTGCCGGAAGTGTATTTGCGGGAGGCGGGCAGGCCCAGCCGGGGAGCGGTTCCGCCGCGCAACAAAAGGTGACCATCAAGGTTGGGGATAACTGGGGGGCCTCCCATCCTATGGCGGCGGCCCTGGATACGGTGTTCAAACCGCAGATTGAACAGGCTTCCGGGGGCGCCCTGACGGTGGATATTTACCACGATGGGACCCTGGGAAACGAGGGCGATCTCTGGAACGGCGTCCGGAACGGGACCATTGAGGTGG
>JAIROT010000207.1 GCA_031257385.1 Treponema sp.
CCGACCATTTAAATTTAACCGCTCAGCACAAAGGTAAAGGGGGGAAGCGGGAAGTCCAAATGCAACCACGGACTACTGTTCTGCTTCGCAGAACTTGGGCCTCACGGACCCGCACAGACAGGGACATGGAGCGGAATATAAACCACGAAGGCCGCAAAGGGCACAAAGGGGGGGGGGGGGGGGGAAAGGGCGAGGCCCGGTAAGCAGTACCCTGGTGTCCTTGGCGGTTAAAAAACTTCAAATGCTAGAAAATCGCCGCCGTCGCGGCCAGTTCAAAGCGCCACTGTTCGCGCTCTTTCGGGGCAATGTCCCCCAATTGGGGCAGAAACACCCCGCCGCCCAGGTTCATGCTGATATCCGTAGTAAGACTGAACAGCAGCGACAGAAACATTTCCCCGCCCAGCGCGTACTTGTCTTCTTCCGTTACCTCCGGCCACGTCAGGCTTGCGCCTGATACTTTACTGGTCCTCACAAAGTACGAGGCCGAGAGGTTCGTCGAGAACATCTCGTGCAGCCGCGCCGTGTAGCCCGCACGCAGGTGGCCCAGCCCGGACAGTTTCGTCTGCAGCACGCTCCCCTGCGTTACCGTACTCAACGGCATAAACGCCCCCAAAGGTGAATCTTCCACCTTCCCCGTGGCAAAACGCCCTGTCAGTGACAAGCGATCCTGTATCCCCGTCGGCGGCATCCACGAGGCGCCCAAATCCCCGGCAAGGGCCAGCTTCGCTTCCCCGTCCGGCGTCTGCAATAACTCCAGCGCCGCCCCTGCGTCAAACACCCACTCGTTCCTCACCGGAACGGAAACCTTCCCCGCCAAATATTCACTGTGGTACTTATCATCTTCCCCGTTCAGGTCAAACTGCCCGATAGCCGCCACGCGCAAATTGGCCGCCCAGCCCAGCCCCGGATGTTCCCAGCCCAGGGCCGCCAGCGCCCGCTGCGGGGCAAAGTACGTGTTCATATCCTGCCGGTCAAACAGGGTGAAGTAATTCCCCTGATCCAGCGGGCTTACCGTGATGTTGGCCCGCTTCTTGTGCTGTAAACCCGTGTACCAGGCCCCCGCGCTTAACGTGCTTTCCCCCATATCCTGGGAAACCTGAAACCCGTCAAACAGCCCCACGGCGATTAAGCCCAGGGGGTCCGCGTATGCGGTCCGCCCGAAACGCAGCTCCGTTCCGCGCCTTGAACGCAGCGTTACCTCGCTGCGGAGCAGTTCCGGCAGCACGATAAACTCCCCGCTTTCGTACCGGGGGGTTACGGCGGCGGACATATACAGATCGCCGTTCTCGATCAATATCCCCGAAAACCATGGAGTAAAACTCCCGGACCAGCTTAACTTATCCATGTCGCCGCTAAAGGCGTCGTCCGTGCCGAGGCTCTGGGTCGTCAACAGGCCGAAGTCCACCGCCGGCAAGGGGGAGGCAAGGAGCAGGGCGCAGGCAAGCGCGGCTAAAACGGTTTTAACGGAATGCATCACCGGCCTCCTCCATAAGGTCTTCACCCGACCCGGCAAGCACGCGGCCAATCATAAAGAACAGCCAGTCGCCTGAAACCGGCAGTTCCGGATCGGCGCGGTCCTGAATGATCCGCCGGCTGCTCAACTCGTGGTAGGCGTAATGGGCATTGGGAAAGAAGGTATAGGCAAGCCCGCCCTTCAAACCGAAGGCTTGCATAATAAGCAGGGAAAGGGGGCCCAGCCGGGCGGTCTCCCCCGCCGTAACCCAGGAGGGCAGCCACCGGCGCTCCTGAGCGTAACGGAAGGCCGCGTCCCCTTCCAGGGGAGCGTCTGTATCGGCGGCGGCCAGCACGAACCGCGCGGCCGTGTCGTACGTCACCGCCGGAGCGTCCAGCAGCGCGTCAAGCTCGCCTGCGGACTGGGACCGGGCGGAAACCGGCGACAGCAGGGCCGGCGCCAGCAGCGCCGCCGTCATCACCATACGCAAAAAACTTTTCATTAGCATCTCCAACAGAACGCCCGCCGCCCCGCCAGGGGCTTCAGGTCCGTCACGGCCGCCCTGGTCGGCGGCTCCCCGCCGGGGGTGGGCTCCCTGTCCGCTTCATGGATGCCGAACACGATCTTGTATTCGGCCGCCATTTTTTTGTTGCAGCGGATGTTGGGATTGGCGAACTCCCGCGTGACGTCCAGCGCTTCCTTCATGGTCCGGTCTTTAGTGACGCGCCGGAGCGTGGAATTGTCCGCCACATAATTGGCGTGGGCGCTCAGGGCCTTGTCGATTTTACCGGGTATATGGTATCCGCGCGCCGCATGGAAACGTATAGAGGCGGCTGACCAGGTAACTGACGCCGTTCCCGCCGCCCGTAAAACTTGCGCGGTGTACCACGGAACTTTTATCCCCCGGTATGGGACTTCTGTTCCCGTCCGAAAAACTTTCCCGCCCGTCCGGGGAAGTTTCCCGGAGGGGCGAAAAACGGCGGCGGCCGCTTTTTGCATCCCCTTACCAGACGATGTTGCCGTTATGGCCTGTATTTCCATTAATATTGGTACCGTCGGGAAAGTTTATAGTGGTGTTGGAACCGTTATAAACCGCCGTCCCTTGAACAGCGCCGAAAGCGTTATTGTCGGTGATGCGTCCGCTCGGCCCGAAGATAAACGTGCCGCTGACATATACGCCACCGCCCCTACCATCTAGGGCGCCGACCGGCGTAATTACTTTATTGCCACTGATGCTCCCACCATTCATGGTAAAGGTTGCGCTATTGTCCACAGCCACGCCGCCGCCATAGGAGTAACCATTCGTGTTGGTTGCGGTTGTTTCCGCCGTATTGCCGCTTATCTCGCCGCCGTTCATGGTGAAGGTTCCCACGGAGATAAACACCCCGCCGCCGTAGACGTAGCCTGCGGAGGTGGCGTTGTTGCCGCGGATAACCGCAGTCCCGCTCATGGTGAAGGTTCCACCAGAATTATACACCCCGCCGCCTTTGTTGCTGGAGGTGTTGCCGCTGATCTCCGCAGTCCCGCTCATGGTGAAGGAGCCGCTGACCACATACACCCCGCCGCCGTTGCCGCCGGCGGTGTTGTCTCTGATGGTCCCGCCATGCATGGCGAAGGTTCCGCTGTCCACATACACCCCGCCGCCGTTGCCGGCGGTGCTGAAGGTGTTGCCGCTGATCGTTCCACCGCTCATGGTGAAGGTTCCGCCGCTTACATACACCCCGCCGCCGTTGTAGCCAGCGCCGGTGACGGTGTTGGCGCTGATCGTTCCACCGCTCATGGTGAAGGTTCCCAAGTTAAACACCCCGCCGCCGTTGCCGGCGGTGACGGTGTTGGCGCTGATCATTCCCCCTTCCATTTTGAAGGTTCCACCAGCACCCACATACACCCCGCCGACGCTGTTGGAGCCGGTGTTGGCGCTGATCGTTCCACCGCTCATGGTGAAGGTTCCGCCGTTTATACGTACGCCGCCGCTGGAGGCGGTATTGTCTCTGATGGTCCCGCCATGCATGGCGAAGGTTCCGCCGCTTACATACACGGCGCCGCTGCTGCCGGCGGTCCGCATGTTGTTCCACAGCGTCCCCTCATACATAACCAGGCTGCCGCCGCTCATCTCAATCAGGGGATAGTTACCGCCGTAAGAAGAACCGCCGCCGTTAATATCCAGGCCAAGGCCCCCGGCAGGACGCGCCGGGTCCTCCCCCAGGGTGAGCGAGCCGCCCGCGACATTGAATAACGCGCCGGTCGTTACCCCCGCGCGTTCGATATTGAGCGTTCCCTTCCCCGGCGCGGACGAGAGGAGTATGTCCGTATTGGCCGGAACGATAACGGGCGCGGAAGAGGCCGGGACGGGAATGTTCTTTGTAACGAAGACGTATTCCCGTTTGCCGTCGTTGCGGGCACGGGCGGCGGCCTCCTGTAACTGCACCCAGTCCTCCACTTCCACGGCCGTGTACATAATAACGGTCACGGGGGTGATTTCACCGGCCTTGATGGTAACGTCCGCTTCCCCCACGGCCCGTAACATACGGGGGGGAAAGGCGGCGGAATAGACCGAAGGCCGGTCGCTCACGGCGCGGGCCGCGATGGTCCAGACGCCGGGGTTAAGTTCGATGTCCAGCGTGCCGCCCCCGTTGACGGACGTGGTTTTCACCTCCCCGCCGGGACCGGTAAGCGTTACGTCAATGACCATGGCGGCCAACTCCGTGGCCGTATCTACCGCGATCCGGGGAGCGGCGGCTTTGGCCCCCGGCCCGTGCAGGTTAAGGTTGAAGGCAAAGGCCCCCTCGTCCACCGGGCCTTCAGCGTTTCCGCCGCCTCCGGCATTTCCGCCGCCAACGCCGACATCCACCGGGCTGTAGCAGGCGGACAAGCCCGTCACCGCCGCGGCGGTGGCCGCGATAATGATAATGGTAATAAGCGTTTTTCTCATCATTTTTATGCTCCTTATCGGTAATCAATCAAACTGAAAGCCGCCGTCCGGCGCGCCGGTTGTCGGCGCCGCCGGCGCGCCGGTTGCCGCCCCGGCGGCGGGCGTGGAGGAGGCCGCTCCCTGCGCCCCGGCGGGCACGGGGGGCAGCAACTCTGCGGCGGCGGCTACGACGGGGTCGCTCACCTTCCCGCTCGTCAGGTCTACGTGGATTTCCGGGCCGGAATACACCGTAACCGCGCCCCCGCGCAGGCCCCGGTACGCCACCGCTCCCTCGTGCACCCGGAGGTTGCGGGTGTCAAGCTCGAAGTTCGTCCCCCGGACCGAAGCGGTGGCGATGGGCGTTACTACCGTAAAGTCGGCCCTGCCCCCCGAAGGCGGCTTTACGTCCACCCGTACCCTGCCCGCCTTCAGGTCTATGCCCACGTGTTCCGTACCCTGCGCCTCCCTGATTTCCGTCAGCGTCAGGCGGGTCAGCGCCCGCACCAGGATGGTGGAACTGCCCACCACCACCGTGGCGCTGCTTTTGAAGCCCGTGAAAATGACGGTATCGGCCGCCACCTCGTCCCCTGCCTTTGCCGGACTAAAGGCCGCGGCCCCGGCGGGTTTCAACTCCACCGTACCGGCAAGGTTCCTGATTACGCCGTTCTGGGCAAAGGCCGAAACGCCCGCCCAAACCATAAAGAGAACAATCAGCGCTTTTTTCATATACACGCTCCTTTTTCGTTTTCCGCCGTAAGCACTGCCGCCGCCTGTCTACAGAACCGACGCGGAAAGCAGACGCACAGAGTAGTTATGGAAAAAAAACAATTGCCCGGAGGCTCACCGTGACTGGAAATCAGGCCGGAAGAGAGAACCGGCGGTTCGTTAGGTGGGGGGGGGGGGGGGGCATAAGGGTTTCCCGGCCGGCGGGAAAGTGTTGCGGACTTGCCGCGTGCAGGTGGTTTTTATGCATAATACCCCTATGGCTTTCAAACATATATATATTCTACTATTTTTCGTAAGAAACTGTCAAGAAATATAATACAAGGAGGGATTTAACCACAGACCACTGTTCCGCTTCGCGGCGGGCAAAACCTGGACGCTGGATGCGCGCACGCAGTACACCTCCTCCGGGTTTCCGCTCAGGCGTTTATTCGTGCTGAGGGGTTTAATACCCAAGAACCCGCCTTGCGGCGGGGGAGCTTCAGGGCGGTTAAAAAGGTATTAAACCCCGAATGCAATACCTCGGGAGAACAACAACCTCGCCCTTCAGGGCGAGGTTGTTGATCGCCTTCCCGCCCTACGGCATGGCTTTTGAAAGGGCTTTCAGTATCACATCCTCGGCGCTTTTATTTTCCGGCCAGTATGTAACCTTTATGCTAAGGTAGTAACCGTTGTCAACCTCCCGCGTGAAAGTAAAAAAGTTGTAATTGTCTTCTTTCCGGATAACCTCAAAAACACGCCGTTCATAGAAAAGACCGTTGATTTCCACCCGGCCAGAATCAAGCAGCCGGTATTCATTGGCATCCGGCTCAAGCATATAGTTTTCATAATACTCCATATACTCCGCTATGCTGCCGATTCCGTCTAAGGTTTCAGCGCTGATGTAAAAGCCCAGATGGTTGTCCCTGCTGGAAAATTGCAGATTGGCGAAAGAGATAAGGCCGATGTAGCTGAAATCCATCCCCGCGTCTTCGCCATAATTAATATCCAGGACTCCGATATCCGCGGTCTCTTCCGGATCGGCGCTAAAATTGTCCTGAAAAACCCGGTACAGCCACCAGCCCTTGGGAACCGTATATGAAAAGCCCAGAAAGCTGTTGTGGTAGGCGGTATCCGCACCGTATTTAACCGCATCCGCTTCCCTGTCATCTTCGTTTTCATCTTCATTAGCCGCTGAAGAAATCCGGGAGCTTAAGCGGCCGGCCAGTCCGCTCAGGTATTTCGTACAACCGGTCAGGGGAAAAATGATAAACAGGCATAACATAAAAAACACAATCTTTCTCATAACAAATCTTCCTTAAAAAATTATCGCGTAAAAGCCCGGAAGCAAAGCCGCCGCCCAGGAGCCCGTGGGACTTGTGGGTTTTTGCGGCCTTTGACCGCAAAACCCCCGATTTTTGGGCTCCTTTGGGAGTCTGCAAGGTAGAAAATGCACAAAATTGTGCATTTTCTTTATCATTTGGGCTAAAGCCCCACAGACTCCTATCCAGCGTCTTCGATTAGATTCTTCATAATGTAATCCCGGCGTTCCGGCGTGTTCTTGCCCATGTAGAAGGTGAGCACCTGGGGAACGGCCTTGAGCGTGTTAACCGACACCGGCACCAGGCGCATGTCCGCGCCGATGAACTGGCCGAATTCCTTCGGGCTGATTTCACCCAGGCCCTTGAAGCGGGTCACTTCGCTCTGGGCGCCCAGGGCGGCTACGGCCTCGTCCCGCTCTTTTTCGGTGTAGCAGTAGCGGGTTTCTTTTTTGGTGCGCACCCGGAACAGGGGCGTTTCCAGAATAAAAACCCGGCCGGCGGTTACCAGTTCCTCAAAGAAGGAAAGAAAGAAAGTGAGCAGCAGATTGCGGATGTGGAAACCGTCAAAGTCGGCGTCGGTGGCGACGACGATTTTTGCGTAACGGAGACCCTCGACATCGTTCTCTATCCCCAGGGCCATCATCATGTTGTAGAGCTCCTCGTTCTTGTAGATCGAGGCCCGCTTTTTGCCGTACATGTTCTCCACCTTGCCCCGCAGGGCGAAGATCGCGTGGGTCATTACGTCGCGGCTTGAGACAAGGGAACCGGCGGCTGAATCGCCCTCTGTGATAAAAATCGTGGACTCGGCTCCGAGCAGGCCGTCTTCAAGGTGGTACTTGCAGTCTTTCAGCTTGGGTATTTTGAGGGTAATCTTTTTGGCGGCTTCCCTCGCTTCCTTTTTGACCGCGTTAAGCTCGGTACGCAGGCTCTCGTTGGAGAGGATCTTCTGTTCGAGTTTTTTTCCCGATTCGGGGTTTTTATGGAGCCAGTCGTCGACGGCGTTCCGCACTTCCTGCACAATCCACGTGCGGATGTCGGAATTACCCAGTTTGTTTTTGGTCTGGCTTTCAAATACCGGATTCTTGAGTTTTATCGCTACCACCGCAGTGGCCCCTTCGCGGATGTCTTCGCTGCGGTAATCTTTTTTGAAATAGGTCTGAATGCCTTTAAGAAAACCTTCTTTGAAAGCGGAAAGGTGCGTGCCGCCGTCACTGGTGAACTGACCGTTCACAAAGGAAAAATATTCTTCGCCGTAGTTGTTGGTATGGGTAAAGGCGAATTCAATATGTTCGCCTTTGTAATAACCCATGGGGTACAGGCAGTCCTCGCCGGTTTCTTCATATAACAGATCGTACAGGCCCCGCTTCGACACATACTGCCTGCCGTTAAGCGAAAGGGTAAGGCCCGCGTTAAGGTATGCGTAATTTTGAATCCGCTTTTCGATGAATTCAAGATTGAACTGGTAATCGGTGAATATTTCCGGATCGGGGGTAAACTCAACGTAGGTGCCGTCTTTCTGCTTGTCTTTCAGTTTGCCCTTTCTCTCGCTCTTGAGTTTGCCGCGTTCAAAAACCGCCTCGGCGTATTCGCCGCCCCGAATGGCGACCGCCCGGAAGTAGACCGAGAGGGCGTTTACCGCCTTGGTGCCCACGCCGTTGAGTCCCACGGAAAACTGAAACACGTCGTCGTTATATTTTGCGCCGGTATTGATCACCGAAACGCACTCGACGAGTTTCCCCAGGGGAATACCCCGGCCGTAGTCACGGACTTTGGCGGTCCCGTCCTTTACCGCCACATCGATAATCTTGCCGTTCCCCATGATGAATTCGTCGATGCCGTTGTCTATCACTTCCTTGAGAAGCACATAGATTCCGTCATCGGGGTTTGAACCGTCACCCAGCCTGCCGATGTACATACCGGTCCGCAGGCGGATATGTTCCAGTGAGGAAAGGGTTTTGATTTTTGACTCATCGTATACCCCGGTCTGCGCGCGCCCTCCGGCGTCAACGGCTTTTCCCGCCCCGGGTTTTGCCGCCTGAGCCTGCGCTTTGGAGCCGGCGGCCGGCCGGGGCAGCGCGGCCTTGCCGCTCTCCTGCTTTGCCTTTGTGGCCTGCACTTTGGCCAGTACCCCTTTCCCCGTTACCGGCGTTTTTTTAGCCGCGCCCTTTGCCGCCGCGCCTTTGGCCTTAGCCGGGTTTTTCCCCTCTGTTTTCCCTGCCATAAAATCTTAAGCGTTTCCCTTATCAGATACTGGAAACGGCCCTCCCTTACAGTAGTTTTTGCAGTTCTGCTATATACTTTTCGGCTTCCTGTATGCAGCCCTCAAATTCCGCAAGGTCTTTTTCAGCTTCGGCAATTTTGAGCCTTTTTTGCTCAATCAGCCTGCGGTATTTCTCGATCTTTGAGCGTTCCTCGTCAATGGCAATGGAGGCGTGGAGCTTTTCAATAGCCGCCCCGGTGTTATGGATCGTCCCATTGATGCGTCCGGCTTCATCAAGGAAAGCCTGATCGCCGGCGGTGACAAGAGTGTCGACGAGGCTGCTGTCCGCGCCCTCCTCCTGCCTGAGCGAAGCGGCTCGAGCGCCGAAGCCCCGGTACAGAATCCGCAGTTCCTCCCGCACGGAGGCGATGCGATTTTTTGCTGTCTGAATATACTTCAGGGGCCCGCCCTCCGCGCCGAAACTTTCGGAAATTACGCGCCGCTCCTCCTTGAGCTTCGCCAAATCTTCGGACAGGGAACGGGCCTCTTCCTTCACCTGTTCTATTTCGGCAAACAGGCCGGCAATTTCAGGCGGGGCGGCCCCATCGGCCCTGCGGCTGTAGTGCTCTCCGGCGGCGCGGTAGATTTGCTCAAGGTTGTCCTGGGCCTTGGTCAAAAAGGAACGCAGCACCAGGCTCTGGGCGCCTTTGCCTATCCAGGCAAACACGTTACTCCCCTCTTTTTGTTCCAGCTCCGCCAGGCGGTCTTCCAAAGAACGGATTTTGTCAACGAGGTCCTCCGCCTGCCCGCGGGAAGGCGCCGTACACTCCTCGTAAGCGCCGGATGCATCGCCCCCGACAGAGTCAAAGAGCGCTTTGCCCAGCCTGCCGTATACACCGGCCAGATTTTTCGCCCGCTCTCCTTCATCCCGTTCTTTTAGCTCTATTTTTTTCTCCAACTCCTTAAAACGCCGTATCTTTTCCTCTGCGCTTATTATCGCCGCCTCTGAATCGGCGATTTCCTTCCGTAGCCGGCGATATGTTCCCGCTTCTCCGGAAGAAGCGGCCCCTTCATCTCCTTCCTCCGGCTCCTGCTCACCGGCACGGCTCAACAGGCTTTCGCCGAAACGCTCCAAAAGGGAGTCCAGGGCGGACATGTACTCCCGCTTGTTTTTTTCCAGTTCTTCAATTTGTTTTTTCCGATCATCCATACTTTAATATATGAATTTTTACCGGTTTTGAAAAGGAAGAAAAACCGAAAAGGAGCAATCTATCCAATACGCTATATATAGGGTATGTCCCCATCCCCCATATATAGCGTATGTATTTCAATCTCATTAAAAGTTGAATTCGGAATTGCCGGGCGCTTGCGCCGTCCGTCTTGTAATTTTTACAGGAATATGGTATATTTTTATAATAAAGAGGGTGTTTTATGCTTTGCTCTTTAAAATTTACCACTTGCCACGGTTTTTGCCCCCCCCCCCCCCCCCCCTATAATACTCACCGTTATCTTGACCGCCTTTTGGCGGGGATTTTTGTTTTTAATCATTACCAAAACAGTCAACTATTAGCTGTCCCCCGCTTTTTGCTGTGGCGGCCTAACGGTGGGGCGGGCGGTCTCTCTAAAGAGGGGGTAACATGAAAACCTTCAAATTCAGTTTGCTTTTCATGGCGGGTATGCTGGTAGCGGCGGTATTTTCCGGCTGCGATATGCTCAACAAGCCGGAAATCGATGTTGGGGACAATATTGACCAGGCGGTGGCCTGGCAGTTTGTTGCGCTTCTCGGTAAAAACCGGGAGACTTTTGCTCCCTGTTTGGAATTTTTACCTTTTTGGAGGACCTTGTATCCCCCCTCAGCGGGTTATCCCCGCCTGCCTTGCCCTTCTGCCCCCCATTTACCCTATTCTTGACCCGCAGAAGATTGCCTGCCCGGCGAAGGGCCGCCTCTCCCTGCCCCGTGTTTTTTACCGGTTTTGTCACCGCGGCTAAAGCAAAACAGCCCCTCGCTCCCATATAGGGGGTATGAGAAAAACACGTACATTAGCCCAGGGGGTGTGGTATGAGATTCGCTCCCAGATTAATAACCGGGAGCGCATCCTCAGCCTGCCAACGGCCGCTTCCCTTTTTGCCGGGGTTTTCCGGGAAACCATGCGCCGCTTCAGTTTCGGCTTCCGGGGCCTCCGTTTTGACGCGGACCGGCTGAGCTTCTACATCAAGCCTGAGGACGGGATGGAGCTGCCGGCTATCATGCAGTGGCTGAAACAGACTTTCGCGCAGCGGTACAACGCGCTGATGGGGAGGACGGGGCATATATGGGGTGACCGATATTGGTCGTTGATTCTGGAGGGGGAGCCTGTGGAGGACGCGGAGGTGGAGGCGGCGCTTGGGGCGGGGAAGGGGGACAGCCCCCATAGGCGGGAATCGAGGCGCGGCTCCCAATTTCCCCCCGTTTTCCCCGCACCACTCGCCCCCTCGCCCGGCTAAGGGGCCGGATACCGCCCCCCGCCCTGCCGAATCCCCTCTCTAACCCTCTGACAAGCATACCCCGCAGGGAAGATCCGCCCCGAGACGGGCAATAGGCCTGAATGCCGGGTCAAATTTAGTACTTGCAACAGGCTTCTTCATTAAATACGGCGGTCAAATTCCCGGCCCGCTTCGCGAAAATTTTTTTAAATTTTTTGTAATTTTTTTGAAAAAAAGTTGTTTAAGGGCTTGACATTTTTATCAAAGAATGAGATATTAAAGACGTGCTTGCGGGCCTGTGTCCGCAAGCACGGTCAGGGTATGCGGAAAAAGGAGTCCGCGCCATAGCGGAAATGCGGAACCCGCCCTCCGGCGGGAAAGGCGTTTCCAAAACGGTCAGAGTATCTTGACGAAATACACCATAATGGTATACTGATATCCAGCATACCATAACAGAGGGGGATTTAAGCGGCCGTTGGCTGCTTCCCCCCTAACAGTTTTAAGGAGGAATTATGAAAAAGCTAGTTGCTGTTTCAATTCTACTCACTTTACTAACTGCCGGGGCCTTCGCACAGTTTTCGGTAGGGGTCTATGCCGACTTCTATCCCAACCTGGTGCGGACCACAACCCCTTACGGCGACTTTGCCGATGACACAAGAGCGGCGATATATGAGGGGGCCGGTACTTTTGACGTCTTCTCTTCGGACGGCCCGTTCCACGGCAATGAGTTACGGCTCAGCCTTGGCTACACGGACCCTGAGAAAAAGTACGGCGGCTTACTGGTGATTGCTGCCGATAGTTGGTTAAACCGGGACAATGAGTATTTTCAAAGCGGTGTCAGTAGCGACATCGGGATTAACCGGGGCAACGGCCAAAGCTTACTGGATCTTTTTGCCCAGCCCTTTGACGAGTGGAATGTCTGGGGCGAAGTAGGCGTTCTGAAGGGTTTCGCCGGCACGAGCGCCGACCGGGGTCCGGCAGGCGGCGCCCGCTACAATGATCCCTTCGCGTATTCTCTGGATAACCTCATGATGTACAACAACGGTATTATCGCTCCCGATGGCTACATTGACACCTACAACCTGGGGAAATTCGCGGGCGGGTGGATTCCTGCCGGTGGCGGTCGGACTGAATACAAAGATGCCGGTAGGCCGTATGTTTCGGTAACCGCTAATCTTGCCCCCCTCAAAGTGGCCGTGTCCGGTGATGTGAGTAACATTACCGGCGTGGGAAATACAAGTTATAACGAGGTTGGAGCTGCGCTTCGGGTCAGCGGTGAAAAAATTGCCGATCTGATCTCCTTTGACGCCATCTACAAGATCTATGGCGGCGATCCTGAAACTGATCAAGCCGGCAACCTGCCTGATCAGCCTGATGGCTTGGGCCTGTGGGGGCATAACTTTGGTCTTATCGCCAATGTTTCCCTCTTCGATACCCTTGGCATCACCGCCGGCTATTCCGGCTATGCGTATACTCGGGAAAAAGACACTAACACTTCTCAGACTTACGTTTATCCCTACTACAACGGCATTGATCTGCGTGTTGACTTCAGCGGTGTTGACAAGCTCTTGGTCAGTTTTAACAACAACATCAGCTTTAGCACGTTCAAGGGGGATAATGATCAAGATCGCGACTACGGTGTGGACGCGGTTGTGCCTTATAGGGGTTGGAATGACGCGACCGATGTCAGCGCCGGTTATTTGGGTTTGTACAACGGGCTTGGTGTTAAGTACAACATAACCGACAGCCTCTTCGCCACGCTCAACCTTGCCAATCTATTGAAGAGCACCACCGTTACCGACGAGAGCGGTACCGACACGATCACCACAGTCTGGAGCGAAGATACCTTCCGGGCCTATGCCGGCGCGGGTTACGCTTTCGGCGACCATGTTCTGCTTGAGACCGGTCTGGTGTTCGATGTTGGAGGCGAGAGCCTGGATATTTCCAACGCTTCAGCCGCCAGCTACAACGGCGGAACCTTCACTTTCGCTATTCCTATCCGCTTCAAGGTAGCGTTCTAAGCCAAGCCTTACGGCAGAAGCAGAAGCTCAGGAAGCAAAAACCGCCCGCAAGGGCGGTTTTTTTTGCGCCCGGCTTGCCGGACGCAACGCGGCCGCCCGGCAATCGGGAAAAATTGCCGCCCCGGAACCTCAGCAGGCCAGGGCGCGTCATTTTGACTATCATACCGGTGAAAAACCGGAATTTTTACTGCGAAGTCAAAAAAGTCGATTGAAGATACCCCGCCGCGAGTTCTATTCTTGACCCGCAAAAGATCGCTTGCCAGGCGAAGGGCCGCCTCTCCCCGCACCGTGATTTTTACCGATTTTGTCCCCGCGGCTAAAGCAAAACAGCTCCCTGCTCCCATATAGGGGGTATGAGGAAAACACGTACATTAGCTCAGGGAGTGTGGTATGAGATACGCTCCCACATCAACAACCGGGAGCGCATCCTCAGCCTGCCAAGGGCCGCTTC
>JAIROT010000042.1 GCA_031257385.1 Treponema sp.
TTCAATCGAGAATAAATCAGTGCTACTTTAATGTGGTTTTTTCGCAGTTTTCCGTAGGAAAACGAGAAAAATAATAGGGCAACGCTGATTAGCGTCAAGTTAATCAGCGTTGCCCTAATCTAAAAACCATTTTGACGCTTTCGGTGTAAAATACTCAGTACCTTTCGTTTAGTTTCCCCGCGATTTCCAGCAATTGTTCCCTGGCGTTCTGTGAGGGATCGTCCAGCACAGTTTCCAGCAGTTCGTTGAGGATGATCCCCATGGTTCTGCCCGGCCTGATTCCAATTGACATAAGGTCTTTTCCTGAAACGGCGAGGTCCTTGAGCGAAAGGGCGCGGCTTTCGGCCAGTACCTTGTCTACCCTTTTGGCCAGGGGGAGGAGGAAGTCCGGCGCCGGTTCCGCCGCCGCTGCAGCGTAGGCGTCGGCCATGCGGAGCCGGTAGAGGTTTTCGAGGTTAGCCTCCCCTGCGCGGACAATAAAACGGCGCACCGCCGCATCGGTCCAGTCATCGGTGTAGTGAAACATATGTTCCTTCACCAGATGGCATACGGCATCAATGAACACGTTGGGATAGCGGAGCCGGCTCAGGATGTTTCGGGCGATCTTTTCGGATTCGGCCTCGTGGCGGTGAAAACTCCAGACGCCATTCGCTTCCATTTTGCGCGTAACGGGCTTTCCGGTGTCGTGCAGCAGGGCCGCCGCGCGAAGCTCCGGAAGGTAGTGCTTTCCGGCGGCATAATCACAGGCCAAAAGGGAATGGTCAAGCACGTCAAAACGGTGGAAGCCTTTTTGTTTGATGCCGCGGCAGGCGGCAAGTTCCGGCAGGAACAGTTCCATGAGGCCGGTTTTTTCCAT
The DNA here is from genome assembly GCA_031257385.1 of Treponema sp. GTDB lineage: Bacteria > Spirochaetota > Spirochaetia > Treponematales > Breznakiellaceae > WQXQ01. The sequence continues at coordinate 857 of JAIROT010000042.1, forward strand.
GAGGAGCAAAGCACACGAGGGGCGGGAAGAAGCGAGAATCTTATCCAACTCATCGCGAATCCGTTCGCGGGAAACTCTGGCGCTTATGGACAGCGCGCCGCGAATCGCCTCTTCCGTATCTCTCTCAAGCGCAAAACCAAGCTGCGCGGCAAAACGGACCGCCCGCAGGGGCCGCAGTCCGTCCTCGGTAAACCGTTTCTCCGCCCTTCCCACGCAGCGGATGATCCCGGCCTTGATGTCCGCTTCCCCGCCGAAGGGGTCCACGGTTTCGCCGCCGGGCAGACGCAGGGCTATGGCGTTCATCGTAAAGTCACGGCGGGAAAGGTCTTCCTCAATGGCGGCGGCATAACACACCGCATCGGGCCTGCGGCCGTCGGAGTAATCGGCCTCGGTCCGGTAGGTGGTGATCTCCAGACTGTGCCCGCGGTACAACGCCGTTACGGTTCCGTGCCTGATCCCCGTGGGAAAGACCCTGCCCGGCGGCATGGCCTCCCGAAAAATAGCCGTCACTTCAGCGGGCGGGGCATTAGTGGCAAGGTCCCAGTCCTTCACCGCCGCACCCCGGATCATGTCCCGCACGGCGCCGCCCACGAGGCATATTTCCCTCCCCCTGGCGGCAAACAGAGCGGCAATTTCCTTAAGGATCGGGGAAATAGTTATCACGCGGGAACAGTATACAGGGAAAAAGGGGAAGTGATTAGTGGTTCACCACAGGGCCAGCGTTTCCTCGTACATCTGTACGTATTTCTTTGCCGGAGCGGTCCAACTGTGGTCGCTTTTCATGGCGCGGCGGACCATGGCGTCCCAGGCTTTGGGAGTCTGCAAGGTAGAAAATGCACAAAATTGTGCATTTTCTTTATCATTTGGGCTAAAGCCCCACAGACTCCGAGGCGCAACGAACACCGCCCGCTGTGCCGTGCGGCAAGCTCCCCGAAAAAGCGCTCATAGTCACTATCGCCGTAGCCCAAAATCGCAAACTGCATCCCTGAGGCGATTATCTCGTCCGCGGCGCGGACTAAGAGGTCCGGTCCCTTCAAACAGGCCGCAGTACTGATTCCGCCGGCTTACGGGAACGGTAAAATTCGTCACATAGTGCATCCGCTGCCGCCATTCCGCTTTCATGTCATTGTAAAGCGGAAGTATCACCCTGCTATCCACCTGCAGCCGCCTCAGGCTCGCGGCAAGGCTGCCGGTCATGCCGCCTAATTTGCCCGATGTAAAGAAAGGATAGGCTTCGCTTGAAGCAAACAGAACATTCATGCCGCTATTTGTGGAACCATTCCGAGGCACCGGTGAAACTGTCTATCAGGGCCGGATCAAACTGAATGCCGCTTCCCGTTTTTATTATCTGAACGGCCCGGTCGGGGGGAAAGGCCCTTTTGTAGGGCCGCTCCGAAGTCAGGGCATCGTAGACATCCACTATCGCCATCAGCCTGCCCTGCAAGGGTATGCTTGATCCGGCGATTCCCCTGGGATAGCCCGAGCCATCCCATCTTTCGTGGTGGGTGCCGGCGATGATCTTGGCATGAGTCAAAAAAACGCTTTCCCTGGCGTGCCGCTGGATTTTTTCAATTATCATTTCGCCGAAGGTCGTGTGTTTTTTCATCTCCGCGAATTCTTCCTGCGTTAAGGGGCCGTCCTTCATTAAAATGCTGTCCCGCACGCCGATTTTTCCCACGTCGTGGAGCCGGGCGGACTGAAGGAACAGCTTGATATCCCAGGTGCCCAGCACGTCCCGATACACCCCCCTGCGGAGCATTTCGTTCATTAAGAGGGCCAGAAACCGTTCAATCCGCTCCACGTGATTGTCGGCGATATTGTTCCTGCATTCAATAAGGTTGCTTATGGCGCTGAGAATCGAATTTTGCACTTCCTGCAAAGCTTCGTTTTTTTCAGCTAATTGTAAAAATTTTTGTGCGCCGGGCTTCGTGGAAACATCGTTTTTATCCGCCGGGACACTTCGAATCGGCCTTGCCGCGGCAGGGCCGCCTCCCGGCAGCGGTTTTTTTTGATCTGACTGCATACATTCTCCTCACATTTTTTTCTTTTGGAGAAATCCGAAAACGCGGTCTTTCAGACTCCCTGTAATTATTATAATGTTTCGCCGGGAAAAAACAAGGTTTAGGGCTTTAGGGCAACGCTGATTAACTTGACGCTAATCAGCGTTGCCCTATTATTTTTCTCGTTTTCCTACGGAAAACTGCGAAAAAACCACATTAAAGTAGCACTGATTTATTCTCGA
>JAIROT010000300.1 GCA_031257385.1 Treponema sp.
ACATACCCAAGAGCCCGCCTTGCGGCGGGGGAGCTTCAGGGCGTTATAAAGGGTATGTACCCTGAGACAAATACCTTACCAAAACAACAACCTCGTCCCTTTAGGGCGAGGTTGTTGATAAGCCCCGGAATGTTTTATAACCCCTCCCGAAGCTTAATACAGGTTATAGGAGAGCCGATCTGTCTGTTTTAGTCTTGGGGACATTTTTGTTCTTCCTGACAAAAAGAATAGAATTGTTCTATGAGAATTTTAATATTTAGCGGTGTATTTTTCACCTGTTTTTGACAGTTTGCGTTTCCTGCATTAAATTTCCAAAATGCCCTTGATAAATTGTTGGCAATATAGTATAATGAAAACATATTAAGAAAAGGTTTCTAACCAGAAAAAACAAAAAAAATATCGGTGTACCTGTCAGATGAAATTTCCAGATTAAACCCGATGAAACCCAGGAGTCCTTATGAAGTTTAAATTCAAACTGAGTATTATTGTAATCGCCATGATGGTCGTGACGATCACGGCCATTTCATTTATCATGTTATCGCGGGCCAGTGCCATGCAGGTTGAAGCGGCGAAGGAGAACATGAAGAACCTCACCGGCATTGCGATAGAGAATATTGCAGAACTGTATGATGGATATCTGGATACGATTAAAACCCTGTCCCATATCATGGACGGGTATGAAGCGCTGGAGCCCAATTTACGGCGGGCCCAGTATACTGAAATGATCCGGTCTCTTATGGACTCCAGTAGCGATATTATAGAAATATATACGGTATGGCAGCCTGGGGTCATTGACGGAAATGACGCCGCCTATGCCAATACACCGGCAAGTGATGCCAGCGGCAACTTTATCACCTTGATTACCCGGGATTCGGGCCGGATAGTGATCCGCCCCTATACGGACTGGCAGACCGCTTTGGCAGCTGTCAAGGATACGGCTACCTTTACCAATTTTAGCTCCCGCCGGATAAACGGGGGGGATACCTTCACGGCTACCATCACCTATCCCATCATTCCCGACGAGACAGGCCGTATCGTGGGCCTCATTGGGATAAATATCGATTTGAGCGCTTCCCAGGAAATTATAGCAAGACTAAAGCCCTACGGGAACGGACGGGCCGTATTGTTCAGTGACGACTTCAAAGTGGTGGCCCATTATGACGCCGCCAAGCGGGGGAAAGATGCCGATGAGGTTATCTTGTCCGTCGTAGGACAGGGAGGCGCCGATATCCTCCACAACGCCATACAAACGAGGGAGCCTTTCCTGGTCTCAACCGACGGACGTATACTGTGCGCGTACCCCTTCACTGTAAGAGGTTCTACCAATATCTGGGCCATAATGACCTCGGCGGAGGAGTCTACCGTGCTGGCCGGCGTTACCGCCCTGACCAGGTTTACCATTATCCTCGCGGCCATCGCGATAGTTTTGGTGTCGGTTGTTATTTTCTTTTTCGCCGGAAGCATCACCAAGCCTATCGTCAAAGTGGCCATGACTCTGAAAGACATATCCGAGGGAGAGGGGGACCTGACCAAAACGGTTGAAATCAATTCCAAAGACGAGATCGGTGATCTGGCCCGGTACTTTAACGAGACTTTGAAGAAGATCAGAGTTCTGGTGCTTACGATCAAGAACCAGACGGCGACCCTTTTTAGCATCGGTACCGAGCTGGCCAACAACATGACCGAAAGCGCCGCGGCGATCAACGAGATCGCCGCCAATATACAGAACATCAAGGCGCGGGTGATTAACCAGAGCGCCAGCGTTACCGAAACCAACGCCACCATGGAACAGATCACCGTCAACATCGGCAAGCTCTCAGGCCATGTGGAACATCAAACTTCCAGCGTAGCCCAATCCTCCAGCGCTATTGAGGAAATGCTTGCCAACATCCAGTCCGTCACCCAGACCCTCGTTAAAAACGCCGAAAACGTGAAGGAACTGATGGAAGCCTCCGAGGTGGGCCGCAACGGCCTGCAGGAAGTGGCTTCCGACATTCAGGAGATCTCCCGCGAATCCGAGGGGCTTTTGGAGATCAACGCAGTAATGGAAAACATCGCCAGCCAGACCAACCTGCTTTCGATGAACGCCGCGATTGAGGCCGCCCACGCAGGCGAGGCGGGAAAGGGGTTTGCCGTAGTCGCCGATGAAATCAGAAAACTGGCGGAGAGTTCCGGCGAGCAGTCCAAGACCATTTCCGCGGTGCTCAAAAAGATCAAGGAATCCATCGACAAGATCACCAGGTCAACCGACAACGTGCTCAACAAGTTTGAGGCCATAGACAACGGAGTCAGGACCGTATCGGACCAGGAAGAAAACATCCGCAACGCCATGGAAGAGCAGAACACGGGCAGCAAGCAGATCCTCGACGCCATAGGCCGGGTGAACGAAATCACCCAGCAGGTAAAAAGCGGCTCCCAGGAAATGCTTGAAGGCAGCAGGGAAGTGATTCAGGAAAGCAAAAACCTGGAAATGGTAACACAGGAGATAACCGGCGGCATGAACGAGATGTCCACCGGCGCGGAGCAGATCAACATCGCGGTAAACCGCGTAAGCGAACTGAGCGGACAGAACCGGGACAGTATAGATATGCTGGTGCGGGAAGTTTCCCGCTTTAAGGTTGAATAAGGGAGAGGATTAATCAGAGAGCGGGCTGCGCCCGCTGCGGAGAACACAGAGGGTGTCAAGAGGGGTAAAATCCAGGCTTTTACGATACGAATATCCCGTTTTGAATGGGATGAAGCCTCCGTACCGGTGATATACTCTCCGCGGGGAGAGCTTGTTGATCCTGTAATCGCCCGTTTTTTGTTTACCCTTTCGATTTTTTGTGCTATAATTAAAAATATCTGTATTACCTAAAATAATACAGAATCCGCGGAGGTGACGGACATGCAGAAGCAGACGACAGGCAAGCGTTTAACCGGCGTTGTGGTTCCGATTGGAGCCTTGCGGGGCAAGGGAAACATGGGAGTGGGGGAATTTCCTGATTTGGCCGATTTTGCCGCGCTCTGCGCAAAGATGAGGCTGGGGCTTATCCAGCTTTTGCCGGTCAACGACACAGGCTACGAAAGTTCCCCCTACTCAAGCCTTACCGCTTTCGGCCTCCACCCATTATACCTCAGAATCGAAGATCTGGATGAATATAAAAACACCCCCGCCGCCCTGAGGGAAAAAATTGCCGGGGCGGGACGGGATTTTGAAAAGGAAGCGCGTTTTTCCCATCATCAGATTCTCGGAACGAAAATGGAGATACTCCGGGGCATATATTCGACAAACAAGGCCGAAATAGCGAAAAGGGCCTCCGGCGGCGGAAAGCTTTCGGCCTGGATCGAGAAAAACCCCTGGATTAAGGAATACGCGGTATACCGCCGCCTGAAAGAGGCTAACGGTGAAAAAAGCTGGCGGGAATGGCCGGAACACCGGCTGGCAAGCGCGGCGGACATTGAGGCCCTGTGGAAAGATGAAAAACTCCGGGAGGAACACCTGTTTTGGGCTTGGCTGCAGGAGGCCTTGGACACCCAGTTCGCCAGGGCCGCCGGGGCAGTCGCCGAGGCCGGCATAGTCCTTGAGGGAGACCTGCCCATTCTGATGAACGAGGACAGTTGCGACGTGTGGGCGCATCCTGAGCTGTTTAACCAGGAACTGTCAGCCGGAGCGCCCCCTGACATGTACAGTCCCGAAGGCCAGAACTGGGGCTTCCCCATTTACGACTGGAAAGCCCAGGCCGGGGATAATTACGCCTGGTGGCGGAAACGGATCGCCGCCGCGGCCAAATATTATCAGGCCTACCGTATTGACCACGTGCTGGGCTTTTTCAGGATATGGGCATCTTCCCGCTCCGATTACTCCTCCGCACTGGGGCGTTTTGTGCCCTATGTGCCGATTACTACCGGGGATCTACAGAAACTGGGCTTTGACAAAAGCCGGATCCACTGGGCTTCCTATCCACATATCCCCACCGGAGAGCTGTGGGACGCCCTGCGGAGCAACTGGGGAGACCTGTTTAACGAGGCGGAAATTGCCGCCGCCGCAAACAAGATATTCGCCAAAGCCCTGGACCGGATTAACGATGAAGAACTGTGGCTTTTCAAAAAGAAGATCAAGGGCGAAAAAGATATCGACGCCCTGGGCCTGCATCCGGCTATCCGCTGTTACCTTTTCAAGGCCTGGCACAACCGAATTTTCCTCGAATACCAAAAAGGAAAATTCTTTCCGGTCTGGTATTTCCGGGATTCCCGCGCCTACAACACCCTTTCCGAAGAGGAAAAACGAAAACTCGAAGAACTGCTGGAAAAGCGGCGGATCAAGTCGGAAAAGATATGGCAGGCCGAGGGGAAAAAACTCCTTTCGGTACTTTCGGAATCTTCCGACATGCTTCCCTGCGCCGAAGACCTGGGCGCGGTGCCGGACTGCGTTCCCAGGGTGCTTGCCGGGCTCAAGATTTTGGGCCTCAGAGTGGTCCGCTGGTTCCGCCGCTGGGATCGGGAGGGCCAGCCCTACGTTCCCTTTGAGGAATACCCGGAACTCAGCGTCTGCACCCCGGCGGTACACGACAGCTCCACCGTGCGCGAATGGTGGGAGCGTGAGGTGAACCAGGAGCAATTCGCGGGCTTTATCGGCGTTCCGTCTCTCCCCAGAGTATACAACCCAGGCGCCGCCAAAACCATACTGTTAAAAACCGCGACGGCCCGCTCCCGTTTCCGGGTCTTCCAGATTCAGGACCTGCTCCACCTTTCCAACAAATGGTACTCGCCGGAACCCGCCTCGGAGCGGATCAACGTACCCGGTACCTCAAACGAGCTCAACTGGACCTACCGCCTTCCCGCTAAGATTGATGAAATCGGGAAAGACAAAGACCTGATCCGCTCGGTGGCGGAACTTTGCAAGGTAAAACCGGCGAAAAAGCGGCCTGTGTGACTTTAGCCCAAACGATGAGCCTCCGCGCGGCGATGGGTGCCGTGCCATTCGCGGACGAACCTGTTCAGGGAACTGCCGGTGCGATACGAGAAAAAAGCCCGGTTCTACCCGGCCCCGAAATTTAAAAAGGCCGGTTTGCACCGGCCCATGCCCCTTGAGGCATATCGGAAATATAGTGATTTGGGAGGGGAACTATAAACCCGACATTTTATATATCGGTACGAATGCGAATTTACTTTAGTCACTTTCCTGCACATTAATATCCACCTCAAGGGAGACCCGGTAGGTTTTCCCCCGTTCAACGCTCAGGGTTTTGATGACAGTATAGTCTCCCACCTGGAATTTGGCCTCGTGAACGCCCGGTTCCGTTGGAATTGACCCGCTTTCCCGAGTGACCGGTACATTATCCAAAAAAATAGCGGCGTTTGCGGGACCTTCAAAAACAATCAGGGGGCTTGAGTCTTTAAGATCGATGATTAGGTTAAGGATCTTGGCCCGCTCCACTACAAAGCGGCGGCTTTCATTCCGATAATCATCGGAAAGGATCACCAGGTGGTGTTCTCCTTCCTTGAGCATCTGCTCCTCGGAGAGATTTTCTACCGCTACGTCATCGATCAGCACGGCGAAGGGTTTTTCGGGGAGCTGTCCGGGAAAGCGGGGACTGAGTTTTACTGCGCCCTCATCACTTAAAATGGGTCTGACGGTGAACTGGAAGATCATGGTTTCCAGTTCTTCGCTCATACCCTTGATGACCGGCATAACCCTGAACAGGATGGGAAAGGAGGAGGGGGGAACGATCTCCGCGGGAACGGTCACATAAGGGGTGGTCCGCAGGCCGTGGGCGGGGCGGACCGGTATCTGGTACACGCTCTGGAGTTTGCCCGGCAGGGGTTCAAAAACAATGCGGCGGCCTTCCATATCCGCCGCGCCGGTGGAAGGCGGGCGGTCAAGGTCGACGTAGATCGCCACGGCAAGGCTGCCCCGGTATTCAAGCCAGTCCTGGGGCGAGGAAAGCTCCATCTCTATGCCCCGAAAAAAACGGGTCTCCGGTCCCAGGCTGACGGCCGCCGCGCTGTTGATACCCAGCCGAAGGCTTGCCCCGCCGGGTCTGTCCGGGGAAATTTCGGCGTTACCCGACACCAGCGTGCGGAAGGATTCCGCATTGGCCCGGAGCGTGAGGAATAACAGAAACATGACAACAACACGTAGCAATTTCATCCTGAAATCCATTGCGGCTTCTTTACGGCGTGGCGAGGTCAATAGATGAAGCATATTTTCTGTCAAGGCTCACTGGCCGCCGGCCTGGAATAATAATTTACCCGGATCCCTGGCTTTGCCGTTTTGCCGCAGTTCAAAATGAAGATGCGGCCCGGTGGATTGCCCGGTTGATCCTACCCTGCCTATAAGAGTATCGGATCGGACCGGAGATCGCAAGGTGGTTTCCACGGACCTCAGGTGTCCGTACAGACTCGCCCAGTTTTCCCCATGCCTGATAACCACGTAGTTGCCGTACACCGGATCATCCCCGATTTCGGTAACGGTTCCTTCTCCTGCCGCGAAAACCTCAGTGCCTTCAGGGGCGGCCAGATCCAGCCCGGCGTGCAGGCCGATATTGCCGGTTATGGGGTTTTGCCTGATGCCGTAAGGACTGGTCAGGGTAAAGGTACGGAGGGGAAAGCGGAAACCGAAATTGAGAAAAAAGATACGTTCGGTAGCTGTAAAATCGGCGCCCGGACAAAAAAGAAAGATTTCCGCCGCGCCGCCCCTGCTGATGGTCAGAGTTACCGATTCATCCTTTTGCCGGGGAAGCCGTGCCGCTGCCAGGAGCTGTTCAAGGTCAGAACGGGGCTCGGCGGGGATGAAAATCCCCGGAATTGAGGGCAAAAGCAGCGGCCTTCCCGTTTCCGGCAGCGCCGGATGGGATAACCGGTTGAGACTCGCCAGAGCCGCGTAGGGTATGTTACAGCGGGCCGCCAGGGAGAACAGATCTTCACCTTCCCGGGGACTATATTGGTAAATAGTGAGGGATTCGGAGAGGGACGCGGGGCTTTCACGGTTCCGTTCACGGTTAAAGACACGCTGCCGGTTACTTTCCACGTCCGCTATGAATTGCCTGAACACGGTATCCCGCCCGTCCAGCCGGCCAATAAGCGGAAAAGCGCCCCCGCGGACATCATCCGCCGGAGCCTGAAGGGGAGCAAGCAGCCAAAGCAAAAAAAAGGCAAGGGTAAATCCCTTGCCAGAAGTTTGCCGCGTTCCCCGCATTTTAATTAAAAAAAACCGCAAACACGGCAGATTGCCGGATGCTCAGACGAACAAGCGTCATTCGGCGGCTATGGCTTCGACCGGGCAAACCCCGGCGCAAGAGCCGCAATCCTTGCATTTACCGGCGTCTATCCAGCGGCGACCGTCCTTTTCGGAAATAGCCTCGGTTGGACACTCGCTGTCACAGGAACCGCAATTAACGCACGCATCACTGATTTTGTACGCCATTTTATACCTCTCTCACTTGGGATGATAATATGATACCATACCAGTCAAAAAAAGGCAAGGAAAATTTCCGGCGGGCCGGCGCATATAAACTTTTTGTCCTCTGCGCTCTAGGGAAGATAAATCATGAAGAAAAATCCACCGCAAAGTCGAAGAATTCAAAGAAGGAGGCAAAAAAAGGACTTTGAAGTAAAAAATCATTCGACTTTGCGGCAAAAATTCCGGTTTTTCACCTGGAGTTTTGCGCCTCTTCGGACCACCCGCCGATAGCTAAACAGACGCGAAGGCGCAAAACTCCAAGCCGGCCGTTAGGCCGGCATGACAGTCAAAATGATGCGCCGGCCCTGTCCCTGCGTATCTTGGTCATTTAACGGTATTATGGTATAAGTAAAACATGAGACGGGGCAGGAAGGCATTGGCGCTCATCGTTGGCATAGTCCTGGCGCTTGGCGTGCCGGTGCTTGTATTCTTCAGCCGTCCCCCGGTGCTCATTGTGATCGATGTCCCTTTTTCCTCGCTGTACGGCGGAACCCGCAGGACCCTGCTGCGGCAGGTCTTTGCTTCCCTGGTTTTGTTCAGGCAGGTAAAACCGGTGAAGATTGCCGAAGGCGCCGGTCCCGACGTGCTGGTATTCGCAGTCGAAGAAGCCGCTTCCCGCAGCCTTTCCCGGCGGCCCCATTGCGTTCTGTTCCCCTACCGTTATAGCCAGGCCGCCCTGCGTTACCGGGAACAGTTTCCCGGAATACCCGCAATCCTGCTGGAAGGCCGGGCGGACGGGGGGGCCGCGACGGCCGGAGACGGTCTTTTTATATTCAGAAATGACCAGGAAAGGGATATGTACCGGGCGGGACTTTGCGCCGCCATTCTTAACGGGGGAAACAGGGGTAAAATTGTCGTTTTTCAGGACCGTTCAATAGAGGATGCCGGCCGGAACGCCTTTATGGAGGGCCTGCGGCAAGAGGGAAACCGGATGGAGCCGCTGTTTTTGGACGGTTTTTATGAATTGTCGGATTTTTCAGACCTTTCCTGCGTGGTTTTGGCCGGTTCCGGGGCGGAATATTTTGAGCAGAATCTGACGCATCCGGTTATCTTCTACACATGGCTGGACCCGGATCTGACGTCTCCGGAAGTGGTTCTTGTTTTTGACGATTCGCCCTGGGCGCTTGCAGCCCCGGCTGTTAAAATGATCGCCGAGAACCGGAATGAAGGGCGAATCCCTTCGGATTTACTGATTTTATCGGCAAGAATTGCCGATAAAGATATACTGAGGCGGCTTAAAAAGGCGGTTCAAAATTCTAAATAGTGTTTGGCCGTAATGTGGCCAGGCTTCCCTAAAAATGAACCTTCGCGAGGCAAGCCGCAGGGTTTAACCCCTCAGCACGAATGAAAATTCGGCGGAGTAAGTACA
>JAIROT010000305.1 GCA_031257385.1 Treponema sp.
TACCTCACGTACGGGCTACTGCTCGGGGCGTGTCCCGGGCGCGGGGGGGGCGCCCCCCCTAAATCTATGTATCACCAGGGATTACATATTCCAACTTTAAAAGCCCCTTTAGGACACCGCCTGACAACCCTGAAGTACAACCATGCAGTACAAGCCAGACTCTGTGAATAAATTTAGCATACTATTGGAATAATTTTCAATATACCGGGCGGCAAACAGGGCCGGCGCGTCATTTTGACTATCATGCCGGCCTAACGGCCGGCTTGGAGTTTTGCGCCTTCGCGTCCGAGCCGTCCGCTCTGCGGACGGCTCGGCTACGACGGGCGGTCCGAAGAGGCGCAAAACTCCAGGTGAAAAACCGGAATTTTTACCGCGAAGAAGACCGCCTGCGCGGTCAATTAAATGAGAAAAAGTCGAATAAGTTTTTACTTCAATGCTTTTTGACCTCCTTTTTCGACTTTTTCGACTTCGCGGTGGATTTTTCCTCATGATTTATGTGGTTTTACGGGGTTTTCAGAGGATAAAAGTTTATATGCGCTGGCCCTGAGGAAAACAAGACCCTTCAAATGATCGGCGCCGGCTTTTCGGGAATGGAAAGCGGGAACTGAAGCGCAACGATTTCCCCGGCTACCGGCGCTTAAAAACCCGCAGTAAGGGTCTGCCCCGGGCGTAGTTACCCAAATCCTCGGCGGCCATGCGGGATTGGCAGGCGGTTACGTCAGAGGATGCTCCCGCAATGTGCGGAGTAATAAGCACATTGGGCATTTTAAGCAGGGGGTGGTTTTCGGGTAAGGGTTCCCGCCAGAACACATCCAGCACCGCACCGGCAATTTTTTTCTTTTCCAGCGCCTCTACCAGATCTTTTTGGCGAACTATGGAAGCCCGCGCGGCATTGATAAAATACGAGTCTTTCCGCATCAGGGCGAACTGTTCGCTGCCTATCATGCCTGTTGTTTCAGGCGTTGCTTTACAGCACACGGCGATAAATTCACTCCGCGCAAAAACCTCGTTCATGGGCAGAAGTTCTGCGTGGTATTTATCCGCAGTGTCCGGCGGACAGTAGGGATCGTAAGCGAAAAACTGCATGCCAAAACCGGAAAGCAGTTCTACCGTGCGTATGCCGACCGCGCCAAGTCCGATGAAGCCCATGGTGCGCCCGCTTATTTCAATACCCCGGTATTCCTGGTAGGGACTGTCTTCGGCGTTCATAAGCCAGAGTACATCGTCATCCCCGGTATACTCAAAAACATCGTCCGTCTCTTTATCAATGTAACGCCCGTTTTTGATTTCGTGGTTTGCGCGTCCCAAATGACGGGAAACGCTTATCATGGAACTGACAATATACTCCGCCACAGAGTTGGCGTTACGGCCCGGAGTATACACAACCGGGATTCCTTTTTCCGCCGCGGCTTCGGCGTCCACATTTACCGGGTTTCCCCGTACACAAATGATAAGACGGAGACTCCGGGAATTTTCAATAACCTTGCGGGTAACGCCTTCAAATTCGATGACAAGGATCTCCATCCCTTCAAGAAAATTGATAAGCTCATCTTCCGGCATATAAGTGCCGGTTACCGCATAACCCCCGATTTTAATATCACAGTACTGTTCCATTTCCTTTAGGTACTTTTTCACAATCGGGGCGGTAACCGCCGTTTTGATCTTTGTCATGATGTACTCCTAATTTTCAGAAACCCAATGGCACTGCATACTGTTACGATAAGAAACAAAGCGCTCGTACAGTCTTTTGTATTTTTCGTGATGAGCCATATCAGGCATGTAAGTGATAAATGAATCCGAATCCAGGCTTTCAAAATTTTCAGCAAAACCCAGCGACACCAAAAGCATTTTTACAATACCAAGGGCTCCCAGCTCACTGTTCGTTTGCCTCTTAACCGGAAGTCCGATAGCATCACAAAACATCTGACATATTACTTTGCTTTTTGACGCCCCGCCCGAAAGATACATGGTGTTGATTCCGGCCTTCCCCTGATAGCTGTCAAGGAAAGCCATCACGAGACCCTCGTAAACCGCGCGTATATGTTCGTGACGGGTATGGGCGCTGCGTATGCCCAGCATGGCGCCAAAGGCATAAGGATTTTTAAAGGGCGCCCGTTCCCCAAAAAGATAGGGAAGAAAAAGAAGGCCGCCGCTCCCTATGGGCAGTTTTTCCACTTCCGCATCCAGGGTCTTAAAGTCTTCATCCGGACAGAGAAGACCTTTCATGTAGTCAATGCAGGAAGTACCGTTTGCGGCAGCCATCATCTTGATATAGCGGCCTTTTACCACATGATGAAGGAGAAGCCCCCTAAGATCATCCTGGTCTATTTTGTCAAAACCGATACATACCTCATTGATAAGGGCAGTACCGATAATGGTACAGGCGCTGCCGGGATTAAAGAAACCGGTACCCGCCGAAACTGAACAACAGTCAATACAGCCGGCAATTACTTTTACCCCCTCAGGGAGTTCTGTCGCCTCAGCCGCTTCGCGTGTAACAGTACCAATAACAGCGGTAGACTCAACCGCCTTTGGCATAGTGGCAAGACTTTCGCCGATGTCAAGGAGATCGAATACTTCAGGGACAAACATAAGGGTTTTTATGTTCATGCCGGAGGAACAGGTAACATCGGAATAATCAGACGACACAACTCCTGTCAGTTTGTAGTTAAGCCAGTCCTTACAATGCAGAGAGAAATGTATTTTTTTATACATTTCCGGTTCATTGATTTTAAGCCACTTTTGGAGGGCAGGCGCGGAACCGGTATAGACGTTGTTGCAGCATTCTTTGCGCAGTACATTCTCAAGGCCGTTAATATTCTCAATACCCAGGTCCTTGCTGCGGGTGTCATTCCAGAGCATGGCACGGCGGCGCGCCGGTTCTCCCTTCGCCGTTATCGCCCAAAGACCGTCTCCCTGTCCTGAAATACCCACCCCGGCGATATTCCGCCAATTTCCGTTATACTTTGCTTTAAGTTCCCGAAGGATCAGACAGAGCTTATCCCAAAGCTCAAGCATGTCAATTTCAGATGCGCCATTGCCTGAGTTGTATACTTTTATATCACTGCTTGCGGCGGCAACTTCCGTCAAGTCCTCCCGGTAGAGCGAGGCCTTTATATTGGTAGTACCGGCATCAATCCCGATAAAAAGAGCACTGTTTTGCATTACGACTCCTGGTGATCCGCGCAACACTGATTAATGCCAGGCAGCGCCGCCGCTACGATAGGTTTTTGGAGCTATTTCATATTTTCGGCTTCTATGGCGATTATCTCTCTGATTTTGGGAGAGGAAGGCCCCTCCCTGAATTCAAGCGTGATCCATTCGCCAACAATTTTTTTCGCCAATTCATGGCCGACAACCCGTTCTCCCATACAAAGCACATTACCGTTATTGCTCAATATGGAACGTTCCGCAGAAAAATTATCGTGACAAACAGCGGCGCGTATTCCCCTGAATTTGTTGGCGGTCATGCACATACCGATTCCCGTACCGCACACCAAAACGCCCCGTTTCTTGTAACCCGACGCGATAATGGATTCACAGGCCCGTTTAGCCACAGCCGGATAATTGGTAGGATCATCAGCGCTGTCGCAGCCTGCATTTTCTACGGTTACACCCTTTGATTCGAGGAATTTGATCAACATCGTTTTCATGGGAACAGCCGCGTTGTCGCAGCCAATCACAATAGTCATAACACTCCCCTCTTACGATAGCTGTTCCTGAATACCATCGGCCATGGCGGTAAGAATGATACAGCAAGAAGCGGCGCCGGCGTCCAGAACACCCCGGGAGCGCTCTCCCAGGCGGCTGGATCGCCCGAATTTGGCAACCATATCCCTGGTAGCGTCCCTGCCTTTGGCGGCGGCCTCTTTCATGTCTTCCAGGGCGGCGGAGAAATCTTTCCCCGACGCGGCTGCCGTTTTCAGGGCATCCCGTGCGGGGCTGAGGGCATCGACCAGCGTTTTATCACCGGGCTTCGCGTCCACAATACCGCAAAGTCCGGCAAGCCCCGCGTCCACCATTTCCGCAAAAACAGCAAGATCAATCACCTCGTGTTTTTCTCCGGCTTCGGCCATATCCATAAGGACAGTCCCATAGATTGGCCCCATGGAACCGCCGATTTCAGAAAACAGAAGATTTCCCAACTGTTCAAGCCCTTCGGTAAAGCTGAGTTCATCGCCGGCAATACGTTCACCGAACATGGTAAAACCCTTGTTCATGTTCATGCCATGATCGCCGTCCCCGATAAGACCGTCTATCTCACTCAGGTAGTCTTTGTTTTGCTGAATGGCGGCAACTATCTTCAACAGAACCGGCTTGCCGCCGGCGTTTTTCATTCCGCTCAAACTTGTTACTCCCCTATTTTTGCTTAAGCCCCATACTGTAACAGGGCATATTGACAAGCTGTTTAAGCTCATCATCAAGCTTCATCACCGTTAAGGTCGCCCCCATCATTTCCAGAGACGTAAAGTAGTTGCCGGCGTAACCGCGATATACCCTGATACCCTGAGCGCTAATAAGCTTTTCGATTTCGTCATACAGGACATACAGTTCCATTACCGGTGTAGCGCCAAGGCCCGATACCAGCAACACTACCTCATCTCCGGACTTAAAAGGATAATCGGGCAGGACTATATCCGCCATACGTTTAGCCATTTGGGCGGCGGTTTCCAGAGGAGCTACCTCTATCCCCGGCTCGCCATGGTGCCCGATACCGACTTCCATGGTTCCCGGTTTTATTTCGAAGTTGGGGTGCCCCACCGCCGGTAAAGTGCAGGGGGTAAGCCCAATACCGACACTACGGGTATTGTCAATGGCTTTCCGGGCCGCAGCGATAACCTCATCCAGGTTTGCCCCGGACGCGGCCTTGGCGCCGCCCGCCTTCCACATGAGCACTTCTCCTGCAACGCCCCGGCGTTTATCCGCCTGGTCGCCGGGGGCCGATGCCACATCGTCATTGGCGACAACGGTCTTGACCTCGATACCCTCTTTGGCGGCCATTTTTACCGCTATCTTTACGTTCATGTTGTCGCCGGAATAGTTACCGTACAGACACGCGACCCCCTTGCCCCGGTCTGCCGCCCTGAAGGCATCCAGAAAAGCGGCGGCCGTCGGGGAGGTACAAATCTCGCCCACCGCGACCGCATCGCAGAGGTTCTCCCCAATATAACCGATGAAGGCCGGTTTATGCCCGCTGCCCCCGCCGGTTACCACACCAACCCGGCCGGCGGGCAGTTCCGCCCGTTTGAGAACGCGGGGGTTGTTCGTAGTGGTAACAATATCACCGTGGGCCTTGACAAAGCCCTTGAGCATCTCATCTACAACATTATCAGGATTGTTCAATATCCGCTGCATAATTCTCCTCCATGGATGAGTACCCGCGCAAGTTATTTCATGCGGATACTTTTTTCATTTAATGGTATAAGCGCCGTCAACAACCAGGTTGTGACCGGTAATCATGGCTGCGGCATCACCGCATAGAAAGGCGATAACGCCGGCTATCTCGTCGGGTTCGGCAAAACGTCCCGCGGGAATTTCCTTTTTGAAGGCCTCGCCTGCAGGATTATCCCATGCCCTGCGTCCCAACTCGGTAAGAACGACTGTAGGGGAAACACAGTTTACCCGTATGCCATATTTACCCCACTCAAAGGCCAGAACCTTTGTCATGGAGATGACGGCGGCCTTGCTGGCGCAGTACGCGACATGCCTGTCTAGGGCGACAACGCCCGCCTGGGAGGCCATATTCACGATACAACCGTCCTGCTTATGTTCAATCCAGTAAGCGCCCGCGATCTGGGCCATCATAAAACTCGCCTTCAGGTTGACATTCATCGTCCGGTCCCAATCCTCTTCACAATAGGCTTCAGCCCTTTCTAAAGGCCCGATTCCGGCGATATTGAGCAGTATATCCACCCTGCCGAAAGCGGCCAGCGCCCGCTCAAACACGTTCTTTCGAAAGGTTCCATCGCAAATAGTACCGGTAACACCTACATTTTCGGGACCAAGTTTCTTTGCGATGGAATCCGCATCGGCATTAAGGTCAGCCAAAACCAGATGTACTCCCTTTCCGGCGAAAAATTCCGCCGTTGCGTATCCGATTCCGCCCGCGCCGCCGCTAATAATCGCGGTTTTTCCCCTGAGGGAAAAATCAGGATCCGCTCCCCTGTAGGCTATCACGGTACAAATGCCACCTTGAAATCGCCGTATTTACCGGACGAGTAATCATAGGCCTTTTCCCACTCTTCCAGTTTGAAGGTGGTTTTGATCACGCCGTCGGTTTTAAGACTCCCATTGGCAATGCCGTCGATGACGAAGGGAAAACAATAGGGACTCAAATGGGATCCCAGAACGTCAAGCTCCTTCCGGTCACCGATGATTGACCAGTCCACATTGGTGGGGCCTGAAAACACACTGAATTCCACAAAGGTACCGAGTTTACGGATCATCTTGAGACCTTGAATAACGCTGGAAGGATGACCGGTGGCCTCAATATAGATGTCGCAGCCATACCCGTCGGTCATGGCGAGAATCTCTTTTTCCACATCGACTTTGGAAGGATTAAAGATATGGGTCGCGCCAAAGGCCTTTGCCTTTTCAAGACGGGCATCCACCATATCAAGGGAGATAAGGGCTTTGGCATTCTTGAGTGCCGCATAGGTTACCATGCCCAATCCCAGAGTACCGGCGCCAGAGATGACGACGATATCGGTGCATTGAATGTTCGCCCGATCCACCGCGTGTTTTGAACAGGCATAGGGTTCGATAAGCAGGGCCTGTTCCAGGGACATGTCCTTGGGAACTTTATGGACCAGCGCGTTTTTGGTATAGCGCACGTATTCTGCCATACCGCCGTTAAATTCTTTATGAAAGCCGTGCATTCCGTGGGGCTGGCACATCCAATACTGACCGCTCTTGCAGAAACGACATTCACCGCAGGGAACGATCTGATCCGCGGTAACCCGATCACCGATGACAAAGCCCTTGACGTTCTTTCCCGTTTCAACGATATGGCCAAGGAATTCATGGCCGGGAATAAAAGGCGGCCTTACCCAGCTCGGCTGAATATCATCGCCCCAGAACATAGCGGCGCCGTGCTGGCACTTTAAGTCTCCCGCACAGATACCGCAGCCTTCGACTTTGATAATAATATCATCATCGCCGCATTCGGGCGTAGGATACGCCGGCTCATACCGATAATCGGTTGCGCTGTAGGCAACCAGCGCCTTCATGGTTTTTGGATAACTGCTCATACAAATCTCCTCCGTAAAATAAAATATAGAAAGACCCGGCTTACGGTTTTACGTGTTCTCCGGGTATTTAATCGCCGCACCGGTTTCCGCATCAAAAAGATGCGTTTTCTCGGAATTGAATTCCAGGCGGATTATGTCGCCGCTCTTGTAAAATACATCATCGGCGGTAGTAAGGTTCAGGTGATAGTCCCCTACCCTGATGCTGAGCCGGCGCTCATCCCCAAAGTTTTCGTAAATAGCCACCGGCGCCGGCGTACTGGAAGCCTTATCGGTGACAAACACATCCATCGGCCTTACGCCAAGCGTCAGTTTCATGCCGTCGGAAACAACACTATAGTAGCGCCGGGGAACCTGTATCCGCAGATCACTTCCCCTGAAAGAAAAAAAGAAACCCTCCTGAGTCTTTACTATAACCGAGTGGAGAAGGTTCATCGGAGGCTCGCCGATAAAGCCCGCCACAAATTCATTTACCGGATCATCGTAAACCTCAAGGGGGCTCCCCATTTGCTGCAGTTCACCGTCTTTCATGATGATGATCGTGTCCGCCAGGGACATGGCTTCTATCTGATCGTGAGTAACGATGATCGTGGTACACTCAATTTCCCTATGCATACGCTTGATTTCCTGCCTGAGAGTCTGCCTCATCTTGCCGTCAAGGTGGGAAAGAGGCTCGTCAAGCAGGAGCAGGCCAGGCTGCCGGATAATGGCCCTCGCAATGTTGACCCGTTGTTTTTGGCCGCCCGACAGGGCGCTCGGTTTCATGTCTAACAGTTCATCTACCTTAAGCAGGGGCGCGACCCGGTCAATGGACTTTTTGATTTCATCGGCAGGCACCCCCTTTGCCTTCAGATTGAACGCAAGGTTTTCATAAACCGAAAGAGGCGGATAAAGAGCATAGTCCTCAAAGGCGAGTCCTATATGCCGATCCTTGGGCAAAAGATCGTTTATGCAAATATCATCGATGAGCATCTTCCCATCCGTTATCTTTTCCAGGCCCGCAATCATGCGCAGCGTTGTTGATTTTCCACAGCCGGAAGGGCCCAGTATTCCGATAAACGACCGATCTTTGCATGCAAAGGAAAGATCCTTTACCGCATAATCATTTAGTTTTAAGGGCTTGCCAAAAAAATTCTTCGGGCCATCCTCGTACCGCTTGTAAACATTTTGTAGGGTTAACCGCGCCAATTTTATCTCCTTCGCAGGTTTTGCGTTTACGTGTACCGCTGCATGCCGCTTCGGGTTATCAAGGCCCCGGTTTCCGCATTAAAGTACAGGGCGTTTTTCATATTGAATTTGACGTATACCGTTTGGTCGAGATCGGCGCTGATGTTGTTTGGCGCGGCGATACGAATCCTTGAGCCGTTCACGTCAACGGTCATGATAACCTTGTTTCCAATCGGCTCAAAAGCGTAGATACTCCCCCTGATCCACGTTGAAGCCTGGGGGGAGAGGCTGAAGGAAATGTCTATTCCCCGTATGCCCAGATCAATTTTGGCCGTGCCCGCGCTTTTGAGCGCTTCGATAGTATCCGCTTCCGGTACGAACGCTGTTTCCTGCTCAAGAACACGCAATTTTACCGTACCGTCTTCCGAAACGAGTTCCGCCGGAACAATGTTAATTTCCGGTTCGCCGAAAAGCCGGGCGACAAATTCATTTTTCGGCGTGTAGTACATCTGAAGCGATGTGCCCAATTGTTCGATCCGGCCTTTGTTGAGGACCGCGATACGATCCGCCAGGGACATGGCCTCCATAAAATCATGGGTAACGTAGATCGTCGTCGTGCTGAAGGCGCTCTGCATTTCCTTCAGTTCACCGCGCATAAAGTGGCGCAGTTTCGCGTCAAGGTGGGCAAGGGGTTCATCCATAAGGAACACTGAAGGATCCCGCACGAGACACCGGCCAATGGCCACACGCTGCCGCTGGCCGTTGGAAAGCTGGCTCGGCTTGCGCTCGCAGAGGTCGGCGATGTGCAGCATCCTGACAACTTTTTCAACCGCCTGTTTTATGGCCGCCTCATCCTTGCGGTGGAGCTTGCTCCGCAGGGGAAAGGCAATATTATCATAAACACTCATGTGCGGGTAGAGCGCATAATTTTCAAAGACCATCGACACGTTACGGTACATCGGTTCTATCAGATTGACAATATTTCCGCCTATTTTGACAAGTCCTTCCTGGGGAAACTCAATGCCCGCAATGGTTTTAAGAGTCGTGGTCTTGCCCGCCCCGGCAGGGCCGAACAGAACGAAGAATTCGTTGTCCCTGATACGTACACTCAGCTTGTCGACCGCGACATTTTCCTTATACTTCTTGGTAACGTCTATCAGTTCAATTTCCGCCATGGATCCTCCCCGTTAACCTTTAACCGCGCCGAAGCTCAGGCCCCGTACCAGATGTTTCTGGATAAACAGGCAGATGATAATTTCCGGCAGTACCGAGATAACCGCCGCTACCGCAACCTGTCCGTAGTGTACGGAATCCGAAGCCAAAAACCTGAGTGAAGTAATGGTGATGGTTTGGACACGGACACCCGAAAGGATAAGCGGAAAAGTAAAACTGTTCCATGCAAAAATAAAGGCGAGCAGACTCGCCGCCACGAGACCGGGTTTGATGAGGGGAAGAAGTATTCTGAAAAAAACTTCGTACCAGGCGTACCCGTCAAGCTGGGCGGCCTGTTCTATCTCCACGCTGATATCCTCAAAGTAGCCCCGGACAACCCAGATGAGCAGGGGCATGGTGATAAGCTGGTAAACCCAAATAAGGCCAAAGTAGGTGTCATAAAGGCCAAGGCGCTGGAAAATCATGAATATCGGCAGTATTACCAGAATTTCCGGCGCGAATTTAAATGACAGTATCTGGAAGGCCCAGCCCTCTTTGTTTTTAAAATCATAACGGGCAAAGGCGTATGCCGCGGGTACGCCGGCGACTATCGTCAGGATAATCGCGCCGCCGGACACGACAAAGTTCTGGAAAAACGCCTTGATGTAATTGGAATCAGGACGGAACAGTACAGTCGAATAGTTTGAAAAGGTAGGCGTAAATTTTAACACCGTACTCACCACTTCGGCGTCTGACTTGAGGGAACAGATAAACATCCAGAACAGGGGGAAAATGGCAAATATCAGCCAAACGGTTAATATCAGATAGCGGAAGAAGTTCAGCCCGATATCTACGGCTTTTTTGTTCTTCGTCGCTTTTTTCAATGTAGCTATGTTGTCCATATTTTTCTCCCTTACAGCCCTGCCGCTTCTTTGGCGAATTTACGCTGTTTTTTAACTATCCAATTGGCTGTAATATTTACGACCACCCAGAGTATCAAAAGATAGGGCATTGCGCGGGCAAGCCGCTGATAGGTAAAGGCCGTCAGATAACTCGTAATTGATATGTTCATCAGAGTATTCCCTGGACCTCCTTTGGTAGTGGCAAAGATAATGCCAAATTCCTGAAGCGAAGCCATCGCACGGAACAGAATAGCGATATAGATGAAAGGCTTCAACATGGGAAGCGTTAATGTCTTGAAAGTAAACCACGCGCCCGCGCCGTCTACCTGCGCGGCCTCAAAGGGAGACTTGGGCAGGGACTGGATGCCCGCAAGCACGAGGAGCATCATAAAGGGAGTGTTCACCCAGGCGTCAATAAAGACAACGGTGAACATGGCGGTTTTCGGAGAGCCGGCCCAGGGAAAATTGAAAATTCCGAGAATATTGAGAAATTTTTCCACTATACCAACCGAGTTGGAAAGCATAAGCTGCCATATAAGCACCGCGATGGCGGGAGCCACCATCAGGGGGAACATAAACACCACTTTGAGAATCCGGGTGTACCGGTTATCTTTTCGGAGGAGGAAGGCGATACCCATCCCCAGCAGGAGTTCCGAACCGGTTGAGCTGACCGCATAAACGAGAGTTACAAAGACCGCGTGATAAAATTCAGGATTGGTAAACATATCGATCCAGTTTCCCAAACCGCTAAAGCGCCACCGATCTATAGGGAGCCGATATGAGGCATTGGTAAAGGACAGCAATATGGCGGTGATAAAAGGGATCATGATCCCGATCAGAATGATCATCCCCGGCAATATAATATAGTACGGCCGCATCCGTATATTTCTGGGCAACTCATTGTAATTTATTGCCGCGGTTTCCGTTTTACTCTTCCCCATAAAGTTCCCCCTGATATATACAAAAAATTAACCACGTCCGGTAATACACACGAACCATATAGATAAGGATGCCGCATGGCGTGACGCACAGTAAATATCGCTGTACCAAGCAATACCGGCTCAGCTAAAGCTGAGCCGGTGCGCCACGGCTATACAGACATTTCAAACAATGATCCCCTGCTGTCTTGTATGGCCCGTGGTTAAAAAACTTACTCTTGAACCATCCTGTCCTGAAGGGCCTTCAGAGCGTCCAGTCCGTCTTTAACCGTGCGGTACTTTCCGCCGGCCACGAGGTCCTGGAGGGTCGCGGCCCACTCATAGGTGGTCTGGAAGAAAGCCGGCTGTGGGGTAAACTGGATTGTGGTGGTAGGAACGGTCTTCTGCCACGAAGCGTACCAGTTGGGCAGCTTGGCGATCTTTGCCTGGAATGCGGGATCGTTGTACACGGAAGTCCGGGTGGGATCCATGTTGTTTGAGTCAACCGACGCGGAGCGGAGAAATTCCTTGCTGCTGAAATACTGCAGGAACAGCCACGCGGCCACCTTGTTTTTTGAATTGGAATTCATTGCCATTGACCAGATCCAGTAGTTGGAGTTGATCTTGTCCCCTACCTTTGCGACAGGCGATGTCGTATAGGCGATGTAGGGAGATTCGGGCATATTCTTCAGAACGGTCTGGGCCATGACATTGGAAGCGTCCCAGAACATGGCGGCCGCGCCGTTCTCAAGGTCTACTTCGCAGTCATACCAGTACTTGCTTGACCACTGGGAAGAACCGCCGCGCTTTACCAGGTCAACAAAAAACTCGTTCATCCTTACAGACTCCGGAGAATTAACCTTGGATACGAGTTTTCCGCCCTCAACGGCAAAGTCTTTGGCGCCAAAACTTACATAGGTGCTCATATACGCGGGGTGAATGGTTCCCCAGTCACGGGCGCCGCGGACGGCGATGGCATAGGAACCGGGTCCGTTCCAGCCCTGGAGCTTGTCACAGGCGGCGAGCAGTTCGTCGTAGGTTTCGGGAACCTTGGTGATACCGGCCTTCTCAAAGGCGCGTTTGTTGTAACCAAGCAGGTAAAGCTCCATGCCCAGGGGGATAGCCAGGTGAGCTCCGGAACCTACCGGATGACCGGCCACGCCGTCCCATTTAAGGGAGTTGAAGGCGCTCTGCACAAAATCGCCCGGATCGTAGTCGCTGTTGGTAAGGGCCGGGTTGTTGAGATAATCATCAAGAGGCTCGACATTACCGGCTGTGTAGTAGTCCCAAAGCTGATACACGCCTGACATAAAGAGATCTGGCGTTCCCGAACGGCTGGACAAGGCATTGGAAACCTGATCAAAATAGTTGGCCTCCGGGGTGACCTGGGTATTTACCCTGATACCGGTAAGGGCCTCAAAATCCCTCAGCTTGGCGACAATAGACTCCTGGGTTGAGTGCTGAACCATGTATACGGTAATTTGAGCGCCCGAAGCCCGCTTCCAGTCAAAAGCCCCTGTAATCGACTTTGCGGACGCGCCGCCGCCGCTACTCTGCCCTCCGCCGCCGGCAAACAACATGCCTGCCGTGACCAGTAGGAGGATTCCGACTGCCAGTAATTTTCTCTTCATTGCTCTACTCCTTAGCCCGCTCTGTTTTTTGTTTACGCGGACTTGATATCTTATGATAAGCCCCTTTGTTTCATTTAACAATTAAAATGTTTTTCTATTTTTAGCGTTTTCTTTTTTCAGGCGGTGGAATTTAGGATGGAATTGGGGGGCGGATATTATCTTATTTTATACCAAAAACTATAAAATCAGTGAAAATTTTCAGTGCTCAGATAAAGAACCAAAAATTTTTACGAATTCAGATAAATTTTTACTTGAAATATACAGGCCTTGTTCCCTCCGCCCGCCATGTACCTGCCGGCGCGAAACCCTGAAAAACAAGCGAAACCCGGCGGATACCAGCCCCGCCTTTATGAGGCCGGCGGGCCGTTCCTTATTAGATTGAGCGGGCAATCCTTATTCGAAAGTCTGGTTTAATACCGCGGAGCTCTGCTCCGCGGAGGCTCATTGGGTTGAGCGGGCCGGCAAAAACGGCGCCGGACACCTTGCGCTGCCGGGAACGCAGTGATTCTCAGACTTGGGATATGCCGGCCTTGTACTCTCCGCCCGTCATGCCTGCGGGGGAAAATCCTGTCGGGGGG
>JAIROT010000012.1 GCA_031257385.1 Treponema sp.
TGATCTCACCGGCAATCTGGGCGCGGCCGCAAGCGTTGCCTTCTTCGGTCCCAACGCCGGGGGCGGCGCCATGGCAATAAAGACCATAAATGGTACGGCCTACGAAATCCATACCTTCATGGCGAAGGATACTACCGCGCCCGGCGGCCAGGAGACGTATGCTCTCACGTTCTACCGCGGGGATAAAAGTCCGGCTAACGTAGAGGTGCTTGTCGTGGCTGGAGGCGGTGCGGGCGGATACATCTATGTCCCGGCGTATTCGCCAAGCGGAGACCCCATTACGGTCAAGGTAGGCGCGGGCGGGGCCACTGTCGACGATGTGCATTCACGAGGCGGGAACGGCGGCGATTCGGAGTTTGACGGCGATATTAAAGCCCATGGCGGCGGGGGCGGCGCAGGCCATGCTAGCGGCGTAGCCAGCGGCTATAGCGGTGCGAATGGCGGGTCAGGCGGCGGAGGGACTTATGCGGGTGGAGGGGGCAGTGGAACGGTGGGTACAGTCCCGAACGGCATTATCGCCTTTAAACTGGGCAACAACGGCAGCAAAGGCGGAACGTCCGGTGCCGGCGGCGGGGGCGGCGGCGCGGGATCGGCCGGCAGCGGCGGCGGTTGGTACGAGAAAAGCACTCTGGGCGGAATTGGAACCACATCGGCAATAAGCGGTGCGGAGCGATGGTATGCCGGCGGCGGCGCGGGCGGCTCGAGGGCTGATTTTAACTCCACCGATTCCCTCGAGGCCTATGGCGCGGTAGAGGGCAATGCCGGCGAGCCTGGCACGGGAGACGGCGGTTCAGGCGGCGGCGGTAAGTTTGGTAAAACAATCTCAGGCGGCAACGGCGGCAACGGCATCGTGATAGTCCGCTGGCCCTACATTTACTAACGAATGAAAAGTGAAGAATGAAGAGCGGAAGAGTGCGCATTGTTACCCAGGCGCGGTTGTATCCCAATTACCTTTCCGCCGTGGAGAGCGCGTACCTCGCCCATACCGACGACGAGGCCGCGCTCTCCATCGAGAATGTGCACGACGGCTCAGGCTACATCGCCGAAGTGACCGACGTGTCCACAGACGTACAGAACGACACCCCCGGCGGCATGTTCGCTATCGAAGGCGCAAGATAAAGATAGCCGGAGACCATGCCGACAACGGCGTGTACTTTGTGCTGGCCAACAACCCCGTATACCGGGAAAAGGCCGACACGCACTACGCGGAGAACACGCCCACGAAAGTGATCGCCAAAACCCCAAACATCGCCGCGGGCAAGTGGAAACTGCGCATTGTTACCCAGTACTCCTCAGGCAGCACCTTCACCAAAGACCCCCGTACCATCGACTTTGCCCCGGTACTGACCGTCCCCTAATCTGCCGGCCGCGGAGCGGCCGGCTTGGAGTTTTGCGCCCCCGCGTCTGATCAGCAATCGGCTGGCGGTCCGAAGAGGCGCAAAACTCCATCCACCCGGAGGGTCTTTCGGTTCCAATATGGAATGTGATCCCTATTCCGGCTTGGAATACAGCCCCCCTCCCTAAACCCTTCCAAAATTTTTTCACAATTTTGCGTTATTTTACTTGACTAAAAAAAAGTTTAGTGATTTAATGAAATAAAGTTAAGGAGAAAATATGAACGTTGTACAGACCAGCGCCGCTCCGGCGGCCATCGGGCCTTATTCCCAGGCTATTATATCGGGAAATTTGGTGTTTAGTTCCGGTCAAATTCCGCTTTCACCGGGAACCGGGGAGATTTTGGGAACCGGCATTGCGGAACAGACCGAACAGGTTATCAAAAACCTCAAGGCGGTTCTGGAAGCCGCCGGTTCGTCCCTGGCAAAAGTGGTGAAAACCACCTGTTTTCTGGCGGACATGGGTGATTTCGCCGCTTTTAACGAGGTTTACGCGAAGCATTTTAGCGGCAAGCCCGCCCGCTCGACGGTGGCGGTCAGGCAGCTTCCCAAAAGCGCGCTGGTGGAAATTGAAGCCGTAGCGGAAATTGGGTAAGGGAGGAAGAAAATCAGGGAACTGATAAAATGGGCGCGTAACGAAATGCCCAAAACCGATTGTTCCAAAAGCCTCTCCCTTATGAGCGCCGCCGAAACGGAGACGGCCTGCCGGTTTCACCGGAGTTTTCCGCAATACGGCGAAACGCCCCTGGTGAATTTATCCCGTCTTGCCGCCTACTTCGGCGTTAAAGGAATCTTTGTTAAAGACGAATCTTTCCGTTTTGATCTTAACGCCTTCAAGGTACTGGGCGGCTCCTACGCCATCGGCAAATACATTGCCAGGCAGCTTGGGAAAGAAATTTCCGAAATCGATTACAACACGCTGGTTTCGGACGGTACCAAGAAAAAGCTGGGTGACATCACTTTCTATACCGCAACCGACGGCAACCACGGCAGGGGCGTGGCATGGGCGGCCAACAGGCTGCGGCAAAAATCGGTGGTGCTGATGCCCAGGGGCTCTTCCCAAATCCGCCTGCAAAACATTCTCGCGGAAGGGGCCGACGCGAGTATTACCGATCTTAACTATGACGACGCGGTGCGCCTGGCGAACAAAAAGGCTTCCCGGGATCCGCACGGGGTTATGGTGCAGGATACCGCGTGGGAAGGCTACGAGGAGATTCCCGGCTGGATCATGCAGGGCTATGGCTCCATGTCGTTCGAGGCGGCAAGGCAGCTTAAGGAAGCCGGGTTTGAACGGCCGACTCATATTTTTGTGCAGGCCGGGGTCGGTTCTCTGGCCGGCTCGGTGGCCGGTTATTTTACCGGTATTTTCCCCGATAATCCGCCTAAGGTTGTGGTGACGGAAGCGTCCGCCGCGGACTGCCTGTATATTTCCAGCCTGGCCGGAAAACTTGTCGGCGTTAAGGGGAACTTGACCACGATCATGGCCGGCCTTGCCTGCGGCGAGGGTAACACCATTTCATGGGAGATATTAAAAAATTGCGCGGACTTTTTTGTCTCCGCCCCCGACTGGGTTGCCTCCCGCGGCATGCGCGTGCTGGCGGTTCCCCTCAAGGGCGACAACAAGGTGATCTCGGGGGAATCCGGCGCGGTTACCGCGGGGCTGCTCTTTACCCTGCTCCGTGACGCGGACTACAGAGACTTCCGCGAAGCCTTGGGAATAAACGCCGACTCGGTGGCGCTGCTTTTCAGTACCGAAGGCAACACCGATCCTGAAAAATTTCGTGACGTAGTCTGGGACGGAGAATTTCCCAGCGGAAATATGTGAGGAGGATATGTTGGATTTTGCAGCGATTAAGCGTGCCGCCGAAGGATACAAGGCGGACATGACCAGGTTCCTCAGGGATCTGGTGCGTCTTCCCGGCGAGAGCTGCGGTGAAAAAGAAACCGCCGCCCGCATTGTGGAAGAAATGAAGAAAGTCGGTTTTGACGAGGCCGGTATCGACAAAATGGGCAACGTCATTGGCTACATGGGAACGGGCAAGACACTCATTGCCTTTGACGGTCACATCGACACGGTCGGCATCGGCAACAGGGACAACTGGAAATTCGATCCCTATGAGGGCTTTGAAACCGAAACCGAAATCGGCGGACGGGGCACTTCGGATCAACTGGGCGGGCCGGTGGCGGCGGTTTACGGCGCGAAGATCATGAAGGACCTGGGGCTCTTGAACGACAAATACCGCGTGATGGTAACGGGCACGGTACAGGAAGAAGACTGCGACGGCCTCTGCTGGGAATACATCATCAAGGAAGAAAAAATAAAGCCCGAATTCGTGGTTATTACCGAACCCACCGACGGTAATATCTACCGCGGACAGCGGGGCCGAATGGAAATACGGGTAGAGGTGAAAGGCGTTTCATGCCACGGCTCCGCGCCTGAACGGGGGGATAACGCCATTTACAAGATGGGCGAGATTATCGCGGAGGTGAAGGCCCTGAACAAAAAGCTGAAAAAAGATCCCTTCCTGGGAAAGGGGACTCTCGCGGTTTCGCAGATTTATTTCAGTTCGCCCAGCCGCTGCGCCGTGGCGGATATGTGCGCCATTTCCATCGACCGCCGTCTCACCTGGGGGGAAACCTACCGGAGCGCGCTCAAGGAAATCGCCGCCCTGCCCACGGTGAAGAAATACAAGGCCAATGTCAGTATGTATAAATACGACCGGCCCAGTTATACCGGCGTCCTGTACCCGATAGACTGCTATTTCCCCACATGGGTAATCCCCGAAGACGCCAAGCCCGCCAGGGCCATGGTGAAAGCCTACGAAGGAATGTTCGGCAAGCCCAAAGTTGACAAGTGGACATTTTCGACTAACGGCGTTTCGATTATGGGCCGCAACAAGATTCCCTGTATCGGCTTTGGTCCCGGCAAGGAAGCGCAGGCCCATGCCCCCAACGAAAAAACCTGGAAAGCGGATCTGGTCCGTTGCGCCGCGGTCTACGCCGCCCTGCCCGGTATTTACACCGGCGGGGAACTGGACCGGCCGGCGCTAAAGTCTTCCGCTAAAGCGGCGGGAGCAAAGAAACCGGCGGCCAAAAAAAGCGCCGCCAAAAAACCGGCGGCAAAGAGGAATTAAAATGGCTTATATCAATCAATACTTGTCCAAACTGGATCAACTCAATTTCAAAGACATGTTCGGCGGGGATTTTTTTCTTACCTGGGAAAAATCATTCGATGAAATTATGGCAACTTTTACCGTTGCCGATGCCCTGCGCTGGCTGCGGGAGAACAATATCTCCACGAGGATTTTCGACAGCGGCCTGGGCGTTTCCCTGTTCAGGGACAATTCGACGAGGACCCGCTTCAGTTTTGCCTCGGCCTGCAATCTGCTGGGCCTTGAGGTGCAGGACCTTGACGAAGGGAAATCCCAAATCGCCCACGGCGAGACGGTACGCGAAACCGCAAACATGATCTCTTTTATGGCGGACGTAATCGGTATCCGGGACGATATGTACATCGGCAAGGGAAATACCTATATGCGGGAAGTCGCCCGCGCGGTAAGGGAAGGCCATATCGACGGCAATCTGGAGCAGTGTCCCACCCTGGTGAATTTGCAGTGCGACATCGATCACCCGACCCAGATCATGGCGGACATGAACCACATCATCCACCACTTTGGCGGCATTGACAAACTTAAGGGAAAAAAAGTCGCCATGACCTGGGCTTACTCGCCTTCCTACGGCAAACCGCTCTCGGTACCCCAGGGCGTTATCGGCCTTATGACCCGCTTCGGCATGGAAGTATCCCTCGCTCATCCCAAAGGATACGAAGTAATGCCGGAAGTTGAGGAAACGGCGGAAAAAAACGCCGTCCTAAGCGGCGGAAAATTCACCAAGTCCAATTCCATGGCCGGGGCTTTTAAGGATGCGGATATTGTATACCCGAAAAGCTGGGCCCCTTTTGCGGCGATGGAAAAACGGACCAGCCTTTACGGCGCGGGAGACTTTGACGGTATCAAGAGTCTGGAAAAAGATCTTCTTGCGCAGAACGCCCAACACAAAGACTGGGAATGTACGGAAGATTTGATGAAAACAACCCGTGACGGCAAGGCCCTTTATCTCCACTGCCTTCCGGCGGATATCAGCGGCGTTAGCTGCAAAGAAGGCGAAATTGCGGCGTCGGTCTTTGACCGTTACCGCGTTCCTCTCTACAAGCAGGCCAGCCACAAGCCCTATATTATCGCGGCGATGATTTTCCTCAGCAAGATCAAATGCCCCCAAAAGACTTTGAGCGAAATGGCGGCCCGCGGCCTTAAGCGGTTCCTGGGTTAAAACGCCGGTGTTTTAAGGAAGGCCGTATATACGGCGTTCCTTAAACAGGGAGAAACAGTTGTCGTCACAGACCGCCTGTCATTTGCCATGAGGAGGAATGATATGAAAAAAAGGATCGTCATTGCACTGGGCGGAAACGCCCTGGGTGAAAACCTAAAAGAGCAGATGGACGCCGCTCAGGGAACCGCCAAAGCCATTGCAGATCTGGTGGAGGCGGGACACGAGATTGCAATCGTCCACGGCAACGGCCCGCAGGTGGGAATGATCGAGACGGCCTTTGAAACCGCCGCCAGGGCCGACCGGCATTTTCCGGTGCTGCCCATGTCCGTATGCGTTGCCCTGAGTCAGGGCTACATCGGCTATGATCTGCAGAACACCATTCGCAAAGAATTGGATGCCCGGCACATCTTTACACCGGTGGCGGCTATCATCACCCAGGTTGAGGTTGATCCCGCGGACCCCGCGTTCCTCAACCCCAGCAAGCCCATCGGCGGTTTTATGAGCGAAACCGAGGCGAAAGCCCTCCGCGCAAAGGGTATTCCCGTGATGGAGGACGCGGGCCGGGGCTGGCGGCAGGTGGTAGCCTCTCCCAAACCGGTGAACATTGTCGAGGCCGATACCGTCAAGGCCATGCTTGCCGCGGGGCAGATCCCCGTGGCGGCCGGAGGCGGCGGCATCCCCGTGGCGATGGAAAACGGCCAGTACCGGGGAAAAAGCGCGGTAATCGACAAGGATTTTTCCGCCGCCAAACTTGCCGAGCTTATCGGCGCGGATATGCTGATCATCCTTACCGCGGTGGAGAAGGTGGCGATCAATTTTGGCAAGCCCGATCAAAAATGGCTTGACTCCCTGTCCGTTTCGGAGGCGGAGCGTTACATCGCGGAAAACCAGTTCGCCAAAGGCTCGATGCTTCCCAAGGTACAGGCGGCGGTCTCTTTTGTCAAAGCGGCTTCGACTGCGGCGGTTGTCCAAAGGACAGCTGCTGTCCGGAGGACAGCGTTAATTACCTTACTGCAAAAAGCGCGGGACGGCATTGAGGGCAGGACGGGTACGGTTATTGTACCATAACGTTAATTGTGAACCATACGGATTTAGAACTAAAGTTCGGCGCAGATTAAGGTGAATTTCAAATCAAAAGTCCGCGCGGTCAAATTTTTCACCAGAGGAGGAGAAAAGATCATGTCAGAGAAAAAAACACCCTTGTTGGGCAGCCCGACAAGCCTTGAAGGACGGCTTCCCCTTAAACAAGCCATCCCGCTTGGAATGCAGCACGTACTCGCAATGTTTGCGGGGAACCTCACTCCAATACTGATCATCACCGCGGCCTGCGGCATCGCGTCGGGAAGTCCGCTGCAAATAGAGATTTTGCAGAACGCCATGCTGGTTGCGGGCCTGGCCACCCTGGTGCAGATTTACCCCATCGGGCCGGTGGGCGCGCGCCTGCCGATTGTGATGGGGACCAGTTCGGGTTTCATCGGCGTGTGCCGGAGCGCCGCGGCGGCAATGGGCGGCGGCATTGTCGGCTACGGCGCGGTTATGGCGGCGAACTTTGTGGGCGGCATCTTTGAAGGCGCCCTCGGCTTCTGCCTGAAGCCCCTTAAAAAGTTTTTCCCGCCTGTAGTCACCGGAGTGGTGATTTTTTCCATCGGTATGTCCCTCATCGGCGTGGGCATCAGCTCCTTCGGCGGCGGCAATGGGGCCAGGGACTACGGCTCAATGGAAAACCTCCTCGTGGGCCTTATCGTCCTGGTGTCCATCCTGATCTTCAAACACAAGGGCAGGGGCGTCTTCAGTACCGCCTCCATCCTCTTCGGTATTATCATCGGTTACATCGTCTGCGCCCTTATGGGCCTCATCCTTCCCACTACCGCCGCGCTTGACGGCGCGGAATACGTCAAAGGCTGGGCGCTGCAGTGGGACAAGGTCGCCGCCGCGTCCTGGGTCTCCCTTCCCCGGCTCATGCCGGTCAAATTTGTGTTTGACATACGGGCCATTCTGCCCATCTGCATCATGTTCATCGTGACCGCTGTGGAAACGATAGGCGACACTTCCGGCATCACCATCGGGGGTTTAAACCGTGAAGCCACGGACAAGGAACTTTCCGGCAGTGTTGTGGCTGACGGCCTCACCTGCACCCTGGCGTCCGTCTTCGGCGTGCTGCCCGTTACGTCCTTTTCGCAAAACGTCGGCCTGGTATATATGACCAAAGTAGTGAACCTGTTTGCCATTTCTCTGGGGGGCGTCTTCCTCGTGCTCTGCGGCCTCCTGCCCAAGCTGGCGGCCATCGTGTCCATCATGCCTCCAAGCGTCCTGGGCGGGGCGGCGGTGATGATGTTCGCGTCTATCGCTATCAGCGGTATCCAGCTCATCACCAAAGAACCGCTCACCGCCCGCACTGTGACCATCGTCTCGGTGGCTATTGGTCTGGGCTACGGCCTTGGCGCCAACGACGGCGCCCTCCGCCTCATGCCCGACGCGGTACGGCTGATTTTCGGCGGTTCCGGCATCGTTGCCGCGTGCCTGGTGGCTATCATCCTCAACATCGTTATCCCCGAAAACAAGAATCGGGCCCCTGAAGACGCGAAGCGTTGAGGCAGTTTCAGATAATACTTTAGGGAACTTCTAAAAGCCGCGGTTTTTAGAAGTTCCCTTCATTAAAAGAGAGAGGGAGAGTCATGAGTGAAATAATGCGGCCTATTCCGTTTCCGGAATTGACAGGCTGGGTGAAGGGAGAATACAAAAATCAAGGTTCGGTTTTCGGTATCCGAAAAGAAAAATTTTACCGTCCCGGCGCGGAGTGTCCTGTGGAGTTATTCGGAACACGGATAAGCTCTCCCCTGGGGCCCGCCGCCGGCCCCAATTCCCAGCTTGCCCAGAACATTCTCGCGGCATACCTGGCCGGCGCGCGTTTTATGGAGCTGAAAACCGTGCAGACTATGGACGGGGAAGAACTAAGAAAAGCCGTTGCCAGACCCTGTATTAACACCGTGGACGAAGGCTACAATGTGGAGTGGTCAACCGAGTTGACCGTCGAGGAGGCGCGGGAAGAATATATCAAGGCCTGGTTTCTCTGTCATATTTTTGCGAAAGAATTTAATATCGCCGACGCGGGCGGTTTTATTTTCAATATGAGCGTCGGTTACAGTCTTGACGGAATTAAATCTGAAAAGATCGATTCTTATATTGAAGGGATGAAGAACGCCGGAAATACGGAAATATGGAAACGCTGTTACCGGTTTATTGCGGATAACATCGGCTCGTTTGAACGCTTTGACAAAAAAGACCTTGAGGCAATTTCCCCGGCGGTTTCATCAAGCATTACCCTTTCGACTCTGCACGGCTGTCCCAGGGAAGAGATTGAAAAAATAGCCGAATATTTAATCGTCCAAAAGGGAATGCACACTTACATCAAATGCAATCCCACTCTGCTGGGTTACGAAACCGCCCGAGGGATTCTGGACGAAATTGGCTATGGGTATATTTCTTTTGACGATCATCATTTCAAAAACGATCTTCAGTTTGATGACGCGGTGGATATGTTCACCCGCCTCATGTCCCTGTCAAAAGAAAAGAATCTGTCCTTCGGGGTAAAACTGACCAATACCTTTCCGGTGGAAATAAAAAGAGATGAATTACCAGGGAATGAAATGTATATGTCAGGACGTTCCCTGTTCCCCCTTTCGATCAATGTGGCGAAAAAAATTGCCATGGCTTTTAAGGGCGGGCTTCCCATATCCTATTCCGGCGGCGCGGATTTTTTCAATCTTGAAAAGATTCTCGATACAGGCATCAGGCCGGTGACGATGGCTACCACGATACTCAAACCCGGCGGCTACGAGCGGCTCACCCAGCTTGCGGGACTTGCCGAAAAAACGCTTGGCAAAGCGCCGCTTCCGGGATCGGCCCTTATCAATGAGGAGGCCCTGAAAGCCCTGGCCGAATCCATTCCCCAACAGAACCGTTTCCGCAAGGAATACCGCCGGGCCGGTTTACGAAAAACGGACAGCGTTCTGCCCCTGTTTGACTGTGCGAAAGCGCCCTGCATGGAAGGCGGCTGCCCCATTCACCAGCGTATCCCCGATTATCTTGCCGCTGTGGCGGCGGAAAATTACGCCGGGGCTTTCAAAATAATCGCCAGGGATAATACCGCGCCCTCCATTACCGGGACGATCTGCGATCACCAGTGCCAGCATAAATGCGCCAGGCTTGATTACGAGGATCCGCTGGAGATACGGCAGGCCAAGCTCATTGCCGCCGGCAAAGGGCAGGAAGCGTTTACCGATTCACTATGCGTAACGGAACTTAAAACCGGTAAATCCGCCGGAATAATAGGCGCGGGCCCGGCTGGTATTGCCGCGGCGGTGTTTTTGCGGAGAAACGGCGTAGCGGCGACGGTCTACGAAAAACGGGAAAAGCCTTTCGGCGTTGTGCGGTATGCGATCCCCTCTTTCAGGATTTCCGATGAGGCGATTTCCCGCGATTTCCGAATGGCGGAAAAAACCGGCGTGGAATTCCGGTTCAACGCGCGGGAAGCATATTCGATTGCCGAACTGAAGAAAAAACACGAGTATATTGTCATAGCCACAGGCGCGTGGAAAGAAGGCGCCCCCCCGGTAAAACAGGGCAATGAAAACATCATTGACGCGCTGCGCTTTCTGGAAGAATCAAAAAAAACCCAATACGGCCTTTCGCTGGGTAAAAGAGTCGCCGTCATAGGCGGCGGCGACGTGGCGATGGACTGCGCCAGGGCCGCGAAGCGGAACAGGGGGGTCGAATCGGTGAGCATTGTCTACCGCCGGACAAGGGAATTCATGCCTTCCCAGTACGAAGAACAGGAACTGGCGCTGGCGGACGGAATAGAGATTAAAGAACTGCTGGCCCCTGAAACATGGGCTGACGGAGTTCTTGGCTGCGGGCTAATGCGCCTTGGCGCTTATGACGCTTCGGGCAGGCGGGGCGTTGAGAGCGCCGGTAAAAAACAGGAATTGCGTTTTGATACGGTAATCGGCGCGGTAGGCGCAAGGGTCGATACCGAATCATTCGCGCGTAACGGCATAGCGCTTAACGCCAAGGGTTTTCCGGTTCTCAGCCCCTCCGGTGAAAGTTCCGTTTCCGGCGTGTATATCGCGGGGGACTGCAAGGCAGGTCCTGCCACAGTGGTCAAGGCCATCGCCGACGGCAAGGCCGCGGCCGCGGACATTCTGCAAAAACTCGGACTGGAAGCGGATTTTTCCGGCACTTTTACGGATTCCGTCCCTGCCGATTACGCGGACCTGCTTCTCAAAAAGGGAATTATCCTTGAGGCAAAGCGGGACAATACCGACGGATACCGCTGTCTTTCCTGTAATACCCTCTGCGAGGTCTGCGCCGATGTCTGCCCGAACCGGGCCAACGTCGCGGTTAAACTGCCCGCGGACGGCGCGTCCGGGGAAACCCGCCAAATCGTGCACATCGACCGGATCTGCAACGAGTGCGGAAACTGCGCGACTTTCTGTCCTCACGCGGGAAAGCCCTACCGGGACAAGTTCACTGTTTTCAGCGGCGAGGAAGACTTCGCGGACAGTGGGAACGCCGGTTTTCTTAAAACCGGAGAAGATACGTATAAGCTCCGGCTGGAAGATAAATCGGTGCTAAGCTGCCGCAGGGGGGAGCAAAGCATCCCGAAAACCTGGGCCGCCATGATCGAGACCATTGAGAAAAACTACGGCTATTTGCCAGGAGGAAAAGCATGTTTATAATCAAAAACGGAAAGATCGTTACCAGGGACGCATCCTGTCCTTTTATCGAAAACGGCGCGGTAGCCGTTGAGGGCAATACCATTAAGGAAACCGGGGAGACTTCGGCCCTGTGCGCAAAATACCCTGACGCCGAATTTATTGACGCGAAGGGAAGGCTGGTGATGCCCGGCTTTATCAATGCCCACATGCACTACTATTCCACTTTTGCCAGAGGTATCTCACTGGGGGGAAAGCCCGCGACTACTTTTGGCGAAGTGCTTTCGGGGCTTTGGTGGCGGCTGGATAAACAGCTCACTTTGGAAGATGTGTATTACAGTTGTATCGGCCCCATGATCGATGAAATCCGTTCAGGGGTTACTTCGGTAATCGATCATCATGCCAGTCCTTTTGCCGTGGAGGGCAGTCTTTTCAAAATCGCCGAGGCCGCGAAACTTTTCGGCATACGCAGCAACTGCTGTTACGAGGTATCCGACCGGGACGGCGAAAAAACAGCCGCCGCCGGCATTAAAGAAAACGCCGATTTTGCCAAATACTGCAAAGAGCAAAACGACGATATGCTCAGCGCGCTTTTCGGCATGCACGCCCAGATGACGATCAGCGGGAAAACGCTTGACCGCTGTATTGAAGCGGCGGACGCGGCGGGCGTCGGTTTCCATATACACGCCGCCGAGGGCATTGAGGATGTGATTGACGCGGTTTCAAAGTACGGTTTACGGGTTGTCGAGCGGCTGTATAAAAGCGGCGTGCTCTCTGAAAAATCAATCGCGGTTCACTGTATTCACATAACCGAAGAAGAAATGGACATGCTTGCGCAAAGCGGAGTCGCGGTGGCGCATAACCCCCAGTCCAATATGGGAAACGCCGTGGGCGTTTCGCCGGTACTGGACATGCTGAAAAAGGGAGTGCTGGTGGGAATGGGCACCGACGGCTATGCCGCCGACGTGCTTGAGTCCTACAAGACCGCGGCAATCCTCCACAAGCACGCAAAGGCCCTTCCTTCGGCAGCCTGGGCGGAGCCGCCCGCTATGCTCTTTGAAAACAACCGGAAAATCATGGAACGCTTTATCAGGGGAAAAACGGGCGTTCTCGCCAAAGGCCATTACGCGGATATCATCATCGTCGATTACAAAGGGCCGACCCCGGTGAACGCGGATACCATTAACAGCCATATTCTGTTCGGCGTTTCAGGCAGGCACGTGGATACCACCATTATCAACGGCAGGATCATCATGCGGGACCGGGAGCTGGTAAACATCGACGAAGAGGCGCTGCTGGCAAAATCGCGGGAATTGGCCCGAAAACTCTGGGGGCGAATCTAATCCGCCGGGTATAAAAACAGCCCCCCAGATGAATAGTTACCAAATTTTCAAAAATATTTCAAAACCCCTTGACCTTTTTTTTTCTTTTTGATAGATTTGGAATTCCTTTCCCGCTTGTTTTTTTGTGTCTGAGAGCAGCGATAGTGTTGCGGGTTTTGGAAATTTGATTTTTACGGCGATTTTCCCCGAAATTTGAGGTTTTGGGATTTTTTTGAGGTTTTAAGGAGTTTTTAGCGAATGCCTACCATTAACCAGTTGGTTCGTTTCGGACGTCAGCAGGTCGCTTCGAAAACCAAGTCTCCGGCTTTGCAGTCCTGCCCGCAAAAGCGGGGGGTCTGTACCCGTGTTATGACGGTAACGCCCAAAAAGCCCAATTCGGCCCTGCGGAAGGTGGCCCGTGTGCGGCTTTCCCATGGGACCGAGGTTACCGCCTATATTCCCGGTATCGGTCACAATTTGCAGGAACACTCGGTGGTTTTGGTCCGGGGCGGACGGGTTAAGGACCTCCCCGGTGTGCGTTATCACATTATCAGGGGCGCCAAGGATACTCTGGGCGTGTCGGATCGCAAGCGCAGCCGCTCAAAATACGGCGCCAAGCGGCCCAAGGCATAAGGTTAATCGGGAAGTATTATGGGACGGAAGAAAAAGACCATAGATCGGGGCATTGCCCCGGATCCTAAATACAACAGCGTGGTGGTTTCCAAGTTTGTAAACCGAATGATGTGGCAAGGCAAGCGCTCGGTGGGCCTGCGGATAGTCCACGATGCCCTTGGAATTCTCCGGAGCAAGGCCGACAAGGAACCCCTTGAGGTTTTTCTCAAGGCCCTTGACAACGTCAAGCCCGTAATCGAGGTTAAGTCCCGGCGGGTCGGCGGCGCCACCTATCAGGTTCCGGTGGAAATTCGGGAAGCCCGGCGTGAAGCTCTGTGCATGCGGTGGATTATCAATGCCGCCCGCGCCCGTTCCGGCCACGGCATGGGCGACCGGCTTGCAGCGGAGCTGCTGGATGCGTATAATAATACCGGTACCGCTTTCAAGAAGAAAGAGGATACCCACAAAATGGCCGAAGCCAATAAGGCCTTCGCCCACTACAGATGGTAAAAAGTCCCCGGATATTTCGGGGGATGTTTATAGAAACGGAGCTTCCGGTTTGCCGGGCGCTTCTGGGATTTTTGAAAATAACCGTGCAGCGGTTGAACCGGAGGCTTGGCTTTTGGTTCGGTGTCGGGGAGGTTAAGAAGGGTTAATATCGTCGACCGAAAGCCCCTGCGCGGGGTCTTGGCATGGGATGGCTTTGGCCGTCCCACTGGAAAACTTGAAAAGGGAGGCGGCTTTGAAACAAAGCTTTCAGGCCGCCGGAGTTTTCCGGCTCCAAACCGATCATCGGCGTAGATGAGACAGGTGGAACGGGACAACAGTGATAAAAGCCCGCCGGGTTTTTATCGGAATTAAAGAAGCGCTTGGCCGCAATCTTCATTTTCCGCTGTTTGCCTTTCTAATCACTCATTAACAATTGACGCTGAATTTTCGCCGGAATGTTATTCCTGCGGTTTTATTTGTGAGTGAGAAATTATTTAGGTGCCCATTAAGGAGGACACGAAATGGCTAAGGATAAGTTTAATAGAACAAAAATCCACATGAACGTCGGAACCATTGGTCACGTTGACCATGGTAAAACCACGCTTTCCGCCGCTATCACCATGTACTGCGGCAAGAAGTACGGCGACAAAGTCATGAAGTTTGATGACATTGACAATGCCCCGGAAGAGAAAGCCCGTGGTATCACTATCAATACCCGCCATCTGGAGTATCAGTCGGAGAAGCGGCATTACGCCCACATCGACTGTCCCGGACACGCAGACTACATCAAGAACATGATCACCGGCGCCGCGCAGATGGACGGAGCGGTACTGGTCGTGTCCGCCCCGGACTCGGTCATGCCCCAGACGCGGGAGCATATCATTCTGGCCCGCCAGGTCGGCGTTCCCAGCATGATCGTCTTCCTCAATAAGGTAGACCTGGTTGACGATCCTGAGCTTTTGGAACTGGTCGAGGAAGAGGTCAAAGACGTGCTGACCCAGAACGGCTTCCCCGGCGACAAAATACCTATCATTAAAGGTTCCGCCTTTAAGGCTATGGAAGCCCTCAATGACGGTCTGGAAAACGACGATACCAAGTGTGTTCAGGAACTCCTGGAAGCCATGGATTCCTACTTCCCCGATCCGGTCCGTGACGCGGATAAGCCCTTCCTCATGCCCATTGAAGATGTGTTTACCATTCCCGGCCGCGGTACGGTGGTTACCGGCAAAGTGGATCGCGGTATTCTTAAGGCCATGGACCCTGTTGAAATTGTCGGTATCAGGCCTACTCAGCAGACGGTCGCTACCAGCCTCGAAATGTTCAACAAAACCCTTGAAGACGTGCAGGCCGGTGAAAATGTCGGCGTCCTGCTTCGCGGTACTGACAAGAAGCAGGTCGAGCGTGGTCAGGTGCTTGCCAAGCCCGGTTCCATTACCCCTCACAATAAATTCAAGGGCCAGATCTACTGTCTGTCCAAGGAAGAAGGCGGGCGGCACAGCCCCTTCTTCAAGGGTTACCGTCCCCAGTTCTACTTCCGGACCACCGATATTACCGGTACGGTTGAACTGCCCGAAGGCAGGGAAATGGTTATGCCCGGTGATAACACCGAAATTTTCGGTGAGCTGATCCACCCCATCGCCATGGAAAAAGGGCTTCGTTTTGCTATCCGCGAGGGAGGCAAAACCGTCGCATCCGGTCAGGTTGTCGAGATTATAGAATAGCGCGCGAGGTTTTAGGCATGCCGGGAGCCGTCTTTGCGGTCCCCGGCGGCGCATTCCTGGAGGAATAATGGCTGCTAAGGAAGGAATTCGCGTGAGATTGCGCGGTTTCGATGTTGAATTAATCGATCAGAGCGCAAAATCGATTGTGCAGGCGGTGCAGAAAGCGGGGGCGAGGGTTACCGGCCCCATCCCGCTTCCCACCTCCATCAACAAAGTAACGGTGCTTCGTTCGCCCCATGTGAATAAAAAGAGCCGTGAACAGTTCGAGATGCGGACCCATAAACGGTTAATCGATATTATCAATCCCTCTTCCGAGGTGATGGATTCTTTGATGAAGCTGGAACTCCCCGCCGGTGTGGACGTGGAGATCAAGCAGTAACGCCGGTTTGTTTTTGATTCTGAAGCGCAGACGGTTCCGGGGGCCTCGGAATAGCGTGCGTTGAAAATGGCCGTTGGGAAACGGTTTAGGAGTTATGAGATGTTAGGGCTTTTAGCCAAAAAAGTGGGCATGACGCAGGTCTTTGATGATGGGGGCAACCTTACGCCGGTAACGGTGATGCGGGTTGATCCGAATATCGTCATCGCCCAAAAGACAGAGGAAAAAGACGGTTACAGGGCCGTGCTGGTCGGAGTGGACGACGCGAAGAAAAACCGGGTAACCAAGCCCTACGCCGGCCAGTTTCCGGAGAATATTGCCCCCAAAAAGCGGATTCGGGAACTGCGGGACTTTGAAAAAGAAGTCGTCGTGGGCGATTCCCTGGGAGTAGAAGTGCTGGAAGGCGTCCGCTATGTAGACGTTTCCGGCGTTTCCAAGGGCAAAGGTTTTCAGGGCGTTATGAGACGCTACGGTTTTGGCGGCGGGCGAAAGACCCACGGTTCCAAATTTCACCGCGAGCCGGGTTCCACCGGGCAATCAACCTATCCGGGTAAAACCTTCAAGAACGTGAAGCTGCCGGGACGTATGGGCCGTGAAAAAGTAACGGTTCTCAGCCTGCGGGTAGTAAAGATGGACCCTGAAAAGCAGCTCATTATGGTTCGGGGCGCCGTTCCCGGCGTCAATAAAGGGCTTGTGTTTGTCCGGGCCGCAGTGAAGAAGTAGCGGGGAAAGCAATGAACTGTACAGTGTATTCAAAAGAGGGCAAAGAACTGCGGACTATTGAGCTGGAAGAAAGCGTTTTCGGCCTTCCGGTTAACGGAGACCTGATCTGGTATGCCATCAATAATGAGCTTGCCAACAAACGGCAGGGGAACGCCAGTACCAAAGACCGCGGTGAAGTCCACGGTTCCAATGCCAAGCCCTACAAGCAGAAGGGTACGGGCCGCGCCCGGCGCGGCGATAAAAAATCCCCGGTGACAGTCGGCGGCGGCGTGGTATTCGGGCCTAAGCCGAGGGACTTTTCCTATTCCATGCCCAAAAAGGCAAAGCGCCAGGCGATTAAAACCATTTTAAGTTTGAAAGCCCAAAGTGATACCTTAAAAATAATTGAAGACTTTTCAATTGAATCGGGGAAAACCCGCGATCTTGCGGGTCTGCTTGGCAACTTTAACCCCGGTACGCGGACGGTGCTTGTCCTGAAAGACGATGATCCGAAGATCAAACAGGCCGCCGCCAATATCCCCTGGCTGAGTTATCTTTCCTATAACCGCCTGAGGGCGCACGACCTGTTCTACGGCCGGCAGCTGCTGATGCTGGAAACAGCCGCGAAAAATCTTAACGATTTTTACGGCCCCGATACTGAAAAGGCCGAGGAGGCCGGCGAATGATTTACGAAGACATACTGCTGGAACCGGTGCTTTCAGAAAAGGCGAACCTGCTGCGTGAACAGGGAAAGTACGTGTTCAAGGTAGATCCCGCGGCAAACAAGATTCAAATTAAAGAAGCGGTACGCCGTCTTTTCAATGTGCACCCCGTTGCCTGCACGGTAATGGTGGTGGGCGGCAAGCCCAAACGGCAGCGGAACCGTGCGGGTTATACCTCTACTTGGAAAAAGGCCATTGTACGGCTTCCCAAGGACGAGAAGATCGGCATCTTTGAGGGCGTGTAGGAGAAATCATGGGAATTAAAACATATAGACCGATTACCGCGGGGATGCGGCAGTGGACCAGTCTGGATTACTCGGAGCTTACCAGGGGAGTAAAACCGGAGAAATCCCTTACATCAGGCCGGCCCGAAAAGGCCGGACGCGATTCTCGCGGCAGGATCAGCGTGTGGCACAAGGGCGGCGGACACAAACGCCGCTACCGGGATATCGACTTTAAGCGCGACAAGATCGGCGTTCCCGGCAAAGTCGTCACAATCGAATACGACCCCAACCGCAGTGCGAATATCGCCCTTGTCAACTACGCTGACGGCGAAAAGCGCTACATTATCGCTCCCAGGGGCCTTAAAGCCGGCGCCGCCATTATGAGCGGTCCCGGCGCCCCCATTGAGGCGGGTAACGCGCTGCCCCTGGAGAATATCCCCCTGGGCTTTACGGTACATAACATTGAGCTTACCCTAGGCAAGGGCGGGCAGATGGTGCGTTCCGCCGGCGGCGGGGCGCTGATTGCCGCCAAAGAAGGGGACTACGTTACCGTCAAACTGCCTTCAGGTGAGATGCGCATGGTGTTCAAGAAATGCCGCGCTACCATCGGCACTGTGGGCAATGAGGATCACATGAACGTGACCCTGGGCAAGGCCGGCCGCAAGCGCTGGCTGGGCGTCCGTCCCACCGTGCGCGGTATGGTCATGAACCCTGTGGATCATCCCCACGGCGGCGGTGAAGGCAAGAGTAAGGGCATTCATCCCGTTACCCCCTGGGGACAGCCCACCAAAGGGTTCAAGACCCGGAGCAAGCACAAACCTTCTTCCCGGTTTATCGTCAGCCGCGGCAAGAAGAAGTAGGAGATACGGATGTCAAGGTCCATTAAGAAGGGGCCCTTCATTGAGAAGAGCCTGTATAAAAAGGTGCTGGAGTTGAGCAAGTCCGGGGATCGGAAGATGATCAAAACCTATTCCCGGTGTTCTACCATCATTCCCGAAATGGTGGGCGGGACCATCTCCGTCTATAACGGCAAAACCTGGGTTCCCGTGTATATCACGGAAAACCTTGTCGGCCACAAGCTTGGCGAGTTTTCCCCTACCCGGATCTTCCGGGGGCATGCAGGCTCGGACAAGAAAGCCGCCTCGAAATAAGCAGGTAGGTATATGGAAACGAAGTATGGTTACAGGGCGGTCAGCAAGTACCTCATGGCCTCTCCCTTCAAGATCCGGCCCGTGGCGGACCTTATCCGCCGCAAGCCCTATCCCGAGGCGATTTCCCTTCTGGAAAATATGCCGCACAAGGGAGCGCGGCTTGTCCGTAAGACGGTAAAGTCCGCCGCTTCCAACGCCCTCAATGGCAACAAGCAGCTTGACGAGGATATGCTCTATGTGCGGGACATATTTATTGACGAGGGCCCCCGGCTTAAGCGGGTGTGGTTCCGCGCCAGAGGACGGGCGGATATGCTTTTGAAGAGGATGTGTCACATCACCGTGATAGTCGATGAAACCGTAAATTCCGGCGGCAGGGCCGGTTTCGGCAAGGCTGATGCCAAAAAGGCGGGGAAATAATGGGACAGAAAGTAAACCCGGTAGGGCTGCGAATCGGTATTAACAAAAACTGGGGTTCCCGCTGGTATGTTGATCCGAAAGAATACGCCAACACCCTGCATGAAGACCTGAAACTTCGCAGGCTTATCATGGATATGCCCGAAACCAAGGGCGCGGATATTGCCGAACTTGAGATTATCAGGCATCCCCAGCGGATAACGATCACGATTCATACTGCCCGTCCGGGCGTTATCATCGGGGTCAAGGGCGCCAATATCGAAAAGATCGGTTCCATTCTGCAAAAGAACGTCAGCAAGAAGATACAGATTAAGATTAAAGAAGTACGGAACGCCGACAATAACGCCCAAATCGTCGCCCAGAACATCGCCCGGCAGCTTTTGGCCCGCTCGAGTTTCAGACGGACCATGAGGCAGGCCATTACCAACGCGATAAAGAAGGGCAACGCCCAGGGCGTCAAGGTACGGCTTTCGGGCCGGCTCGGCGGCGCGGAAATGTCCCGTACCGAAGAGGCCAAGG
Source organism: Treponema sp. (assembly GCA_031257385.1). Classification (GTDB taxonomy): domain Bacteria; phylum Spirochaetota; class Spirochaetia; order Treponematales; family Breznakiellaceae; genus WQXQ01. The sequence continues at coordinate 19,690 of JAIROT010000012.1, forward strand.
AAGGGAGGATACCCCTGCACACCCTGAGGGCGGACATGGACTACGGTTTCGCGGAAGCCCACACTACCTTCGGCTCCATAGGGATAAAAGTTTGGGTGTACAACGGAATGAAGTTCGGCAGGGAACAGAAAGAAGATGCCGGCGCCCTGGTCCGCAAGCGGCGGGAACGGGCGCCCGCGAGGAGTAATTAGTTATGCTGAGTCCTAAACGTGTAAGGCACCGCAAGGTGCAGCGGGGCAATATGCGTGGAAACGCCACCCGTTGCAACACCGTGGCGTTCGGCGAATATGCCCTGGTTGCGATGGACCGGATGTGGATCACCAACCGGCAGATAGAGGCGGCCCGTATCGCCCTGAACCGTCATATAAAGCGCGGCGGAAAGATATGGATTCGCATTTTCCCCGATAAACCCTATTCCAAGAAGCCCGCGGAAACCCGTATGGGCAAGGGAAAAGGCGCCCCTGAATACTGGGTGGCGGTGGTGAAGGCGGGAACCGTTATGTTTGAACTGGGCGGCGGTATCAACCGCTCACTCGCCGAAGAGGCGATGATTTTGGCCGGGGCCAAGCTTCCCATCAAAACCAAATTTGTTGCCCGTTCCGACATAGAGATCGGGGCTTAGGCAGGTGAGGCGATGAAAAATTCATTCAAGAATCTTTCTTTTCCGGAACTCAAGGCCAAACGGGACGAGATGAAAAAGAAATACATGGAATTCCGCTTCCAGGTGGTTATCGGCCATGTGGACAATCCTCTGCAAAAGCGCACAATGCGCCGGCAGATTGCCCGGCTCAACACTCTTATTCATGCGCAGGAAATTGCGGACAGGAAGCAGGCGGACAAAACCGCATCGGAGGCGGAGGCTAAATAATGGCAGAGCAGGCAGTTAAGACAAAAAGCGGGAAAAAAGAGTTTGCGGGAATCGTAAAGAGCGACAAGATGGATAAAACCATTGTGGTTTCAATTGAAACCCTCGCCCTGCATCCGCTGTACAAAAAATACGTCAAGCGGGTCAAAAAGGTGAAAGCCCATGACGAGACCAATGACGCGAAGACCGGCGACCGGGTCCGTGTGATCGAGTGCCGGCCCATCAGCAAGGAAAAATGCTGGAAACTCGTGGAGATCCTCGATCGCGCCAAATAAGGGGAGTTACGGAAAATGATTCAAGTGGAAACCTTCCTGAATGTGGCGGACAATTCAGGAGCCAAAACCGTCCAGTGTATCAAAGTGCTGGGCGGCAGCCGCCGCAGATATGCGGGGATTGGAGATATTATCGTGGTTGCGGTAAAAACCGCCCTGCCCACATCGACAATCAAAAAGGGCACGGTGGAAAAAGCGGTGGTGGTGCGTACCCATAAGGAATACCGCCGCTCCGACGGCACCTATATACGCTTTGATGACAACGCCTGCGTCATTATTGATGCCGCGTTGAATCCAAAGGGGAAACGTATCTTCGGGCCGGTAGCCCGGGAACTGCGGGAAAAGGGTGATTTTATGAAGATCGTATCCCTCGCCCCTGAGGTTCTTTAGGAGAAATGAAGATGGCTGAAGTAGCGCATAAATTCAAAGTGAAGAAAGAAGATACTGTCGAGATCATTGCCGGCAAGGACAAGGGCAGGCGGGGCAGGATTCTCAAAATTCTCCGCGACAGGGACCGGATAGTTGTCGAAGGGGTGAATATTGTTAAAAAGGCGCAGAAGAGACGGAACCAGCAGGACCGGGGCGGTATTGTCGAGATTGAAGCGGCGATTCACAGTTCCAATGTGATGATTGTCTGCAAAAAATGCGGCCCCACCCGGATCGGATATAAGCAGGAAGGGACCGCTAAAACCAGGGTCTGTAAAAAATGCGGGGAGGCGCTGTAATGAGTAACTATGTGCCCCGGCTCAAGAAGATTTACAATGAGCAAATTGCCCCGGAGCTGTTTAAGGAATTCAGCTACAAGTCGCCCATGCAAACCCCCCGCCTGGAAAAGATCGTGGTAAGCATGGGCGTAGGGGAAGCCCTGCAAAATAAAAAGCTGCTCGACGCGGCCATTGATACCCTTACCCAGATCACCGGGCAGAAAGCGGTAAAGACCAAGGCCCGCAAGAGTATAGCGAATTTCAAGATCCGAACCGGCCAGGAAATTGGCGCCAAAGTTACCTTGAGAGGGGCGATGATGTACGAGTTTCTTGACCGGCTGGTGAATGTGGCCCTTCCCCGCGTCAAGGACTTTAGGGGCGTCAGCCAGAACGCCTTTGACGGCCATGGGGACTATTCCCTGGGGATTCAGGAGCAGATCATTTTTCCGGAGATTGATTTTGATAAAATCGAAAAGGTAGCCGGATTGAACATCGTCATTGTGACGACGGCAAAGACCGATGCGGAGGCGAAGGCCTTTCTCGGCAAATTCGGCATGCCCTTCAGGAAATAAGGGAGGAGATTGCATGGCAAGAAAAGCGATGATTATCAAGGCGCTGCGGACGCCTAAATATAAAACGAGGAAGGTTAACCGCTGCCGGATCTGCGGACGGCCCAGGGGCTATCTGCGGAAATATGAAATGTGCCGTATTTGCTTCCGTAAACTTGCGAGTGAAGGACTTATTCCCGGCGTAACCAAATCGAGCTGGTAGGAGAACAGGATGAGCGTATCTGATCCCGTTGCGGACATGCTGACTAAAATCCGGAATGCCGGAATGGCAAAGCATGAAAAAGTTGATATCCCCACCTCCAGGCTGAAACTTGAGATTGTGAAGATTCTGAAGACCGAAGGGTATATCAAAAATTTCAAGAAGGCGAACCAGGACGGAGCGAGCGTTATCCGGGTTTTCCTTAAATACGATGATACAACCGCTCCGATTATTCACGGCCTTGAAAAAGTGTCGAAACCCGGCCGCCGTGTGTATATGGGCTATAAAAATATGCCGAGAGTTTTCAACGGCTACGGAACCCTGATCGTTTCTACGTCTCAGGGGGTAACCACCGGAAAAAAAGCGGCCGAGAAACAAGTCGGCGGCGAAATTATCTGTACCGTGTGGTAAGAGGGAAAACATGTCGCGTATCGGAAAAATACCGGTTAAGGTTCCTGAAGGGGTCAAAGTTACCTTCGCAAACGAGGTAATGGCCGTAGAAGGCCCCAGGGGAAAATTAACCCAGAAGTACCACCCGGTTATCAGTTTTGAGGACAAGGGTGAAGAAATAATTGTCAGGCGGGCCAACGAGGAAAAGCAGACCAGGGCTTTCCACGGCCTGTACCGGAATCTCCTCAATAATATGGTAACGGGAGTTTCAACGGGCTTTACCAAGTCGCTGGTCATCACCGGCATCGGCTATCGCGCAGAGGTGCAGGGGAAAATTCTCGCCATGAGCCTTGGCTATTCTACCGACATCTTTGTCGGCATCCCCGAAGACCTTTCGGTAAGCGCCGATGCCGGCGGCAAGATTACGGTGAGCGGTATCGACAAACAGAAAGTGGGGGAATTCGCTTCCCAGATCCGCAAGCTCAGACTCCCCGAACCGTACAAGGGTAAGGGCATCCGCTATGAGGATGAAAAAATCAGAAGGAAAGTCGGAAAATCCGGCGTTAAATAGGGTGTAACTATGCTGCGAAAGATGCTTGAAAAAGACAGGAAACGGCTCAAAAGAAAGGTTCATATTCGCAAGCGGATTTCCGGTACCGCGGAACGGCCCCGGATGACCGTTACGCGAAGCAACCGCAGAATCTCGATTCAGATCATCGACGATTCCAGGGGTCATACCCTGGCGTCCGCTTCCACGCTGGAAAAGGATCTCAGGGATATCAGGGCGAATGTTGAAGGCGCCGGACGGCTTGGCGAAATAATGGGCAAGCGGCTTGTTGAAAAAAATATTCGGTCCGTGGTTTTTGACCGAAACGGATATTTGTATCACGGCTTAATCAAGGCTTTGGCCGACGGAACCCGGAAAGCCGGGGTCCAGTTCTAGGGGGCGGAATGGAAAACGCAGGGCAGAAAGAAGTTGCGGCTAACGATGGAAAGGCGGGTAATGAGACTAACGCGGGCGGCGCTGCCGGTCACGCTGAAGGAAGAGGCCGCGGTGACGGCCGCCGGGGCAGGGATCGCGGACGTGAACGGGACTCCGGGGAAAAAGAATTTGTCGAAAAGCTGGTTAAGCTCAACCGTACGGCCAAGGTTGTTAAGGGCGGCAGGCGTTTTTCCTTTTCGGCCCTTACCGTAATCGGCGACCGGAAAGGCAGCGTCGGGTATGGTTTCGGCAAAGCCAATGATGTTTCCGAAGCGATCCGCAAGAGCATCGACAGGGCAAAGCGTAATATGGTGAAGCTGCCGGTGAAGAACGGTACCATTCCCCATGAGGTAACCGGCCTCTTCAAGGCTTCGCGGGTACTGCTCAAGCCGGCCTGTTCGGGAACCGGCATCATCGCCGGAGGGCCGGTGCGGGCAATCATGGAAGCCGGAGGCGTTACCGATGTACTGTCCAAGTCTATCGGCGCGTCAAGCCAGTACAATGTGGTCAAAGCGGCTTTCGATTGCATCAGCAAGCTGATGGACGCCAGGACCATAGCAAAAAACCGGGGTAAATCCCTGAATGAACTGTGGGGTTAAAAATGGCGAAAATTCGAATCCGTCTTGTACGGAGTACAATCGGCGTCCTTCCCAAACAGCGCGCCACAGTCCGTTCGCTTGGCCTGCGTAAAATCGGTTCAAGTACGGAGCAGGAAGCAAGCCCGGTGATTTTGGGAATGGTGAAAGCGGTATCCCACCTGGTATCGGTGGAGGAGATTAAATAATGGCTCACGATTTTGACCTGCATGCACCGGCCGGCGCCAACAAGCGAAAGCGGATACTGGGCCGCGGGCAGGGTTCCGGCCGGGGTACAACCGCCGGTAAAGGGAACAAGGGACAAAAGTCCCGTTCCGGAGGCAAGACATACATCGGCTTTGAAGGCGGGCAGATGCCCCTGTACCGGCGGCTTGCCCACCGGGGTTTTTCCAATTATCCCTTCAGAAAGGAATGGCAGATCGTCAATCTCGGCGAAATTGAGAAGCGATATGAGGCTTCCGAAACGGTAGACCCCGCTTCCCTTTTCAAAAAAGGACTCATCAAGGGCTCCGCGCCGGTGAAGATACTTGGAGATGGCGAGTTGACCAAGAAACTCAGCTTTAAGGTTGCCGCGGTTTCGGCCCCGGCAAAAGAGAAAATCAAAAAGGCCGGCGGCGACCTGGTGATCCCCGAACCGGCAAAGAAAGCAAAAGGGAAATAATCAATGGCTAATCCCTTAATCGGTATTTTCAGAGTAAAGGAACTCAGGGAGCGTATCCTGTTTACCGCCGCTATGCTGGTGGTGTTCAGGATTGGCGCGGTGTTCCCCATACCGGGAATCAATGTTCGGGAACTTTCAGCCTATTTTCTTTCCCAGGCGAATTCGGGGAACCCCATCGTTGACTATCTGGATTTCTTTGCCGGCGGCGCTTTCTCGAATTTTTCGGTGTTCATGCTGGGGATCATGCCCTATATCTCCATGTCGATTATTATGCAGCTTTTGCTTATCGTGTTTCCCAGCCTCAAGAAGATCTCCCAGGAAGAGGGGGGGCGCAAGAAGATACAGGCCTGGCAGCGCTACGGTACCGTGGCGGTCTGCCTTATCCAGTCTTTTGCCGTCACCCAGTATGCCCAGAGTATCTCCCGCAGTGTGGAGAACCTTCTCAGTATTGGCCTTCTTCCCTTTACGCTTATCGCCATGCTCACCGTTACCACCGGAACCATGTTCCTCATGTGGATAGGGGAGCAAATCACCAGGCGGGGGATAGGCAACGGCATTTCCCTCATTATTTTTGCCGGTATTGTGGCCCGGCTGCCTCAGGCGGTGTGGGAACTGGTGGGCAGGGTACGGAACGGCGATCTCAACCTCGTTTTTGTGATCGTGGTTTTTGTGATGTTTGTGGCGGTAGTCGCCCTGGTGGTGTTTGAACAGCAGGGGCAGCGGAAAATTCCGGTGAATTACGCCAAGCGGGTAGTGGGAAGGAAGATGTACGGGGCGCAGAATACCTATATCCCCTTCAAAATCAACCCTTCGGGCGTTATTCCGGTCATCTTCGCATCGTCTATCCTCACCTTCCCCCTGCAAATCGCCTCCACTGTCGGCGGCAATGTTGCCTGGCTTGCGAGAGTGGCGCAGATACTAAGCCCGCAGGGAACGCTCTACAATGTGCTCTATGTTTTATTGATCATCTTCTTCGCTTATTTCTATACCCAGGTGAGTCTTAACCCCATAGAAATCGCGAAGCAGATTAGGGAAAACGGCGGTTCCATTCCGGGGATCAGGACCGAGCGGATCGAGGAATATCTCACCAGGATTTTGAACCGCATTGTACTGCCCGGCTCGCTGTATTTGGCGTTAATCGCCGTTATTCCGACTTTTATCCAGTGGGCCTTTAACTTTCCTTCGTCAATTTCATACCTTATGGGCGGTACCAGTCTTCTCATTTTGGTAGGCGTTGACCTGGATACCATGAGCCAGATCGAGGGACTGCTGAAAATGCACCACCATTCGGGCCTGACCAGAAGGGGCCGGCTGAGGGGCCGGAATTTATAATTGGGGCAATTCAAAAGACAATTTTTGAAATTGGCTCGATTGACGGATTTGAAGATTTAGGAGACTATAGAAGATGAAAGTTAGAACCAGCGTGAAACCCATTTGCGACAAATGCAAGGTGATTAAGCGGAACGGGATCGTCCGTATCGTTTGTCAAAATCCAAAGCATAAACAGAAACAGGGCTAGGAGAGCTTATGAAACTGTGTTCGTGTTCGATTGTGGTGTGCGGCCGGCCGGTTGTACGGGGTAAGAGGTAGCTATGGCGCGTCTTGTGGGGATTGACCTCCCAAATAAACACGTAAACATCGCTTTAACCTACATTTACGGCATCGGTAGGCCCAGTGCGGACGAGATTTGCCAAAAGGCGAAGCTTGATCCCGCGCGGCTTATCAATGATTTGTCCCAGGAAGAACTCAACGAACTGCGGCAGATTATTGAAAGCGACTATAAGGTGGAAGGCCGCCTGCGCACCGAAATAGCCCTGAACATCAAGCGGCTTATGGATATCGGCTGTTATCGGGGGCTGCGGCACCGCAAAGGACTGCCGCTTCGGGGCCAGCGGACCAGGACCAATGCCCGCACCCGCAAGGGCAAGAAGAAAACGGTCGCGGGAAAGAAGAAATAGTTGGAGGATTGAGTGGCTGCGAGTACGAAAAAACGGAAAGAAAAAAAATCGGTATACGAAGGCAATGTGTATATTCAGGCGACCTTCAACAATACGATTGTTACCATTACCGACCTCATGGGGAACACCGTTTCATGGGCAAGTTCCGGCGGACACGGTTTCAGGGGCGCGAAAAAATCCACCCCTTTTGCGGCTCAGACCGTAACCGAAACCGCCGCCCAGAAAGCGATGCAGGCGGGTCTTAGGGAAGTGCATGTGTACGTGAAAGGCCCCGGTATCGGCAGGGAATCGGCTATCCGGCAGCTTGGGGCGCTGGGTATCAAGGTCAGGTCGATTAATGACGTTACCCCCATTCCGCATAATGGCTGCAGGCCGCGGAAAACCCGCCGTATCTAACGGCGCGTATCAAGGGAGAAAGATATGGCAAGATATACCGGCCCCGTATGCAGAATGTGCCGGGTTGAACAGAAAAAATTGATGCTCAAGGGGGACCGTTGCAAGAGCGATAAATGTCCCATCAATAAAAAGCGGGCCGCTCCGGGAAAAGATCCCAAGGCCCGGCCCGGAAAGCGCTCTGATTACGGCGTACAGCTTAGGGAAAAGCAAAAGCTCAAGAGAATCTACGGTATGCAGGAAAAACAGTTCGGTCTGTTCTTTGAGCGGGCGCTGCATATGCCCGGTATTACCGGTGAGAATCTCTTTGTGCTGCTGGAACGGCGGCTTGATAATGTGGTGTACCGGCTCCGTTTCGCTTCCTCCAGAAGCCAGGCCCGGCAGCTTGTGCTTCATGGTCATGTACTGGTCAACGGTAAAAAAGTTTCGATTCCTTCCTGTCTGGTAAAGGCGGAGGATGAGATTAGCATCGCCGAAGGCAGCCGCGGCATGATGGTTATTAAGGGTGCGTTAAAGGAATTCGGCAAGTCCGGGGCCATGCCCTGGCTTTCCCTTGATCCTGACGCAATGAAGGGAAAGTTCCTTGCCGCGCCCCGGCGCAGCGACATTACCGATCTTGGGGATATCAAGGAACAGATGATTATCGAATATTATTCTAAATAAGGAGTTCTCATGGCCCGTAAGAACCTTCTAAAAGGATTCAAGCGTCCTAAAGGTATTAACCTTGAACATGGTGAGCTTCATTCCAATTATGGCAAATTTATCGCCACTCCTTTTGAGCCGGGTTTCGGCACGACGGTGGGTAATACCCTGCGCAGGGTCCTTCTTTCTTCAATTCAGGGATATGCCATTACAGCCATCAAGGTTACCTCATACGATGCCGCCGGAACCGCTCACAGCGTTTCCAGCGAATTTGAGACGATTCCAAACATTGTCGAGGACACCCTGGAGGTGATCAACAACCTCAAGCAGATCCGCCTGAAACTTTCCGGTGATATTGAACAGAGCATACTGCTCTATGAATGGTCCGGCAGGAAAGATGTGACGAGCGATGATTTTGCCCGGCCCGGGCAGGTGGAAGTGCTCAGTACCGGCCAGCATATTATGAGTCTGATGGACGATGCCAGGGTTGAATTTGAGGTTCAGATCGATCTTGGACGGGGTTATGTGCCCTCGGAAGTGAACGAGCGCTATCTAGAAGTTATCGGAACCATTCCGCTGGACGCGATTTTTTCGCCGGTGAAAAAAGTAAAGTTTGCCGTGGAGCCGACCAGAGTTGGACAGCGGAGCGATTATGATAAGCTCGTGCTTGAAATTTGGACCGACGGCACTGTCAAGCCGGAAGATGCTCTTGCGGAGGCGGCAAAGATCACCAAGGATCATTTCATGGTTTTTATCAATTTTGATGAAAACAACCTGGGGATTGACGATGACACGGATGAGAGCAACGAGCGTATCAGGGCGATTCTCAACACCCCCGTGGAAGAGCTTGAGCTTTCGGTCCGTTCATCAAACTGTCTCAAAAACGCCAACATTAAAACCATCGGGGAACTGACCAGAAAAACCGAAGACGATATCGCGAAAACCCGCAACTTCGGGAAAAAGTCCCTCCAGGAGATCAAGGAAAAGCTCAATGAGTGGAACCTGCGCCTGGGGATCACCGACTTGAACGTCCTCAGGAACGCGGTCCGTGTGGCGCCGGCAGCGCCGCCCCAAAAGGAAACTGAAGATGAAGCATAGAAGAGGATTTAACCCCCTTGAACGCATGGCCGCGCACCGCAAGGCCCTGCACCGCAGTATGGTAACAAGTCTTTTCAGGCATGAGCGGATCAGAACCACCAGGGCCAAGGCTCTGGAAATACGCAGAAGCGCGGAAAAACTGATTACCCGCGCCAAAGAGGATACGGTTCATAACCGGAGGCTCGTCTCAAGCCGCCTTTTCGACGAGGGGATTGTGGCCAAGCTCTTTACCAACATCGCCCTGCGGATGAAGGAACGGAACGGCGGCTATACCCGCATTATTAAGCTTGGTGAGCGGGCGGGGGACGCCGCGGAAGTGGTGATTCTGGAACTGGTGGATTACAAACTTGATACCGATGGGACCGCTAAAAAGGCGAAGAAAAAAGAAGCGAAAGCCAGGGATAAGGGGAAGAAATAGATGTCTAAAGCGCACAGAGGCAAAGGAATCCGCGATCAATTCGCCCGCGGCCGGGGTACATGTCCGCTCTGCGGCCGGAGCAATGTGAAGATTCTCTACGAGCAGGAAGCCGGTGAGGTAAAACTTAAGGTATGCAAAACCTGCAGGGCTGCCGTTAAGCACGGCAAGAAAGCCATAAGCGCGCAATCCGCCGCGCCGGCCGTCCCCCCGGCGGAAACGGCGTCCACGGCCGGATAGCGGCTTGCGGAATAATTTGACTGCGGGCCTGCGGCCCATTGTGTAAAAAGGCTCCGGGCGGGGATTCGGGGTTTTTTGTTAGATTTCTTTTGGTTTAATATCCAAGAACCCCGCCGCAAGCACTAAATTTGACCTACAATTAAAATTATAAGAAAACCACAAAGGACACAAAGCCACACAAAGGAAGACGAAAAGTTGGAAAACAGCGAACCTTCGTGCGGCTTTGCGCTGCTTTGCGGTTAAAAAATTCTGCGGGTCAAAACAGCCCTTGGGGAGGTTCAATTCTTCCGTCAATGGCGGGGTAGTTCATTTTCATTGATCGATGGAATAGGTTACATATTTTTTACTTGACATTGCTAATGGAACGTAGTATTATTAAGGTAATGACTTTGATAAGGACTGAACGTATGCCTGTCCCATCCATGCTGAACGCGCCGGATTTGGTGTGGCTGTGTGTCCTTTGGGGTTGTCTTATAATTTTAATTGTAGGTCAAATGTAG
>JAIROT010000084.1 GCA_031257385.1 Treponema sp.
CCAGGTGTAGCTTTGCTCCCCCTCTCCCTTCTTTACCTTCCGGGTTGTTCCCCCCGGATTAATCGTTATCTCTATATGGTCAAAGGCGCTATTGGCCGGGTTCGTCCAGGTGAGCGTTACCGAATCGCCGCCGGTAACTTTCCCCGTCAGATTCGTAACCTGCACCGGAACCTTAACGGGAACCAGGTAGTTCACCACGGCGCTCCGCTTGCCATTGGCGTCGACGGTTGTGAAGTGGAAGTACAGCTCTGCTCCCGGCAAGGGATCGGGTATAGTGCAGGTTTGCGTTCCTTTGGGCACCCGTATCGGCGTAAGGGAAGTGCCGGTCTTGTCATCCGCGCTGTAACCGTACCATATTTCGATATACTCAAAATCGCCTTCGGGGTCTGTCCAGGTGAAGGTTACCGGGCTGTCACGGACGGCGGCAAGATCCGTAACGACCCCCAGGGCGGCGAGGGGCTGCGCGCCGGCGCATCATTTTAACCGGAATTTTCACCGCGAAGAAGACCGCCTGCGCGGTCAATTAAATGAGAAAAAGCCGAATAAGTTTTACTTCAAAGCCCTTTTTTGGCCTCCTTTTTTGACATAGACGACGTTGCGGTGGATTTTTCTTCATGATTTATGTGCCGTCCTGGCGGACGGCTTGGAGTTTTGCGCCTTCGCGTCTGTTTAACTATAGGCGGGCAGTCCGAAGAGGCGCAAAACTCCAGGAATCTTCCCCAGAGCGCGGAGGATAAAAAGTTTATATGCGCCAGCCCTGAATCTATCTGCCGTCTGCTTGCTTTCCGAACCGTACTATACTATACTATTATTATTGAAGGGGAGTTTCCCGGTAAAAGCGGATGGACCGAGGGTTTAGCCTCGCATCGTGTATTTCATACATTGAGGAGTGGAATATGAGCAAACAAACGGTATTCGGCGCGCTTATGGCGCTTGCCCTGGTTTTTGGCGGCTGCCAAACCGATACCGCCTCCGGCAGCAATCCCGCCGGTAATGTCGGGAAAAAACAATTGGTGTTGAAAGGCACTGTCTTTACGGACAGCGGGGGCGTCTATACCAATGTCGGCAGCGCATATAACAGCGCAACGGTTACCAGCAATCTCCCCAATGTTACAGGGAAAATTACAAACGGAGAGTTGAGCTACACGCTTCCCATCGCGCTTCCCGCCAATACTACCGGCGGCGTAACGCTTACGGTCGCAACTATGACTAATGCATTTACGGATGAAAATGGGAACCCGCTGTATACGGTAACACTAAGCGCCGCTGATGCGAATACCACCAATTTGTCTCTGAAAGTCGGTAGCGAGACCTTATCCTGTACCAGTTCTAAAGCGAGCGATAACGGCAAAACGGTAACGATGAAGGCTCTTTCTTATGCATATCTTTCGAAAGCGGTTACCGTTACGGGAACCAAGATCGCGGCTAACGATAAGGGGCAGGATAATTTTACGTTGAAGCTGGTAGAGGGCTGGAACGTCATCTACATAAAGCACGAGCAAAAAATTCCGGCAAATGCTTCTGCTTTGAAAACGACCGACTTTACCGTGAAACTTGAACAAGCCGACGTAGACTGGGTAGTTTACTGAGACCCGCATCGGCGCTTGGCTCCTCCGGCGGATACGGCCCGCCATTAAGGGCCGTATCCGCCTTTGTTTAAGCTCAAAGCACCGAAGTTTTGGGCATAAAGCATAAAATAACTTTTTTTCCAAAAATTTATTGTTTTTTTGATCATTTCGCGCTATCATTATTATGAAGATGAATGTTTCCTGTATTTCACAGATAAAGGAGCGAAAAATGGAAAAACAAGCACTATTCGGCGTATGCGGAGCGCTTCTGGCGCTTAGCCTGGTTCTGACCGGCTGTCCTACCGAGGCCAACGATAGCCCGCCCAGCGGCAAAATCGGAGAGAAAACACTAACGCTGAAAGGCACAGTGTATACGGTGAGCAACAGTACTACCTTTACCAAAGCCGGCGCGGCTTATGACGGGGAAGTTGACGGAAAGCCCGGCGGTTCAGGGAAAATAACAAAGGGGGAATTTACATTCTCGGTTGAACCGCTGGATGTCTCCTCCGGCCCCACGCTTAATGCGGCGGCGCTTAGTGTTTTAATTCCTACGATTGGGCTGTATACTGATGTAACCGTTAGCCCTGACGTAAAGTACGCCGTTTTGCTGCTGGACCCTGACAGCGGCGCCATATTGGAGCATAAGAATAGCGCGGCGGGCTCTGATTCTGTTAAAACAGAAAGAGTCACCTATATATATCTTTCGGGAGCTGTTAAAATTACAGGGAAAAAGTCATCCGGTACGTCGGGTAAACTTGACTTGTCCCTGGTAAAAGGCTGGAACATCATCTATGAAAAGAATGAAGTTAAAGCATCGCTAACGTCAAGCTCTTCGGTAAAAGTCGAAAAACACAGCCTTAAATGGGTTATTACCCCATAACCCGTTTGCCTCCTCCCTGCCCCTCCGGCGGATACGGCTCCTTACGGCGCCGTATCCGCTTTTTAAGGCCTTCCCCGGCCTCCGCCCTGTCTTAACTTGAGAGTGGTAAGTTCTTGAAAAAAAAGATGAACCGGGTTGAAAGAACCAGAGACCTGCTGTAAGGTAAAGTTACAATACAACACCGGACCGCGGATACCGCACTTTTATCATCCGGCGGAAAACATCTATAGTTTCGGGAAGTATCTGTTTCAGTGGGATAAAAAGCAATACACGCTCTGGGCGGAAGAATTTATCGGGCTGTTACGAAAGAGCGGGGCGGAAGAAGTCATGAGACGGCTGGAGCGGTATAAAGGGAAGGTACGGTTACCGTTCTTTCACCGTCATCCCGTCTACTCCGGCCGTTCCGCCGTTCCTTTACCCGCTCGCACGCCGTAAATAGTAGAAGCAAAAGGTGACTGTCACCGGTTCGATGGGATGATTCCGGTCATTTTTATTCGTGCCTTCAGCCCCCAATTTACAGCGAGGCGGCTATCTTCAACATGCCTTCCACGGTTTCAGGCTTTACGTCGGCCTGTATGATGTGGGCCGGGGCCATAAGGTAGCCGCCGTTTTTGCCCAGTATGCCGGCCCGCAGGCGCATGTCTTTTTCGATTTCCTCAAGATCCCCGCGGGGCATCATGGCCTGCTGATCAATGCCGCCGAAAAAACAGATCCTGCCGCCGTATTTTTCCGCCAGCTCTTTTGGGTCGGAACCGGGGACATTGGGCTGCACGGGGTTATATACCTTTATTCCCATTTTAATAAAGTCATCCAAGAGGGGCGCCACCGCGCCGTCGCTGTGCATGATAATAATAATCTCGGGATTAAGGGCCTTTAATTTTTTGATAATCCGTTCATGCCGGGGACGGAAACGTTCCCGCCACATGACGGGCGAAATCAGAGTGGAAACTTGGCTGCCCAGATCTTCGCCCAGCCAAATCGCGTCAACGCCCGCTTTTACAAGCTGGCAGGCGATGCCGCCGGTAAAATATTCAACCTTGTCATTCAAGGCTTCGATATAGTCCTCTTCGCCGGCCATATCGATCATGTACTTTTCAAGACCCGTTAAATGCCAGGCAAGTTCAAAAAGGGAAAGTTCACAGTCGCCGATGATAAAATAATCTTTCCCGAAGCGGGATATGTCCCTGACGGCCTTTTCCATGCGTCCGGCCGCGTAAGGATCGGGAAAACGGTACTCTTCGATATCCGCAGGCGACTCGGCGTTTTCAAGGGGGCACTTTACCACTTCCACATACAGATCTGTCGGCATCATGTGCATGCCGAATTCATTGGTAGTGACACTGCCCCCTATCACCTGGGGAGTAAAATCCTTTGCCACTTCACCGCCGACCACAACACAGTCGCTTCCCATTTTGGTACGCAGCTCATTAGCGGAAATCCGGTAGCTCAGGTCTTCATAGTAGGACAGGGTATAATCCGGGGCAATGCCATATACTTTGCTGAAATGCTCTATCAGACTTTTGCATAAATCAAACTGAAAAGGAACCCTGTCCGGCGTTCCCCTGCCAAAAGCCGCAAAAACTCTTTCCCGCGAATTCATATCCTGCCCCCTGTCTTAGTAATTAAACTGGTCCACGTTGTTCGTGTCGAACACAAGGGCGGGGCCAAGAACTACCATCTTGTTTGAGATGGCTTTCTGGCCGAGTCTTCCGGCGTTGATCGAAGTTGAGCTTGAAGAAACGGTACCCTGGGCCATTTGATAGCCGGCCTGTACGGAGAGGTAGCCGAGGTCCATGCAGTTCCAGAGAATCCCCGCGTCCAGCGGATTGTTGGGGTTCTTGATATAGGCTTTGATGGCGTTGGGAGTCGCAAGGCCGACAATGACGGTCTTTTTGGGATCCGGCTTGGCAGACGCGGCTTCGTACTGTGAACCAAGGGCGGGAACAGACATGGAAGTAAGACCGATGGCGGCCTGTATCTGATTCGCGCCGGGGCCCATTCTGCCGACCAGAGTACCGCTCTGGGACTGGGTCGCGGTTTCATCCGGACCGGGATAGTACACGTCTGTGTCTTCGTTCCTGATGATCATCCAGTTGTAGTCGCTGGTGGCAAGAAGTTTCTTGCACTCGGCAAGCCATTCCTGCTGATTCGCGTCTGTCTTTGACGAAGACACAAAGGCGACATTGGCCTGGACGCCGGGGCCGTAGCCTTTGGCTTTGAGATTGTCGGCGGCGCCTTTAATAAGACCCTGCGCGACACCGGCGGATACTACCTGATTAACAAACAGATCCCTGGCGTCCGCCTGGGCATCCGCGTCAAAGGTAAGTACTTTAATTCCCCTGCTCTGCGCCTTTTTTAAGGTCGGCGCAATGGCGGTAGGATCGTTGGGCGATACAATGATAACCCCTACCTGCTGGGCAATCCAGCCTTCAAGGATATCAACCTGCCTCTGGTTGGTGGCCTGATCCTGGGGCGGGCCGTCATAGAGCAGTTCAATGCCCAGTTCTTTCGCCGCTTCTTCGGCGCCGACTTTACAGGCGTCAAAGTAATTTTCGCCCTTGAATTTGGGCATCATGGCGATTTTGAGCGCCCCCGACTGCCTCTGGCCTCCGGCAAACACAAATGCCGAACAGAGCGCCAACATTGCCAACGCTGTTCCCGTGACTTTTCTCATAATTTCCTCCGGAAAAAAAATTTATTATCAGCGGATACACCGCCGAGAATACTGTTTGTTTGCCGCGGCAAGCTTATGGAGGCGGCTGACCGTCCGCGGCGGTTTTTATATTCATAATGCGGCTTAAGCTTAGGCGCCGGTTCAGGATAAAGTAACTTATCAGACTGATAACAAGGATCATCCCGTGCACAATGGTTTGGGCCGCTATGGGAATATTGAGCAGGGTAAGGCCGCTGTTCAGCACCGCGATAATCAGAGTCGCCAGTATGGTACCCTTCATATCGCCGATGCCCCCTATAATACTGGTGCCTCCCAGCACAATTATCGTAACCACCTTAAGCCCCAGGCTCGTACCGGCGTCGTATTTAACACTGGTAAACCTGCCAAGCCAGATAAGGCCCGCAAAGGCGCAGATAAGGCCGCTTAAAAAATAAATGAAAATCTTTACCCGCCTGGTATTGATGCCGCTGAAATTCGCGGCGTTTTCGTTAAGCCCGATTGCATAGAGCTTCCGCCCCAGGGTAGTTTTCACCAGCACGAACCAGAACACAAAGGCCAGGACCGCGTACAGGAAAACCTGCAGGGGTATGCGGGCAAGCTCCGTGTTCCCAAGCCACGCGCTGGGAGGAAACGAATAAACCGAATCGCCTTTGGAAATACTGCGGGCAAGCCCCATATACAGGTACATGGTCGCAAGGGTGGTTACCAGCGGTGATATTTTCATTTTGGCGATAAGGAAGCCGTTAAAAAGCCCGCAGACCGAACCGGTAAACAGGACGGCGATAACGCCCAGGGCGTTCCCCGCGTGAAGAGAGACAATACCCCCTATCATCGAAGCAAGTACCATGGTAGAGCCCACCGAAAGATCAATGCCTCCGGTGATAATAATGAGTGTAACCGCCAGCGACATCATGCCGAGCTCGACAATATTACGGAGCATAACTCCCATAAGGTAATCGAATGAAAGAAACACCCAATTGATATTGGCAATAACCGCAAAGAGGACTATAAGGATAAGGGCAAGCGCCCAGTTAAAGGTAAACCATTTTTTCGCTCTCATTTTTATACACCCCCGGCTGCGGTATCGCCGCTTGCCGCAGATCTAAGTTCTCCAAGACGCAGGGCGCTGACAATAACCGCAACGATAATGATCGCCCCCATGATGGTGTCAGACCAGTCGGAACTGATCCCCAGGTAGTTAATTGCCGGGGCAATTACCGAAAGGATCGCCGCGCCGAAGACGGTTCCTAAAAGTTTGCCGCTGCCCCCGCTTACACTGGTTCCCCCCAGGACAACCGCGGCGATAAAGATCATTTCAAGGCCTGTCCCCATGGTCGTGGTAACCCGCTGGCTTGCCGTGGTGATGATCGTCCCGCTTATGCCGAACAGGGTTCCGGCAATTACATAGGTAACAATGACAACCGCGTCGACATTGATTCCCGAAAGGCGGGCCGCTTCGGTGTTGTTGCCCACGGCGTAGATTTTTTTGGAGAACCGCGAATACTTCATAAACCAGAGGGAACAGGAGGTAATTATCGCCATGATCAGTACCGAACCGGGAATAATCCCGAAGATTTTCGCCTCAAAGGCCAGCCAGGTAAAACTGGCGGGAAGATCATAAATCGAGCCTTCCACCACCAGCGGGAGGATTCCTGAAAAAAGCTGGGCCGTCGCCAGTGTCGCCACAATAGCGGGTATTTTGAACTTGGTGATAAAGAGGGCGTTTATAAGCCCCAGCGCCGCGCCAATGAGCATTGCCATGGGAAGCAGCACCGCAAGGCCAAGGTCCAGTTTTCCCAGCGCGGCCAGCGCGAGGCATACCACGGATATAAGGCCCCCAGCGGAAACATCAATGTTTGAGGTGATGATGATCATGTTCATACCGATTGCCGCTATCAGCACATAGCTAAAACGGTTGAGCATGCTCATCGTGTTATTAAGGGAGAAAAAGCTGGGAGCAAAAACAAGCAGAAACAGCAGTATGGCCAGCAGGAAAAGTCCCAGGTACAGTTCCGCGCTCAGGCGAAAGCGGTTTTTCATGCTGACTCCCGTTTTCCGTCTGCCGTGGCCAGGGCAATATGGAGTATGTCTTCCTGGGAAAAATTGGGCCTTTCAAAACAGCCGGCTATGGTTCCGTCTTTCATTACATAAATACGGTCGCACATGCCGATAAGTTCGGGCAGCTCGCTGGAGATCATAATGATCGTAAGGCCCTGGGCCGCCATGGCGCTGATAATACGGTGAATTTCCGCTTTGGCGTTGACATCGACGCCCCGGGTCGGCTCGTCAAGGATCAGCAGTTTGGGGTTTAAGGCCAGGGCTTTACTTACCGACACCTTCTGCTGGTTGCCGCCCGAAAGGTTCACCACCAAAAAGTCGGTGTCCGGCGCGCGTATCCCCATGCGTTCCTTCATATCCTTTGCCAGGGTATATTCGCTTTTCCGGTTTATCACCCCCAACTTTGAATTTTTCTTCAACTGGGGCATGACAACGTTGTCCTTGACGCTCATCTGAACAATCACCCCGTACTTTCCGCGGTCTTCGGTAACGTATACGACGCCGTGATCCATGGCCTGCCGGTAATTTTTGAACGTTACCTGCTGCCCCTCAAGCGCTATTTTGCCGTAATCGGGCGGGGTAAAGCCGCTTAAAGTCAGGGCAAGCTCGGTACGGCCCGAACCGGCAAGACCGGCAAATCCCAGTATCTCGCCCTTGCGGACGCTAAAATCAATGTCGTGGAGCATTCCCTTGTCTCCCAGACCCTTTACCGAAAGAAACTCTCCGCCAATTTGCACGTCCGACTTGGGATAGTAATTGTCCATACTGCGGCCCACCATATCGGCGACAAGCTCGTCCTTGTTGGTTTCCGCGACTTTCCGGGTGGAAATATAGCGGCCGTCGCGGATAACCGTTACCCGGTCGCACAGGGTAAAAATCTCTTCCAGACGGTGACTGATGTAGACAATGCTTACCCCCTGGGATTTAAGGCCGCGGATTATCTCAAACAGGGCGTCAACCTCCTGCTGGGTAAGGGAGGCGGTAGGTTCATCAAGAATGAGAATACGGGACCGGAAGGTAAGCGCCTTGGCAATTTCCACCATTTGTTTCTGGGCCATGCCGAGGTTTTTGATTTTTTCGTCTACCGGAATATTGATATGGAGGCTTTTGAAAATATCGTCCATTTTAAGGGCCATAGCCTTGTAGTCAAGCATGGCAAGCGGGCCTATCTTTTTGATAATCTCCCTGCCGAGAAACAGGTTGTCCAGCACGGTCATTTCCTCAAAAAGACTGGTCTCCTGGTAGATAATCGCTATACCCTTGGAAAAGGCGTCCAGGGGATTGGCAATTTTTATCTCGCTGCCAAAAAGCCTTATATGTCCCTCATTCGGTGGATATACCCCGCCGACAACCTTCATCAAAGTTGATTTTCCCGCCACGTTTTCCCCGCAAATTGCGTGAATTTCTCCGGCCTTTAATTCAAAATTCATGTTGTTTAAGGCGACAACGCCGGGGAAAATCTTGACGATGGAAGACAAGGCTAAAGTAATATCACTCATCGTTTGTCCCTGTACCGGATTTTATGCTGATAGACGTTTTCACGGATGATAAAAAACCTGTTCCAGCCGGTAATGGGTTCCGGTGGCGGGGTCTTTTTCCATGACCATGACATCTTTCATGTATTCGTTCCACTTGTCCACCACCGGACTTTCCGCCTGCGCTTTGGAAGCATAGGCGACCCCTTTTTCAGCCTCATAGTAACCGAAAAGTTCATCCCCGGCGAGCCAGATGGTATAGTTATGAATCCCCGCGCTGTTAAGGAGCTCCGTCATTTCCGGCCAAATTTCGTCGTGCCGCTTGATATATTCCGCTTTCTTGCCGGGAAGCAACCGGGCCTTCCATGTAAATCTTTCCATAACTAGTATTTACAGCCCGTTTCCGGTTTCCGTAAATAGATAATTCTCTTGAGATAATGGAAAAAAATCGATATTATGGACCTTGTATGGAAAACAATCCGGAAAAAGCATGGAATTCCTTTTTGCACTATCTTCCCTATAGCAAAGAGGATGAAAAACTGGGGATGGTATGTACAACTGCGGGAAGCATGGAAGTCCCTCCCTGTTCCGAATATCCCCCCAGAAAAAACGATCATCCGGTCATATTCCGTTCCGTGGCGGAAGGCCGCAGCCTGCCGGGTTTTCACATCATTTATATAACCAGCGGCCGGGGTAATTTCGAGGCTGAAGGGAAAAACTGGGATGTGCGGCCCGGCAGTGTTTTGTTTTTAATGCCCGGCATGAAACACCGCTACACGCCGGTATTCGAAACCGGCTGGCATGAATACTGGGTAGGGTTTACGGGAACTTTTTTCAATAAACTGGTAAAGGCAAATATTCTTTCAAGAGACCGCGTATTTTTTGATACCGGAATCCGCAATCAAATGATCGAAGCGTATCACCTGATCTTTAAGGAAATAACATCCCAAAAACCCCTGTACCAGCTGCGGGCCTGTTCGGGGATTATCTCGCTGATTGCCGAAATCCTCACCACGGAAAGGCGGAAAGGCCAGCCGAATTATTACGAAAGCATTATCGAAAAGGCCAAATATCTTATGGAATCCAACATTTACGGGGCGATTAACCTGCCCAGCATTGCCCGGCAGCTCGGCATAAGCACGTCCTGGCTCAATGAAATCTTCAAAAACTACACCTCCATGACCCCTTACCAGTACTACATCCACATCAAAATACACAAGGCCGAAGACATTCTTGCCCAGGAGGATATTTCGGTAAAGGAAGCCGCCTGGCGCATGGGCTTTGAAGACCAGTATTATTTTTCACGCCTATTCAAAAGTAAAACGGGCGTCAATCCTTCCGGCTGGAAAGAATATATTGGCGGACCTTGTCAATATACCGGAAACAGTCTATAATCAAATGAAGCTGCAAAACTTCAGTTTTGTAAATCTACCGTTTAAAAATGCGTGTTTCACAGCCATTGGGCGGGAAACCGCAAGGGCCGGTACAAAACCAACCGGGTTTTGCAAGCGGCTCATCATAGTGTGGAATTTATTATTATAAAGGAGTGATAATCCAATGAGCAGACCTTATTATATCGCCGGAAACTGGAAAATGCACAAAACCCGCGCCGAGGCGGCGGAGCTTGCGGGGGCATTGGTTGCCCAGCTCAAAGACGGCAAGCACAAATACCTGGTGGCCCCTTCCTTCACCAGCCTTGAGACGGTGGGCGCCATCGTCAGGGGGACCAACATCCTCCTGGGGGCCCAGGACTGTGCCGCGGAGGAACAGGGGGCCCATACCGGGGAAGTGTCGGTTTTGCAGCTCAAGGACCTGGGCGTTCAGACGGTGATCCTCGGTCACAGCGAGCGCCGGCATATCTATAAAGAAGACGATGAGCTTATCAACAAAAAAGTAAAACTCGCTTTGAAGCACGGCCTTGACGTGATCCTCTGCGTCGGGGAACTTTTGGAAGAGCGGGAGGCCGGCAATGCAGAGGCGGTCTGTGAAACCCAGGCGGTAAAGGGCCTTGAAGGGGTGAGCGCCGCCGATCTCTCAAAAGTCACCATCGCCTATGAGCCGGTGTGGGCCATCGGGACCGGTAAAACCGCCACGCCCGAAGACGCGGATGCCATTCACGCTTTTGTGCGGAAGGTGATTGCCAAACTCTACGGCAGCGGCGCGGCGGAAAAGATCATCATCCAGTACGGCGGTTCGGTAAAGCCCGAAAACGCCGCCCGGCTCATGGCAAAGGAGAACATCGATGGCGCCCTGGTAGGCGGGGCGGCCCTTAAAGCGGAAACCTTTGTGCCGATAGCCAAGTTTGCATAGCAGTCGGGGTTTAATACCTTTTAACCGCCCTGAAGGGCGGGGTATTAAACCCCTCAGCACGAATAAAGGTTTAATTATTGCCATGGTCCCTGAAGCGCGGAAAAGAAAATTAGAAGAAGTTATATCCGATAACCCGGTGCTTATTCTTTTCTGCATTGCCGGCCTTCTGGTAATGGTGATAGCGATCTATGCCAGCATTTTTATATCCTCCCTGTCCTCTTATTTCTGGGAAAATGTTGAGTACCGGATGCGTTCTGTCAGCGATTCCGCGGCGCATATTGTCACGGCGGAAGAACTGGCCGAGCTTGTTGTTCCTGAAGACATGGACAAGCCCCTCTTCGCCGACATCCGCAGACGGCTCATCGCCTTTGGTGAAGAAAACGATGTGCTTTTTGTATATTTTATCAGGGCTACCGAAGATGGCATGGCGCAGTTCATCGCCGATAACGATCTTACCGAAGACACGGTAAATCTCTCGACAGAACCCCTCCCCATTGAAGAAGCGGTTCAGGAGGCGCTGAACGGCAGGACGGCGGTTACCGGCCTGAGGCAATATTCCACGGGCTACACGGGGCTGCTCTCCGCTTTCGCGCCGGTTTTTGACCGGGACGGAAATGTGGCCGCCGTCGCGGGGGTGGATATTACCGACGAGCAAAAACTGGACACGCGGAACCGGATTATCGGGCTTTCGGTTATCATACTGGTATCGACCCTGGCGGTTACTGTTTGCGGGGTTCTGAGCTTCATTATCGATAAAAGGAAACGGGACGCCTTTCTCATGCGGATCAAACAGCAGGAACTGATGTCCAGACTTGCCCGCAGTTTTATTTCTTCCGAAAACTCGTCTTCCCTTATCACCGAGGCGCTGCGGATGACCGGGGAATTCCTCGGCATCAGCCGGATAGTCATAGAAATCGCCGGAAAGAACGCCGAAACGAGCCGCGCTGCGTATATGTGGACCATTTCCGGCGAAATTGCCGCCTCTCCGGATACAGACGGCCTCAACGAGCTTATCGCCAAAACATTCCCCATGGAGCGGCCTGAATCTATTCCCACCGTTTATTGCAACGATGTCCTGAAAGACAAGTGCTATGAAGTGATGAACATGGCCGGGGTAAAGGCATTTGTCTGGGCGCCCCTGTATGTGGAGGAAAGCTTCTGGGCGGTCTTAAGCATAGAGGAATTTGCTCCGAGGGCATGGACCGAAAGCGACCGCCAGCTGGTGAGCACGGTGAGCAGCGTCATTGCCGGCGCGGTTGAGCGGGAGCTCCGCGAAAAGGAGCGGGACGCGGTGCGGCAGGCGGCGGAGAAGGCAAACAAGGCCAAGAGCGCTTTTCTTGCCAACATGAGCCATGAAATGCGGACCCCGATGAACGCCATTATCGGCATGACCTCCATCGCCAAAAATTCCCGCGATCTTGAAAAAAAGGAATACTGCCTTAATAAAATCGAAAATGCCTCCACCCACCTCCTGGGCGTCATCAACGATATCCTTGATATGTCGAAGATCGAGGCGAATAAATTCGAGCTTTCCCCGGAGAATTTCAATTTTGAAAAAACCCTTCAAAAAGTGGTGAATGTGATTAACTTCCGGCTGGAGGAGAAACATCAGCATTTCTCGGTTCACATTGACTGGAACATTCCCAGGATGCTCTATGGGGATGATCAGCGGCTTGCCCAGGTTATTACGAATCTGCTTACCAACGCGGTGAAATTTACCGCCGAGGGCGGCTCGGTGGCGCTTGACGCCGTACTTGACAAAAGGGAAGGCGCGCTGTGCGTCATCAGGATAAGCGTGACCGATTCCGGCATCGGCGTCAGCCCGGAACAGCAGGCCCGGCTGTTCAGTTCATTTGAACAGGCCGATTCCAGCACTTCGCGGAAATTCGGCGGAACGGGCCTCGGCCTTGCCATATCCAAGCGCATTGTGGAAATGATGGGCGGCAGTATCCGCGTGGAGTCCGAACTTGGAAAAGGTTCTTCGTTTATTTTTACCGTCCGGATGCTGGAAGCGGCGGATGAAACGGAAGAAATAAAAACGCCGCTTAACTGGGAATCGCTGCGCGTCCTGGTGGTGGATGACGATTCTGACATCCGGGAATATTTCAGCGAGATGGCGGGGCGGATGGGCTTTTTCTGTGAGACTGCCGCCGGCGGTAATGAGGCGCTGAAGCTGATCGAACAGAACGGCTCTTATGATGTGTACTTTGTGGACTGGAAGATGCCCGGCATTGACGGTATAGAGCTTTCCGGCAAAATAAAGGAAAAAAAAGCCGTCCGTTCGGTAATTATCATGATATCCGCCACTGAATGGGAGGCCATTGAAGCGGACGCGAAACAGGCCGGCGTGGACGGTTTCCTTCTCAAGCCGCTGTTTCCCTCAAGCATAGCCGACTGTATCAGCCGCACCCTGAAAGCGGCCGAGCAGGTTTCCGCCGCGAAACCCGGCGGGGCAATCAGCGACCGTTTTGAGGGGCGGCGGATTCTGCTCGCCGAAGATGTAGACATAAACAGGGAGATTGTGCTTACCCTGCTGGAGCCTACGGGTCTTGCGATTGACTGTGCCGAAGACGGCAGGAAAGCGGTACAACTCTTCACCGAATCGCCTGAATCCTACGATCTGATCTTTATGGATGTACAGATGCCCGAAATGGGCGGCTTTGAGGCAACCCGGCGTATCCGGGCATTCGAGGCGGAACGGCGGGAACAGGCATCCGAAGCCGCGGCTTTCAGGGAGGTCCCGATAATCGCGATGACCGCCAATGTGTTCAAGGAGGATGTGGAGCAGTGTCTGGAAGCGGGAATGAACGGCCATGTGGGAAAACCCCTTGACTTCAATGACGTGATAGACAAACTGCACCAGTATCTGGATACGCCATGAGTTTTTTCTGCCTGCTGTGGGTTCCCCTGTTGTACCTGTTCAGACGCTCCGTTGCCGGTGAAGGCGGCGCGGGAGGCGTGTGGGCCTTGCTTCTGGGCAGCGTTACGGCGATTTTTCAGTTTTTCCTCGGCAATCTGGTTAATCCCGGCGGCTTCGGCCTTTCCCGCTGGCTTTACGGTTTTGTGGACATTGTAACACTGCCGGTTCTTATCCCTTTCGCCGTGTATCTCCTGCTTATCCTGTTCAGGGCCTTTTCCGGAACCCCGGATTTTGCCAATTTTATCCTGCTCTGGTTCATTCCGGTGGCAGCCCTGCGGGCGGTAAGCTGGAGTTCATTAAATGATCCTATCCTGCTGGTAATGGCGCCCCTGCTCTGGACCGCCCTCGCGCTGGGTATTTCCTTTTTCATAAGGCTTATTATCCGGCGCTTCCGCTGGTACGTGATTATTCCCTCGGTGTTTTGCATCGCTGCCCTGCCCCTCGCCGCGGCAAGCTCCTACTGGGCCTTCTTTTCACAACGGCCCCTGCCGGGCTTTTCCCTCTTCGCCGCCGTCCTCATCCCCATGGCGATCTCTCTTGTTGTTGATTGTATCAACGCGGAGTGATGCGGGATCAACAAGCCCGCCCTGAAGCTCACCCGCCGCCGCATCAACGGCGGCCCGGGCATCGCCCGGGAAAGCGTTAAGCCCGTCAAGGAGTCTGTGGGGCTTTAGCCCAAATGATAAAGAAAATGGTATCCGTCAATTACGCCCCACCTTTTTTCACCTGAACGACAAGCGTAGACTTTCTGGAAACACTTAACCAGGAGGTACTATGAAACGGTACAGCGAAGAAGACAAGAAATGGCTTTTAGAGGAATGGGAGAAAAGCGGAAAATCCAAATGGGCCTTTGCGAAAGAGTTAGGCCTGAATTATCAAGCATTGAGCAAATGGACGCGCAAACCGGTTCCCCCGGCC
>JAIROT010000105.1 GCA_031257385.1 Treponema sp.
ATGTCTAATCTGACAGACGCCCTGCTCAAGTCCGGGGGGAAGGGAAGCGGTGATTCCGCGGATTCCGGCAGCGTCGAGGGGATCCCCCGTGAGTGGCTGCAAACCATACGGAAAAAGGCATCGGCCTTCGCGAAAAAACTTTCGCTTATGGCGGCCCAATACAGGGACGCCGATACCGCCGCTTCCCTGAAGCTTTCGGATCCGGAACTGGAAATACTCGGCGGCCTTGCCCGGGGCCGTACCGGCGAAGAAATTGCCGGCGATATGAAAATATCCGTTAATATGTTTAACAGCTTTCTGCGGAGCGTGTTTACCAGGCTCGGCGCGGTAAACCGGGCCGATGCCGTGCGCATCGCCAGGGAGAAGGGCCTGTTATAACGGAGCTCTTAAGTCCGCCCGGGTCTGCCGGAACACCGTAGTGAGCCTTTCCCAGAAATTCATATATCGCCTGTATAAACCTTGCATAAATATTCATATTGTGCTAAAAAACTAGCGATTCATTTTTAATTGGGAGGGATCAAGGAGGTAATTATGAAGAAGACCGTATATCTCGCGCTGGGGCTTTCCCTGGCGATCCTGGCCGCATGCGGCGGTGGGAAAGACAAAGCCGCCGATTCGGCGGCAGCCGGCGTAACCTTTACCGTGGCCCTGGACACCGACATTACCAGCCTGGACCCGGGTCTGTGCTGGGACTGGGACAGTAACCAGGTGGGCGCCCAAATTACCGAGGGCCTTCTGACCTTCGATACGGAGGGCAACCTGGCGCCCCTGCTCGCCAAAAGCTGGTCCCAGCCCGATGACCTTACCTATGTATATGAAGTGCGGGACAATGTAACCTTTTCCGACGGGTCTCCCATGACCATGGAAGACGTGCTCTTTACCTTTAACCGTTCCCGTGATCCGGAAGGGGGATCCTATTTCTCGGATTTTTTCGCGGACGTGGAAAGCATCGAGGCGACCGGCCCCTGGCAGCTTACCATCAAGCTCAGCCAGCCTTCGGCGGTGTTTAAATTTATCCCGGCCATTGCCGCGGGCTGGATCTTCAGCAAGGATTATTACGAAAAACACCCCGATGACTTCGGTACGGCTATGGGAGGCGTACTGGGGACAGGCCCCTTTGTATACGAAAGCTGGATAAACGGGCAGGAAGTGACGCTCACCAAAAACACCGGCTACTGGGACAAGGAGAAACTCGCCGCGAATATCGTTGACAGGCTGGTGTTCAAGGTGATTGAAGATGACACGACCCGGGTACTTGCCATAAGGAACGGCGAAGTCGATTACTCCCAGCTTTTGCCCCCGGACATGATCGGCGATGTTGAATCGGACCCGAATGTGACGGTGAACCACTGCGACAGTTACTTTATGGACTTTTTGGCCATGAATACCCAGCGGCCGCCTTTTGACGATGTGAACGCGCGCCGGGCCGTTGCCCATGCTCTGAACATCCCTGAACTGTTTACCGCCATTATTAAAAACGCCGGGATACCGGGAACCGCGCTTCCCTTTGGGCCGGCGCTTTACGGCGCGGACGCGCAAAAATGGCGGGACTACCTCAATGCCGCGGAGCCCCTGTACAACCTTGACAGGGCGAAACAGTACCTCTCCCAATCTTCATACCCCAATGGTTTTAATTTTACCCTTTTTGTCTCAACCAATTCGCTTTACCAGCAGATGGCCCTCTATATTCAGGAGGCGTTAAAGCAGGTCAACATCAACGTGGAGATACAGCGGATGTCGCTTGAAGAAGTATCCGCGTATCAAATGGGGGAATACTGGGACGGCAACGGCAAGCGGGATTACGAAGCCCTTATCGGGATATGGGGCGCGGATTATCCGGATCTGAACGGCAACCTGGAATTTATGTACGTTTCAAGCCAGGCCGGGGAAAGCGGCGCCAACGCGGCGGCTTTTGTGAATCCCCGGGTAGACGAACTTATCGCCGAACAGCGGACTACCCTTGATCCTGAAAAACGCTTTGCCGTTCAAACCCGGTTGATAGACATCATCACCGGCGAGGCGCCCTACCTTATCCTTAACTACGAATTGGGACACGGCGCCCTGAGCAAAAAGTACACGAACCTTACGGTTACTTCGGCGGGCCTGCTCTGGGCGCTGCCGATACAGAGTGTCAGAAAGGCCGATTAAAATCGATGGCCTTTTTGATCCGGTATGTGCTGAAACGGGTAGTATCGCTGGTGCCGATACTTCTTGTTGTTTCTGTCGTGGCCTTCTTCCTGATAAGGCTGGCGCCCGCCGATCCCATCACCTCCATTACCAGCGGAAAGCGGATCAGCGACGAGACCCGCGCCGCCCTTATCAGGCAGTACCACCTGGACAAGAGTCTCCCGGAGCAATACCTGATATGGCTTGGGAACATGGTTCGGGGCAATTTGGGGGACAGTTTTAAGCACCGTCAGCCCGTGGCGTATCTTTTAAAGGCGCGGTTTCCCACTACCATCCAGCTTGTGGTGATGAGTGCCATAATAGCGATACTTCTGGCAATACCGGCGGGCGTTATCGGCGCAATAAAAAAAAATACCGCCATTGACCGCGTCATATCCACGGTTATGGTATTTTGTGTTTCCTCGCCGATTTTCCTTAACGCCATTGTGCTTATGCTGATATTTTCCATGCGCCTCAAGTGGTTTCCTGTTTTCGGGGCGGCCCACACAGTCGGCGAGAATCTGTACTACCTGTTCCTACCCGCCTTTGCCCTGAGCCTCAATATAGTTGCCCTGATGGGCCGCATTACCCGGGACCGCATGATAGAGGAACTCAAGTCGAATTACGCGCTGGCCCTTGCCGCGAAGGGAACCCCCTTTACCAGGATAGTCCTCGGGCACTGTCTGAAGAACACCTTGATTCCGGTTATTACCGTGGCGGGTATACAGATAGGCGGCATGGTGGTGGGCGCGGTGCTGGTGGAAAATGTGTTTGCCCTCGGCGGCATCGGCGCGCTGCTTATCGAGGCAATCCAGTCTTCGGATTATCCCATGATGCAGGCCGTCATCATGTTTACGGTGGTCCTGTTTCTCCTCCTTAACCTGACGATTGACATCGTTTACTTTGTGATCGATCCCAGAATCCGGGCCGCCGTCCGGAACAGTCAAGTTTAGGAGCGGCCGGCGGTGAAACACAAATTGCTTTTCCGTTTCCCTTTTTCTTCCTTTCCCCTGCCCATGCTGGTTTCGGGCTTCATCCTCCTCGCTATCATCCTCTGCTGTGTTTTCGCGCCGATCCTGGCCCCCTACACCGAATCCGCCCAGGACCTTTCTTCCTCCCTTTCCCCGCCGTCTCCCCGGCACATTCTGGGGGCGGACAAGATAGGCAGAGACCTCTACTCCCGGCTTCTTTACGGCGGGCGGGTAACGCTGCTGTCGGCCCTGGGCGTAGTATTACTGTCGGTGGTTATCGCTGTCCCGCTCGGCCTTTTTTCGGGCTACTACGGGGGCAGGTTCGATTCCATCGTGGGCCGTTTCTGCGACGTGCTGCTTTCGTTCCCCTCCCTGCTTCTGGCCTTTATCTTCGTGGCGGCCCTGGGGCGCGGCATTACCAACGCGGTGGTTGCCCTGGGCATTGTCTATGTGCCTATGCTTACCCGGCTTGTGCGTTCCCTTACCCTTATCGAAAAGACAAAGACCTATGTCGAGGCCGCTGAGTCCATCGGGTTTTCCCGGCTTTACATTATGTTCCGCCATATCTTCCCCAACTGCGTGGATACCGTGATGGTACAGCTTACCCTGGATCTGGCCTACGCGGTGCTGGACCTGGCCGCCCTGAGTTTTCTGGGACTCGGTGTCCGGCCGCCCACCGCGGACTGGGGCGCCATGCTGGACGAGGGCCGCAACTTTCTGCTCCAAAGCCCGCTCCTCGCGCTTGCCCCGGGCGCGGCAATTGTGATCACCGTGGTAAGCCTCAACATCTTCTGCGACTGCGTTTCCCAGTATATGGACCCGCAGGGCCGCGCCCTTCCGTCTTTTGAAAAGATGGAAAAAAGGGTAAAGGAGGGCCGCCAAGAATGATCGCTTTTATTTCCCCGGAAAATGCGGCGGCCCCGGGCGATTCCCCGGGTGAGCCCGTCCTTAAAGTGGAGAATCTTTGCTGCGACTTTCTCACGGTGGAGGGGATCGTATACGCGTTGAGCGGCGTCAATCTGAGCATAAGCCGCGCCGAGATTCACGGCCTTGTGGGGGAATCGGGCTGCGGCAAAAGCGTAAGTTCCCGGGCCATTATGGGCCTGCTCGACAAAAAGCACAGCCGCACGAAAGGCATTGTCCGCTTTGACGGCAGGAATCTGCTTGCCCTAAGCGAAAGGGAACTGCGGGATATCCGTGGAAAACGCATTTCCATGATCTTCCAGGATCCCCTCAATTCGCTTTCGCCTCTCGACATGGTGGGAAAGCAAATCGCCGAGGCAATCTCGAATCACCGTAAGTTAACGAAAAAAGAACTCGGCAAGCGCACGGCAACACTGCTTGATCGGGTGGGGCTTCACCCCG
>JAIROT010000143.1 GCA_031257385.1 Treponema sp.
CCCCCCCCCCCATGTAATCCTTAGTTTTTTACATACCATACCGTACCCGAAAGAACGCCAACGCCTCCTTCTGAGGCGGGGCTTTTTTTCCGCCCCGTGAGGGCGGGTTAATCAACCGTGATTACCCGCCCCGGTAAGCGGGCGCGGCGTATCACCAAAGGAGTTCCTTATGACAAGGAATGCACAACGTATAGGAATACCGGCCCTGCTGGCGCTGGTATTCGTCATGATCTTCTCGGCCTGCCCCACCGGCGGCGGTGATGGCGGTGAGTACACAGCTCCCACGCCCCAGACCGCGGAGTATCGAAGCGTGGATGCTGAGGGTAACAGTTACCGGTTAACCATCACCGAAACCCTCTCCGGCGCGAAATACGCCGCAAAGCAGGGCGACAAATATGTATTAACGATTGTATTTATATCGGGAGAAAGCAAAACCAGCAGCGGGACCGTTGCCGGCGCGGGCGCCACTATTACACTGAGGCCCTCAAAGGGGTCGGGAACGATTACGGTAACGATAAGCGGCGAAGACCTGACCGGTATCACTATTGCAAGTACCGTCAAAGATGATGCCGATACGCCGCTGTCACCTTCAAGCGCTCCCGTCGACTTGGCGCCTGTACCCGGCGGCGATGTGTATATCGCGGGAGGTAACGGTGGTAAGCCCTGTTACTGGATCGATGGCGTAAAGCTACCCCTCCCCATTAGCAGGTCAGTCGGCTTAGCCACCGCCATCGCCGTATCCGGCGCCGATGTGTATATCGCGGGCGCCGAAGATGATGAATATCCCTGTTACTGGATCAACGGCGAACAGCATAGCCTCCCCATTACCGGGTCACACGGTTGGGCCTACGCCATCGCCGTATCCGGCTCCAATGTATATATCGTGGGCGAAGACATTGATACGGGCGGCCTCAGCCAACCCTGTTACTGGATCAACGGCGTACGGCATACCCTCCCCATTACCGGGACATCCACCTCCGCCTACGCCATCGCCGTATCCGGCTCCAATGTATATATCGCGGGTGACTACTATGATAGCGGCAGCGATAGCTATAAGCCCTGTTACTGGCTCAACGGTATACAGCATACCCTCCCCATTACCGGGACATCCGCCTCCGCCTACGCCTCCGCCTACGCCATCGCCGTATCCGGCTCCGATGTATATATCGCGGGTGACGACTATGATAGCGGCAGCGGTAGCTATAAGCCCTGTTACTGGCTCAACGGCGTACGGCATACCCTCCCCATTACCGGGTCACACGGCATCGCCCGGGGCATCGCCGTATCCGGCTCCAATGTATATATCGTGGGCCAAGACATTGATACGGGCAGCGGTAGCTATAAGCCCTGTTACTGGCTCAATGGTACACAGACTATCCCCTATACCGGGTCATATGATAGCTTCGAAGCCATTGCCGTATCCGGTTCCAATGTGTATATCGTGGGCTTTGTGCAGGATAATGCTGAAGAGCCCTGTTACTGGCTCAACGGTACACAGACTATGCTTCCCTATACCGGGTCAGGAGGGGTCGCCACCGCCATCGCCCTGCGCTGAGCTAATGCGCAGGCGTTCAAACCGGGGAGTAGGGAGGCCGCTCCTTACTCCCCTTAATCATCAACCTAATCCGGTCGCCTGCGGCGTCCGGATTTTGGAGTTTTGCGCCCCCGCGTCCGCTCAGCAAGCGGCGGGTGGTCCGAAGAGGCGTGCCGGCCGCCTGCGGCGTCCGGCTTAGAGTTTTGCGCCTTCGCGTCCGCTCAGCAAGCGGCGGGCGGTCCGAAGAGGCGCAAAACTCCGCCTGCGGGGTCTGTCCCCAAAGAGAGGTCTGACCCCAAAGAGACCTGACTCCAGGACAGCCACCCCGGCATAGGGCTATGCACGCGGCACGGGCAGGACCCTGCACCTGGCACGGAATGTATCCCCTATTCCGGTACGGAGTTGAGGGACAACTCTGGACCGGAGTTGAGAGGCAAACCCGGAGCATCGGTATTTATTTCAAGAACCGCAAAACTACCAGTTACGGAGCCCGGGCCTTTCTTCCCTTTGTGTCCTTCCTGTCCCTGGCGCTTGGTTCCCCCTCTTCCCTTTTGCCGGTATAATTACCGTATGCGTTTTGTTCGTATTGAAGGTTTTTCGCCCCGCCGCTTTTTGCCTGCGCTGTGCGTTGTTTCGTTCCTTTGCGGTGTTTTGTCCTGTTCCCGTTCAAAGCCCGCGGTTCCGGACAGCCCCCCGCCGGAATTGCCGGAGGCCGAAAGCGTCGTTTCCGAAGAAGGGCTTCCCGATCTCGCGGAGGCCATCGCCCGTTTGGGTGAGGCCCGGGATGCCGCGGATACCGCCGAATTTGCCGGGCTTTTGTCCCTTGTGTTCGATAACGCGGCAATTCCCCCCGATATGCGGCAGCGGATAACCGGGGCAATGGCGGACAGCCCGGCTTTCATCCTCGATTTGCTGAGCTGCCTTGAGGAAGATCCTTCCCTGCGGACGCTGGTGGATAAACAACATCCCCTGCCGGAGGGCTATGAACCTGCGGACCTGGTTGAACTGCGTGACGCTTCGTACAGGGTAAACAGGGCGAACCTTACGCTCCGCAAAGCCGCGGCCGATTCGTTAGAAGAAATGGCGCGGGCCGCAAAGGCCGAAGGGATTACCCTCCTCGCCTCTTCAGCCTATCGTTCATACGCTTATCAGGCCGAGGTATATAACCGGATAGTCCGCGAAATGGGGCGGGAGGCGGCGGACAGGGAATCCGCCCGGCCCGGCTTTAGCCAGCATCAAACCGGACTGACCGTTGATTTTGGTTCGATTGACGATTCCTTTGCCGAAACCGCCGCGGGCCGGTGGATGGCATCCAACGCTCCGCGCTTCGGCTGGTCCCTCTCGTTCCCCCAGGGTTACGAGGCCCTTACCGGCTACCGCTGGGAGAGCTGGCACTACCGCTATGTAGGAAAGGAACTCGCCTCCTTTATCGACAACTACTTTGACGGCATACAGCAGTACGCGCTGCGCTTTATATACGAGTGGGAGACGCTTCCGTTTTAGGCGGTAAATCAGAATCCTCCGGTATCTCAAACACCCCTTCGAGAATATGTCCGGGCCGGTAGGGGAAGGTGGGAATGTCCGAAAGGACGGTAACGCCCGAAAGGACAAGCACCGTTTCGATTTCGGTTTCAACGCCGGCCACAATGTCCGTGTCCATGCGGTCGCCGATGATGACCGTTTCTTCCCGCAAAGTCTTGAGTCTGCGCAGTCCGTGACGCATCATCAGCGGGTTCGGCTTACCGATAAAATAGGCCTTGCTTTTTGCGGCCAGCTCAATGGGAGCTACCAGCGCTCCACAGGCGGGAACAATGCCCCCTTCCACCGGGCCGGAGAGGTCCGGGTTAGTGCCGATAAGCCGCGCACCGCCCAGCACCAGCTTTACCGCCCGTTCCAGGGCTTCCAGGCTGTAGCCCCGGCCTTCGCCCACCACCACATAATCGGGATTGACGTTGTTCATCGTAAAGCCCGCGTCATACAGGGCCTGAATCAGCCCCGGCTCGCCAATTACGTATACCGAACCGCCGGGGTGCTGGGAAGCGAGAAAACTCGCCGTGGCCAGGGCGCTGGTGTAAAAATGCTCCGGCTCCACTTCGATGCCCAGGCGGGCAAGTTTCTGGGCAAGCTCAATTGGGGAGCGCTCACTGGAATTGGTCAGGAAGAGGTAGGCTTTATTGTTGGCGTTCAGCCATTCCACAAATTCCGCGGATCCCTTGAGGAGCTGGTTTCCGTGGTAGATAACCCCGTCCATGTCGATAATGAAGGCTTTTTTCGAGCGAATCGTGTTCAAATCTTTCATAGTATCAAGTATAATGAAATGTCACCCTTTTGTAACTATTCAGCCGGGGGAAAGGTTCCCCCTGGATCTTACATCTTTTTTCATCCGCTCTTAAAGGGATTCAGGATGAGCGCATACAGGAGCGGGTATATACAAAAAGCGGCAAGAATCCGCCTGAACGAAGACTTAAAGATCTAAGCCTTCAGCGTTATCCCTTCCATAGCCATCATTATTTCCGGGGCCGGCTTGCCGGGCTTGCCGCGGAGTTTGGCCCGGCAGTTACGCTCAATTTTTTCAAGCTGCCGGTCGGTATGGACAGGATCGTGGTGAAAAAAAACGAGTTTTTTTACCCCCGCGCGGACGGCATTGCGAATTGCCTGTTCATACGAGGAATGGCCCCAGCCCAGGTGCGTTCTATACGCGGTTTCGGTGTATTGGGCGTCGTGGATCAGAATATCGGCGCCCTGGAAAAAACGGATTACCTTTTCATTCTCCTCGGCGGCGGCCAGTCTGCCTTCTCTGGCGGCTTCTTCGTCGTAAGCGGGATCCGCGGGATCGATGGAGAAGAGGTTGCGGAAAGGTTCGTGATCGTAGGCCGTAACAATGGATTTTCCCTGGTACTCAAAACGGTAGCCCAGGCAGAGGATAGGGTGGTTAAGGTACTTGGTGGTTAATTGTATGCCGTCTCCGAGATTAAGCGAAGTTTCTTTTATTTGATAATATTCAATGCGGGCGGCAAGTTCGCTTGCCCTGACCGGCCAGTAACGGTAGGACAACTGGGCGCTGATGATCGTTTCAAGGCTGTCTTCCTCATAGGACACAGGCCCGTGTATCCACAGTTTGTTTTTCGGAATAAAAATCGGAGCAAACACCGGAAAGCCCATGATGTGATCCCAGTGGGTATGGGTGATAAAAATGTCCGCTTCGATGCAGCCGTTTTTTTTGAAATCATGGGCCAGCAGCCAGTCCCCCAGCGGACGAATACCGGTGCCAAGATCAATAATGATAAGCCGCTCGCCGGCCCGTATTTCCAGGCAGGAAGTATTCCCCCCGTACTTTACCGTATCCGGACCAGGACACGGTATTGACCCCCGAGCGCCCCAGAAGCGAACCGTCAGCATGAGGTATTGTAATATAGTTTGCTTTCAAAATCAACACGCACGCACGCATCACGGGAGGGGCAGCCCGGGGCCGGCGCATATAAACTTCTTCTATATATATTTTCCCAATTCCGTGTTACAATAACTCAGGAGCGGTTATGAACTATTCAGGTTTTGATGTATATGAAAGGTCTATTCATAAGGCCCAAATCGAAGAGGCTGAGGCGGAAGTCTTCATGGCAAAAGACGATGCTTCAGGCGGCGGGGATTTTCTCGTTGTAAGCGGAAAAAACCACGGGTTTAAGGGAGAGCCTGCCGGCGGGAAAATCAGGGCGCCCCTTAACCACGAAAACGCCGACGCGCTGCGCAAACTTTTTCCCTTTACCGCGCCGAGCCGGGTGCTCCGCGAGGAACGCAGCTTCGGTCTGGGGGACCGGCTGGGTATCGCCACGCCCGGTCATATTAAACTGTTTGAGCGCTACGATGTCTATCCGGTGTTTGCCCAGCAGTCCATCAGGGAACTCAACCTGACAAACCGGACCTACGAGGACGTATTGGACGCCGCAAGTTTCGCCGTCTTTAGGGAAGATTTTCAAAAAGGCTGGGGCGCGGACGGGGATCATCTGAAAACGGTCAAGGACGTGGAATACGCCCTGTCCCTGGGTTTCACCATGATCACCCTGGATTGTTCGGATCATATAAAAACCGGTGTCAGCGAGGCAAACGCCCCGCCGCCGCCGGAAAAATACACGGCCAAATACCTGGGGAAGCAATTCGATATCGGCGAAGGGATCGTGTTGAGTTTTACCGGGACGGAGCTTGGGGCCATCGCCGCCATTTACGGCGAGGCTATCGGTTTCGCCGCGGACATGTACGGGCGTTTTTTGAAAGACGGCAAATACGGGGCCGATTTTGAGATTTCCATTGACGAGACCGCTAGCCCCACTACCCCCCTGCAGCACTACTTTGTCGCCAGGGAATTAATCGACGCGGGGGTTTCCTTTGCCACCATGGCGCCCCGCTTCTGCGGCGAATTCCAGAAAGGCATAGACTACATCGGCGACCTTGCCCGGTTTGAAAAAGAGATTAAAGTCCACGCGGCAATCGCCCGTCACTTCAAATACAAACTCAGCATCCATTCAGGCTCGGACAAGTTTAGTGTGTTTCCCGCCATCGGCAGGGAAAGCCGGGGCATCTTCCATATAAAAACAGCGGGCACCAACTGGCTTGAGGCCGTGCGGGTTATCGCGCAGGTTGATCCCGCCCTGTACCGGGAAGTCCATCAGTACGCGCTCTCCGCCTTTGACGAGGCCCGCAAGTACTACCATGTTACCACTGATCCTGGAAAGATACCCGGCCTCGCGTCCCTTTCCAACGCGGAACTGCCGGGCCTCTTTGAAAACAACAACTGCCGGCAGCTTATCCACATTACCTACGGGCTTATCCTCAACAAAAAGAACGGTGACGGTTCCTTTGCCTTCAGGGACAGGCTCTACCAAATCTGGCGGCGGCAGGAAGATGCCTACGCCCGCGCGCTGGAGCGCCATATCGGGAAGCATCTGGATCTGTTGATACATTCGATTTAGATTTTCGGGCGCCGGCCCCGGAAAACCCCAGGCCCGGCGCATCATTTTGACTATATACCGGTGAAAAACCGGAATTTTTACCGCGAAGTCAAAAAAGTCGAAGAAGGTTTTGGAAGAAAATCCCCTTTTTCCTTTCCTTTTTTGACTTTGCGGTGGATTTTTCTTCGTGAGTTATTCGAAAGTCTGGTTTAATACCCCGGAGCTCTGCTCCGGCTGAATAAAGCAACGATTACAAAAATTTGGTATTAAACCAGACGGTATTATAAACTTCCTCTCGAACGAGCCTCCGTTCGAACT
>JAIROT010000165.1 GCA_031257385.1 Treponema sp.
TGACGCTAATCAGCGTTGCCCTATTATTTTTCTCGTTTTCCTACGGAAAACTGCGAAAAAACCACATTAAAGTAGCACTGATTTATTCTCGATTGAATAAATCAGTGCTTCCTTAGAAAAATTATGGCGCGGTGCTGTTTCAATGATCCGGCGCAGGGTGGAGTCGTTGTGCCGCCAGTCTTTGCCGGTCTTTACCCTTAAGTCAAGCGCTGTCTTCCAGTCAAAAATACGGTCGAGGTCTTTTTGCGCTGCCTGGCGGATTGCCTTGATCATTTCGCCGCCTTTGCCCACCACCATGCCTTTTTGGGATTCCCGCTCGACAATGATGAAGGCCCGTACCCAGAGCCGCCGCGCGCCGTCTTTTTCAGGCAAAAATTCCGTGTCGGCCACTTCCACATACAGCGAATGGGGAAGCTCCTGGCGCAGGCGGTTGATCGCCTGCTCCCGGATGATTTCGGCGACGCGGAAATCCACTTCCTGATCGGTGTAATAATCCCCGCCGTAAAAGGGTTCCCCCTCAGGCGCCATTGCGTATAACGCGGCGAGCAGGGCATCCACGCCCTCGTTGTTTTTGGCTGAAATTGCAAAACAGCGATCGCCTGAAAGGCCGGAAAGCTGTTCTTCCAGGAATTTACGAATACCGGAACAGGCGGCGTCCCGGAGATCTCCCTTCTTGAGCATATCGATCTTGTTAACTGCCGCAACGGTCCTTTCGGCAAGGGGGCGCAGGAGTTCCGCTATCGCCCGCTCTTCCGTTCCCGGCGGGCGGGAAGCGTCCAGAACGTAGAGCGTCAGGTCCGCCTCATTTACCGCCCTGTCCGACACTTCCATCAGCTTTTTGTTGAATTTTTTTTCGGAATTGTGGCGGCCCGGCGTATCGATAAAGACGAGCTGGCCCTGTTCCCTGTTGACAATTCCGCGGATGGCGTTACGTGTAGTCTGGGGCGCGGCGCTGACAATGGCGACTTTCTCGCCGCAGATCCGGTTTATCAGTGTGGATTTTCCAACCGAAGGCCGGCCCACCACCGCCACAAACGCCGCTTTTTTTTGATTCATTACGCGTTCACGCTCCTACGAGCGCCGGTTGTAGACCACGGTACCCGCGGGAACGGACTCGGTGAGCCACACGTTGCCCCCGATGATACTCCCCCGTCCGATGATCGTGTCGCCGCCCAAAATCGTGGCGTTGGAATAGATCGTGGTGTCGTCCTCAATGGTGGGATGGCGTTTGCGGCCGCCTTCCTCTTTTTTGACCGAGAGCGCGCCCAGGGTGACGCCCTGGTAGAGTTTGACGTTTTTGCCGATGATCGTGGTTTCACCGATGACTACGCCCGTACCGTGATCGATAAAAAAGGATTCGCCGATTTCGGCGCCGGGGTGAATATCGATACCGGTGCTGCCGTGGATCAGTTCGCTCATCATCCGCGGGATAAGCGGCACCTGGGCTTTCCAGAAAAAGTGGGCCAGGCGGTGCACGGTGATCGCCTGAAAACCGGGGTAGGAAAGGATCACTTCCTCGAAGCTCTTGGCCGCGGGGTCGCCCCTGAATGCGGCCTCCATATCCAGGGACAGGGAACGGCGGAGGGCCGGCAGCTCTTCGAAAAAACTTTCCACGATCAGTTCCGCGGCGGCGTGGCAGCCTTCGTTGCCGCAGCTTAAGGAGCCGGAACGCGCCGAAAAGGCGAGGCTTTTTTCCGTTTCCCGGATCAGTTCGCGGGCCAGGCGGTTTATCTTTTCGGCGGTGATGAGCCGGAGATTGCTGTGATCCAGGCCCTGATTTTCAAGGAAGCCGGGAAAGATAAGCTCGTCCAGGCCGCGGACAATGGCGGCTATGCTTTCCCTGCCGGGAAGGTTGGCGCCGGCCGAGTGGTTCACCATGCCGAAGGAGCCGTAAGTCTCCAGCAGGGAATCTACGCTTTTATAGAGTCTGTCCATTTAACCCGCCTCTAACTTTTCTTCCATAGCAGCCTCCCGCACAAAGAGCGGATTATGAGACCCCGCCTTGTCCACGAGGGAAGAAAGATCGTTTTCGCCCTTGAAACGGAGCACGTTCACCATAAAAATATTGAGCTTGTTGATAATATTCGGCGGCAGCAGATTACCGTCCACTTCCACCGAGAGGATCGGGTAATTGCGCTCCCGCGCCCAGGGGGTAAAGAGGCCCTCGATAACCCGCCCGATGAGGCAGGCAAAGGGGCTGATGTTTACAATACCCGAATAGCCCGCGTCCATGGCCGCCGCCGCGGAACCGGAGGAGACGGCGATTTCCGAGTTGAGTTCCAGGTTGACAAAGTGTTTCTGGGTGTATTTCATGATCTCGCGCATGTCGTGGGGAGTTTCGGGGATAAGGCCGGTGGGTTTCAGAATCGAAAGTACCTTTTTTTCCACCGAATGTTTCCACCATTCCTCAATTGCAAGTTTCTTGAGGTCCCGCCAGGGTTTGGAGAAAAGCCGCGTTCCGGGTTTTCTTAACTTTATCAGCTTGTTGAGCGCGTATTCGCGGACAAAGTCCAGATAGTGAATCCACTCGGAGACGCCCGCCACTTTTACCACAATGCCCCGCTCGCTCATCAGATCGGTTAACTCACCCACGGCGAAATCGTCGCGGCGCACGTATATCTCCCCCACGATGAGCACCCTTGGACAGTCAACGACTTTCCGTTTGAGGGGGATTTTTTTTACGTCAAGGGCGACTTTTCTCAGTTCCCGCCATATTCCCCTGGGATTGTGTTCCACCGTGTGCATAACTTTGCGCCAGGATTTTTCAAAGTCCGCCTGGGCCCGGGCCGGATCGGCGGCGGCAGCCTTAAGGGCGGTCTGAATGTCCTTGAGGTAATCGGAGAGCACCAGGCCCTTCCACATCTCTCTGGCGAAGCCGGGACCGAGTTCGGTGTACGAATTGTCCGCCGAAAGGATAAAGACCACCACGTTCTCAAGCCTCAGGTCCCGGAAGAGGTTTTCGTAGAAAACGTAGTACTGGCCGGTACGGCAGGGGCCGGTGGTGATCGGCACAAAGAGGAGGTACAACTCATCCTTGCGGTATTTTTCGCTGAAGAAAAATTGCAGGGCGCTTCCCAAAACCAGATGGCTGGGGACACATTCTTTTCCCGAAGCGTGGGCACGGGCAAGCTGAATCGTCTTGGGCGTGGCCACGGGCATTGCCTCGGCGTTGATCCCCAGGCCGCGCACCGCCGCCCCCATGTACTCGGTGGAAATGGCCCCCATATTGGAGAGCAGCACCCGCACCCGCCTGTTCCCTATAATGGGAACCTTCTCGCCGGTTTTGGCGTTGTCGATCCGCAGATCAAAGTCCCCTCCCGTCTTTTTTTCACTGACAAAACGCCAGCCGTTGTCGTAACGTTCCGCTTCAAGCTCGTTCTTTTTGGCGCGGTAACCATCAATGATGTCAAGAAAGGCCTCCACACGGGTGTCAACGCCGGCATCGGCGGAATGGGAATCCAGTTCCAGCACGAGAAACGGTTTTTGTCCCATCACCCATTTGATATAGTGAAGGATGAACGAATCAGGCGCGCAGGAAAAGTTTGTAACATAAGTCAGATAAATATTGTCTTCTTTTTTGAGGAGATTGGCCGCCTTGACGTCTTCCTGGCCGTAGTACCAGTACATGTTGGGAAAAATCTTTTCATCGTGGAAGGGAAGAATGTCGAAGGGAACGATTGAATAGCCCCGCGTGGTGAATTTCCGGGGAATGCCCATGTTCGCCTCCTGGGTAAAGGCGTTGTAGGGCCTGCCCAGAACGGCGATCACCGGCCGGTCCGATTTACGGGCCTCCGCGAGCGCTTCCCTGCCCATTGCGCGTACGGCCTCAAAATAGGAGTGCTGCCGCCCCAGCGCGCTTTCAAAGGCCGCTTTGGTTTCCGCCTCGCCTATGCCCAGCCGCGCCGCCATTTCGCGGAACAGTTCAAGGGCTTTGCCCTCGCCGAATTTGAAGCTCACCACCAGGGGTAGCCAGCGTTTCTTGTCGATATCGGGAAACGCCTTTTCGATATAGTAGGGAAGGCTCTGGGTAATGGGGCAGAAATTGGCGTGTACCTCGTCCTCGTAAGAGGGCATATCCCTGAAATGGGGCAGCAGCACGTAATCCGCCCCCTTGTCCAGGCAGTCCTGCACCGCGCCGTGGGCAATCTCCGCCGGAAAACAGTAGGTTGATTCCGCCCTGGCGACGCCCGCGTGGGCGACCTCGGTAGACAAAAAGGTCTTGATCCCCAGTTCGTGAAAGAACCACGAATACAGCGGATAGAGCGTGTGCACCGAAAAAGCCCGCGGAATTCCCACGGTAAAATCACGCTTTTTTTCCAAAAGCGCCGGCGCGGCGAACTCTTCAAACAGCATCTTCTGCCGTTTTTCAACATAATCGAAAACCGGCACGTCCTTAATGGCCTTGCGCATATTGGTATATTTGTTGCAGCGGCCGCCAAACATGTACTTGTGGGTGTTCACGTTGAGGACCTGAATCGGGCAGCCGTTTTCACAGGATCTGCAGGTAAAGACCCGCTCGTAACCGATCTCGCGGTTGATGATATCGTCAATTACTACCGTGCGCTCGTCAAGCAGGCCGTCGGCGTGCTTGCGCTTCGCCAGCAGGGCCACGCCGAAGCAGCCGGTGAGTTCCGGCGAAGGCGGCACGAGTATTTCTTTGCCCAGGAGCATGGCGAAGGCCGGCGGCACCGCCTGATTTTTGGCGACCCCACCCTGTAAAAAGATTTTCCCGCCGATGGTGCGGTTTCCCACCACGCGGTTGAGGTAATTGGAGACAATCGAACAGGCGATACCGGCGGTGATATTCTCCCTGCCCGCGCCCTGCTGAACTGCCTTGCGGATGTCGGAGTTGATAAAAGCCGAGCAGTGTTCGCCGAATTTGCAGGGCGCGTCGGCTTCAAGCGCGACGGGGCCGATGTCCACGGCGCTGTGGATCGAAAGATCCCCCGAAGCGGATTCTTCGAGGAAGGAGCCGGTACCCGCCGAGCAGGCCTCGTTCATCGCGTAGTCAATGGGCACGCCGTTTTTGAGCAACACGTACTTGGCGTCCTGTCCGCCAATCTCGAAAATCGTCTCCACTTCGGGATCAAAATAGGTGGTTCCCACCGAGTGGGCGATGATCTCGTTGTACACTCCGGGGGTTTCCAGAAATACGCCGAGAATTTCCCGGCTGGAACCGGTAGTGGAAACGAGGATTATATCGATGTTTTTGCCGCCGGTATCGGCGATAATTTTCTCCTGCATAATGGCGAGGCACTCTTTGAGGGCCTTCACCGGATCGCCGTGGGTACGGCCGTAGTGACTCGCGGCAATCTCGTCGGTTTCCGCATCCACAAGGCATGCCTTGGTGGTGGTGGAACCGCCGTCAACGCCAAGGATGTATTTTCTGCCGGCCCGGACCTTGCCGCCGCTTTTTTCGAAAAATTTCACCTTGCCTTCCCAGTCCCGCAGAGCGCCCAGTGTGCCGAAGCGGATCTCATTGGGCTTGAGGAGGCTCTCCGCCTGAGGAAGTACGCTGCCCGACAGGGGGGCCAGCGCCGCCGCGCCCAGGGCTTCAAAAACCGGCGCTGTTTCGGGAATGATAAATTCGATTTCCGGCGCTTTTTCCCGGATAAAGCGGATGATGTGCCGGTTAAGGGTGATGCCGCCGGTGAGCACCACGCGCCCCGACGTAACTTTAGCCCGTTTCAGAAAGTCGATAACCTTGACCGCCATCACGTCCGAAAGGGAAAGCACGATGTCGTCTTTGGTGGCTTCCCGCTTGTTAAGCCGGTGGGTGCAGTCGCTTTTCATAAACACCGAACAGCGGGTGGAAAGGGAGTAGACCTTGGCGGTGTCGGGCACCCGGTCTATGTCCGCGAGGGTCATGTCCATCCGGGCGAGCTGCTGCTTGAGGAATTCACCCGTCCCGCTGGCGCACTTGTTGCCGGAAAAATTGTTGATAATCTTGCCGCCGGAATCAAGGGAGTAAACGATGAGGTCCTCGCCGCCCATGCTGACCACCGCGTCGGCCCTGAGGCCCAGATTCTGCAGCGCCGCCTCCACGCAGAGCGGCTCCAGCGTTCCTGACACGTTGAACATGAAGCGGCCCTCGTTGCCCGTTACCAGGGCGGGGATCCCTTCGGGTATCTTCCCCTCGGAGAGGAGCCGCCGCGCCGCCGCGCCGAAATCGCCCTCGTGCGGCACCGCCGCGCTCCAGACCGCCCTGCCTTTTTCCGCCGCATTGTCGTATGCAAACAACACCATTTTAAGGCTGGTGGACCCGATGTTAATTCCGACCGACTGCATAATCCCTCTTTGTTTCACCGGCATTTATGCCTGATTTAATCATATTACCACAGCCTGCGCGCGCGCTTCAAGGGGCGCACGTGCGTGTTGTCTTTTTCAATCAAATAGGCTACCATAAAGCCGGTCTACTATTATGGATACCCTCCTTTTAACCGCCGAAGATGTAGCCAGACGGCTGCGGATTAAAAAATACACCGTCTACGAACTTATCAAACGGGGAGAACTCCCCTCCACAAGAGTAGGCAAGCGGGTGCGGGTTTCCCAGGAAGACATAGACCGCTATCTGCGGGCCGGAAAAACGGGGCCTTTTCAGGACGCGGACGATTATCCAGGGGCCTGGCACGGTAGCGCGGGGGAAGGCGGGGCGGACGGGATCAATGAAGAACCGGACGCCGCAAAACAAGCCCGGCGGGTGATTATTTCCGGGCAGGACAGGTGCCTGGAACTTTTGATTACAAAAGCCGGAAACGAGACCGGAGATCAGGTTTTTCGTTCTTATACGGGCTGTTATAGCAGCCTTGTCGCCCTGTACCTGGGAAAAATAACCATGGCCGCGTCCCATCTCTGGGACGCTGAAACCGATACTTACAATTACCCCTTTATACGCCGTCTCCTTCCGGGCCTGCCTGTGGGGGTTCTGCGACTGGCAGGCCGTATGCAGGGCTTTTATGTAAAAAAGGGGAATCCTCTGGGTATACGTGACTGGGGGGATTTGGCCCGGACCGATCTTGTCATGATCAACCGGGAACGGGGTTGCGGCACCCGTATTCTTTTGGATCAAAAACTCAGGTTGTCGGGGATCAAGGCGGGAAATATACGCGGCTATTCCCATGAATATGCCTCCCATATTGCCTGCGCCAGCGCTGTTGCCAGAGGCGGAGCGGATCTGGGCTGCGGCTGCGAGAACGCCGCCTCTGGCATGGCCGGCGTTGATTTTATCCCCCTCCAGCTTGAATGGTACGATTTTGTATTCCGCCTGGAGGACAGGCATATTCCCGCGGTAAAGGCTGTCCTGGCCTATGTGGACTCAGGCGAATTCCGTAAAGACCTTGAAATGACAGGGGCTTACGATCTTTCCCGGACAGGGTATTACGAAGAATTCTAACTACTACAGGGGGTTTGCATGATCGAATCTGACGCGGATTTAATTATCATCGGGGCGGGGCCTGCAGGTCTTACATCCGCCCAGTACGGAGCCAGGGCAAACCTCAAGGTACTGGTAATCGAGCAGCTTGCCCCGGGCGGGCAGGTTTTATTAATCGACGTACTTGAGAATTATCCCGGCAATGTGGAAAAAAGGGATGACGAAGGCAGGCTAATCGCCGGTCCCAGAACGGGTTTTGATTTTTCACGGGACCTCCACCGCCAGGCCGAAGCCTTTGGCGCCGTCTTCCTCAGCGGGGCGGTAACCGCTTTGAAAAAAGAAGGGGAGCTTTTTATCGCGGAGCTGGCCGGCGGCGAAAGCCGCACTGCGC
Source organism: Treponema sp. (assembly GCA_031257385.1). Classification (GTDB taxonomy): domain Bacteria; phylum Spirochaetota; class Spirochaetia; order Treponematales; family Breznakiellaceae; genus WQXQ01. Next base: position 7,764 of record JAIROT010000165.1, read on the forward strand.
CCGCAGTGATCATCGCTGCCGGGGCCGCCCACCGCTGCCTGGATGTTCCCGGTGAAAAGGAATTTGCCGGCAGGGGAGTTTCCTACTGCGCCACCTGCGACGGCCCCTTTTTCAGAAACAAAAAAATGATAGTGGCCGGCGGCGGGGACGCGGCCTGTGACGAGGCCCAGTACCTTTCCCGGCTCAGTTCCCGGATAATCCTTGTGCACCGCCGGGATCGCTTCCGGGCGCAGAAGGCCCTTGCCGGGCGGGTGCTGAGCAACCCCAATATTGAGGTTCGCTTCAATACGGTCATAAAGGAGATCAAAGGGGAAGATCCCGCCGCCGGCGCAATCCCGCAAAAAGTGGGCGCCGTGGTTCTTGAGCGCGGCGGTAAAAACGGCAAGGCAGAAGTTTATAAAGAATCCGTTGATGCGGTTTTTATTTTCGCCGGTACATTTCCCCAATCGTCTCTGGCGGCGGGCGGAAACGGCGTAAAAGCCGCGCTTGACACAAACGGCTATATTATCACCGATCAGAAAATGGCGAGTTCCGTACCGGGCCTTTTTGCCGCAGGCGATGTCCGTTCCGGTTCTTTCCGCCAGGTGGTGGTTGCCGCCGGTGAAGGCGCGGTAGCGGCTCACAGCGCCGCCGAATACATAGACAAATTGAACAACAGGGCGTATACTTGATCCGTGGTTTGGGGTGTGTCAGCATGTCGTTATGAATTCAGAATTCCAACAAAGTTTGTTCTTCATCCGGCTTGCGCGGTTCTTTCTTTTTTTCTCTTTTTTTTCACTTGTCCCATTGTAATTTTCCCTTTGAGTTTTACCGATTCCGCCCCGCCGGAAGAACTTGCCGCGGCCATAGAGCGCGCCATGAGCGACGAGCAGGCCCTGGCCCAGACCTTTATGCTTGGCTGGGGGGGGGCGGAGCCGTCGCCGCTTATTCTGAACTGGATTCGGGAGCGGAACATCGGCGGAGTGAAGATATTCGGCTGGAATACCGAGGACACGTTGCGGCTTGCGGGAACGGTGGGCGCTTTGCAGAAGGCGAGTCTCGCCGGGCCGTTTAATATTCCCCTCCTTGTGGCCACCGATCAGGAGGGGGGCTGGATTCGTCATGTAAAGGGAAGTACCAGCGAAACACCCGGCAATATGGCCATCGGCGCTTCGGGCTATCCGCAGGATGCGTACCTAGCGGGCTACTACATCGGCAAAGAGCTGGCGGTGCTGGGAATCAACATGAACTTTGCCCCCATGGTGGACCTTTTTACCAACCGCGACTCGGTGCTTATCGGTCCCAGGTCTTTCGGGAGCGATCCGGTAAAGGTGGGGATTCTGGGGGCGGCTTTTATGAAAGGCCAGCAGGCCGCCGGGGTGATTCCCACGGCAAAGCATTATCCCGGCCACGGCGATACAGACCTTGATTCCCACGGGGTGCTGCCCCAGATTGAGGTTTCTTTTGAAACCCTCTGGGATCGGGAATTGGTGCCCTACCGTATGCTGGCTGTCGAAGGACTGCCCGCGGTGATGAGCGGGCATCTTGCCTTTCCCAATACCGATGCCGCGTCGATGCCGGCTTCGCTTTCGTCCTGGTTTTTGAAAGACGTGCTGCGGGACAAAATCGGCTATCAGGGGATTATCATTACCGATGATCTTATGATGAACGGCGCAACCGGATGGGCGGGGAGTCTTTCCCGGACTGCCAAGCAGGCCCTGGTTGCGGGCAATGACATTATCATGCTTTCAAAAACGCCGAACCTGTACGATCCGCTGTGGACATTTTTGCTCAGTTCCATGAAAGAGGAGGAGGAATTCCGCGCAAGGGTGCGTGACGCCGCCCGCAGGGTGCTGCTTGTCAAACTGCGTTACCTGAAAGGGGAGGGGGCGGTTCCCTATATTCCGGATCCGCGGAAGGTTGAGACAGAGCTGCCCGATCCGGAAGGGGCCGTCTTCTTTCTGAATCTTGCCGCGCGAAGCGTTACCCTGGTAAAGTCCCCGTCATCTGATTCGGTTTTGCCGCTGAAGCCGGAGTCCGCCGGGCGGGTGCTGCTGGCGGGCCGCTACAATGATTTTTTCAAAGCGGGCAAGGCGGCTTTCCCGGACGCCGCTTCCTGCCGGTATACCGAAACCGACGGCCCCGCCGCGCTGCTCTCGTATGCGCGTAACGCCGATACGGTGATCTTCTGTCTTTCCGATGCCGCCGATCTGCGCCTGCTGCGAAGCCTTGAGCCGCTCAAAAAACAGGTGATCGTCCTTTCGGTATTAAGTCCCGTATACCTTGAAAGCGTCCCCTGGGTGAATGGGGCGCTGGCGGTGTACAGCTACGCTGCTGAATCTTTCGCGGCGGGTTTTTCCGCGATGATCGGCAGAATACCCGCCGAAGGCAGGCTGCCCTATGAGTGAGAGTCTTCGCTGGCGAAAAATGAAGAAGCGGGATACCGCCGGGCCTGAAAAGCTGCTTCGCGGTCAGGAAGCCTTGTGTGTCGCCGCCTGCAGCAGATTTCTGAAGCTCAATCCCGCAAAGGAACATGTGTGGACTCTGCGGGACAAGCACGGTATTTACGGTATGATCATTCAGTCAAAGCGGAGCCTGCTGCCGGTGCTCTGCGGCCAAAAAGAAATACCCCCGCCGCGTTTCCTCCGGGGTTTTTTCAAGACCGTTCCGATCCATTCGCTGCAGGGCCTGAAAGACGATGCGGTACTTTTGGAGCAGGCCCTGGAAAAATTCGGACGGAGGGCGGCGGAAAATATCGATTACGATCTTATGTGCATAGACAGATCGCCTAACGAAGAGTGTTTTTCCGCCGGTCCCGCGGATCTGATACTCCGCAAGCCGCTGTTTACCGATGCGGATACCCTCGCCGCCCTGCAAGCCGCTTATGAGCGGGAGGAGGTACTGCCTAAAAACGCGGTGTTTAATCCGGCGGTCAGCCGGCTGAACATTGAACGTATTCTTTCGAGCGAGCATATCCTCGCCGCGGAACTCGGCGGCCGCCTGGTGGGGAAGATCAACACCAGCAGTTTGTCTTTTACCCGTTTTCAGGTCGGCGGCGTCTACGTACACCCCGATTTCCGGGGCCTGGGCATTGCCCGCCGCATGGCCGCCGAATTTGTCCGCTCCCTTATCGCCCAGGGAAAGGGGATCAGTCTTTTTGTCAAAAAATCAAATCCTGCCGCCCGTTCCGTTTACCGCCGCCTGGGTTTTACCGTTTGGGGGGATTACCGGATCAGCTATTACTGATGGGGCTTTCCCAAAACTTGCCCATGTTTTGGGAAAGTCTCTGATAACATGCTGTTGTTCCGTGCGGCCCCTATATCAAGTTTTACCCATGAAGCAGTCTTTATAAAAATTACTCCTTTCCATAAGAAATTCCCTTTGCTTCCAGAGCGTCCGCGGTGTCGGCGGCCATTTCAAGCATCCGCTCAATTATCAGGGGGATGATGAGCATAAACCTGCGGAGTCCCCGCTTGCAGGACCGGGCTTCGCAGGCCATGTTCATGGTTTCCCAAAGCTCGAAAAAACGGGGGATGAAGCCGAGCATAATGCCGATACTCAGGCTGATGCGGCCGGCAGCCGGGGGAGGGCTCTTTGCGGGTTGGCTTGTCTTTGCCTGCCCGCGGGGAGACCTGTTTCGGACGGGGTTAAGAAGACCGGAAACGGCCCGCTCCGCTTTGCCCAGGGAAAGCCGCAGTTCCCGCATGGTGGTTACCGCGAAGAGCAGGGAGCCGGCGGCAAAGGAAACCGTTATGCGTAATCCTGAGAGGACGCCCTCAAAAAAGCCTTTGGCGCTGATGAAGGGTATCTTGACGGCCGGCAGGCCCGGGCCGAAGACATTTATTTCACCTAACGAAACGCCTTCCGCGCCGGGATCAACGGTTGTAAAAATCAGGATGAACAGGGACAGTATGAACAGGGAGCGGAAACCCCTCAGCAGTTTCCATGGCCGGATTCGGGCCGCAAGGGAAGCGGCGCAGGTAAGCATGGCGGATAGCAAAAGCCCCGGTATGGAGCTGAACGTGGTGATCGACAGAATCAGGAGGGCCAGTAGTTTCAGGCCCGCCGGCGCGCGGTGCAGGAGAGTGGCGCCGCTCTGGTAACTGAAAGGAATGCGGCGGCTTTCTTTTATGTTTCCAGCCATGAGCAGTCTTTAACATCGGCGTAGTTTCTCCTCGGATCACGGACACCCCAGGCGGGATCGAGCCTGTCCAGCACTTCCGCCGGAAGGCCGTCGTCGCATACAAGGCCCCTGTCGAGGATCACCAGCCGATCGGCCAGGGCCAGAACCTTTTCCAGTTCATGGGTCAGAATGATGAGGGTTTTTCCGTTTTTTTTGATGTCGGCGATTATTTGCAGGGTCCGGGACACGCCCGGCCAGTCCAGGTTTGCAAAAGGTTCATCCAGGATAAGGGTGTTGCAGCCCATGGCGAGAATTCCCGCCACGGCGAGGCGGCGCTTCTCCCCGCCGGAGAGCCTGCGGGGAGGGCTTGTCCGTCTGGACGAAAGCCCCAGCGCCTCAATAGCGCGGTCCACCCGCTCCCGCACCTCGGCTTTTGAAAAGCCCAGATTTTCAGGCCCCAGGGCAATGTCTTCTTCTACCGTTTCCCCCACGATCTGGGCGTCGGCATCCTGAAATACCAGGCCCAGTTCCCGCCTGAGGTTTCCCCCCCGGAAAAGGACTTCGCCTCCGCTGGGTTCCAGCAGTCCCGCGATGATCCGCATGAGCAGGGTTTTCCCCGATCCGTTGGAACCGGCGATGAGCAGGCACTGGCCTTCATAAATATCAAGGTTTATATTCCGGAGCGCCCGGCAGGGCTCTTCCCTCGCAGGGCCGGGGAAAATCTTGCAGAGGCGGCGAATTGAAAATAAAACCTGTCTGTCCGGCCTGCTCATTGACCGCTAACGGGAGAGCAGATCCGCCGCGGCCCGCCGCAGCCTGGGGGCAATCACCACCGCCACGACGCCTTTTGCCAAATCGCCGGGGATAAAGGGGATAAAGCCCCCGGCCAGGGCGGCGGCCCAGGTTCCGCCGGTGCTGATCTTGAGCCAGACCAGGCCGGGCAGGTACACAAGCAACAGGCCCGTAAAAGCCGCGGTAATGATCCGCCAGAGCGGGACCTTTTTCTCCTGCCCGGGAAAGCCCGCGATAAGGCCCGCGCTCAGGCCCGCCAGCAGATAACCGATAAGGAAGCCGCCGGTCGGCCCGATGATGCGGACAATGCCGCCGGTAGCGCCCGCGAAAACCGGCGCGCCGATTATTCCCGCGATAAGGTACAGGGCCACCGCCGCGGCGCCCATCGCCGGTCCCAGAACAAGACCCGCCAGCAGCGCAAAGAAATTCTGCAGGACAATGGGAACCGGCGAAAGGGGCAGGGGAATTGAGATAAACGTCCCCGCCGCGATGAGCGCCGCGAAGAGGGCTATAACGGTAAGACCGGTAACGGTTCCCCGTTTGGTAAAAACCACAGCCCCGGCCGGGGCGGAAGGCGCGGTTTTAGTTTCAAAGCTTTCGGTTTGTAAAAATTTTTCATCCATGAAAATATGATTGACAAAACAGGAAGTTCTGTCAATACCCCGGGTCCCTTGGCACAGCCCGAAATGCCTTGCGGTTTTCAATCCATTTTTTTATGAAACCTTTACCATTCCCGAGGGTGATATTTGTCTTTGGGTTCGGTAATCTTGAATGTCTCCCCGGAGGGCTCAATAACATACAAACCTTTTTTTAGGGTATAGTTTTTTTCGCTTTCGCCGAACACTACCCCAGCAACGGCGCCCAGGTATATCCTCTTGTCGTTATGCAAATCCGCATATTTGCGCAGTTTTTCCATGCGCTCAATGTGATCATTTATATCGTCAATATTGGGCTTGTTCTTAATCTCCACAGCCATCACCTTGTCGCCGTTTTCCAGCATAGCGTCAACTTCCGTGAATATATTGTGTTCCTTGTCCTTGATTTCCGTGCGGTTTGCCCTGGTAAAGACAAAGCCCAACTCCTCAAATTTCGTCACCAGGTTCGGCAAAACCATATACTCAACTATATCGCCAAAGCGGTTGGTAAGTTCTCCAACCCGCTTGTCGGTTACCTTCATCTGTTGGGCGGTTTCTTTTATTATACGGTCAGTTTCCTCATGCCACCGGGCATTTTCTTTTATCATACGGTCAGTTTCTTTTATCTGCTCATTAGTGGCTTGTATTGCGGCCCAAACCTTTTCAAAGGTCAGTCCCTTGCCTATAGCTTGTGCTTGTTCCATATTCGGCTCCTGCTTCAACTATATCTCTTTTTCGGTCCCCTGCCTCCCCACCGGGGGCAAAAACGCTTCCGGGCAAAACCGGCGTGACTGGAATAAATTCGACAGAACGGAGGTATTAAAAACCCGGCGGATGGAGCGGGTAAAATGCGCGGTATGCGAAATTGAGAAGCCGCCCCGTCCCCCGCAGGGGTTGGCGTGGTTTTTGCGTGCCCGCTCACCGGGCACAAAAGCAAAAACCATGCCAAGGGGGGTTTACCGGGCGGAATAAGCGGGAAGCGAATTATGGATTAGAAGGAAAATAATGAGCCTCCGTGCGGCAGAGCAGCCGCTTGCGCAGCATCAAGGGCGCGGGGCAATTGCTTGATCGGAGGCTCGTTCGAGAGGAAATTTATCTATAACGATGAGGATCGCCTCTGAAAATACTCCCGATGATCTATCGGCTCGGAATAAATTATCTCATAACGCCCGGTATCGTTATCCCAGGAATATACCCGTTTTTCCCAAACCCCTTCTCCGTCATCAGTTCTGAAGTTTGCCTCAATAGTAAAGGACTTTTCTTCAGGGTCAATACCGGTAATCGTTATGCTGGTCGTTACAATGTCGA
>JAIROT010000274.1 GCA_031257385.1 Treponema sp.
GCCGTCCGGGACAGGGACGAAAAAAAAGCCGGCGAAGCGATGTTTAACCATCTCCAGAAAGCCCAGGCCAACCTGGAAAAAGAGGCGCAAAACGGCCGCGAGGACCACGGGTCATCCCCGTAACCGCCCGGCGCGGCGGGATATGTACCCTTACAGGCGGTTTAGTCCAATACCGCAATAGCCCGTATGGGAGATCCGTCCCGTCCCTGGAGTTTGAGGGGAAGCGAATAGAAGGTGAAAGAGGCGCCGCTTGGCAGTTGTTCCATATTCGCCAGCCCTTCGACAATCAATATCCCCGCGCCCAGCATCTTGACATGGACATATTTCCAATCCGTCCCGTTCGGGGTCGGCATATCCATGCCTACCAGACCAACCTTTTTTTCCACGAACCAATCGGCCAGTTCTTTGGTAACATACGGGAAACCGGAAAAGTATATCTGATCCGGAAACTTTTTATCCCAGCCGGTATGCAAAAGAATCTGGTTCCCCTGGGCAATTTGGGCTTCGTAAGGTTTCAGATCTTCAACAGTGATAGGGTCACCTGGTTTCTTAGCGGTCAGATCCGCCTTTACCGACCGCACAACGCAGCGATCCAGCGAAACTTGATCGATAGTCTCCCCGTTATTAAAGAAATGACGGGCCGCATCCATATGGGTCCCCTGATGCGTTGAGGTAGTAAGCCGGGAAAGATTATACCCCAGCGTTTCCAGCGAACAATGCCAGGTAAGGGACATCTTCGGATCCATCGGCATGGTAGGCGCTCCGTCAAACATCGGCGCGGTTAAATCAATTATTTTTCCCATAATTATTCGTTCCTCCTCTCTCTGATAATTCAAGAGTAAAAAAACCATGATCCCGGCGAGAATAACAGCTCACCGGGTATCATGGTTACACTAACACCGACAAAAAATTCCGTGCTTCTTAGTAGATAAAATCCTGCAAATTGTTCTTGTCAAAGAGCTTTGGTGTCGGCAGGGTCAGGATCTGGCCGTTGGATTCGATCTTCACCGTACCCAGCTTGCCGGCGCTAAAGCTGGCGCCCGGAGCGGGTTTGAACCCTTGGGTAACTTCCGCATTAACCAGATATACCCCAAGGTAGCCTTCGGCGGGAGGATCCCAGAGCTGGAAGCCCGGAGAAGTTCCGTCAACGATGAATTCTTTCATTTCAGAGGGCAGTCCCAAGCCGGTTACCTTGATCTTGTCTCCAAGGCCCCGGGTCTGGACGACCTTGGCAGCGGCGGCAATACCTACAGTGGTGGGCGCAATTACACCTTTCAGGTTAGGCCACTTGGTAATGAGGGCTTCCATCTCGGTAGTGGACCTTTCGGGCTGATCGTCACCGTACACCACTTCAACCAGTTTCATCTTGGCATATTTGGGACTACCTTTTGCCAGTTCATCCTTCATGGACTGAACCCAGAAATTCTGATCCGGAGCATCGGTGGTGGCGGAAAGGATGGCAAATTCCCCTTCGAAGTTAATATAGCCGCCCAAAAGGTCAAGCTGGGAAACGCCGACGGTGGCGAAATTTACCGGCAGAATCGCCGCATCCCGATGGGCTTCACTGCCGGGTATATCCTGGTTGATAATGTAGATCCGCACACCCTTTTTCCGGGCATCATCAAAAGTCGGATTTAGCGCATCATTGGAGTTGGCGGCGATGAAAATAGCCTTGGCGCCGTTTTGGACCGCAGCTTCCACATACTCAATCTGGCTGGTGGCTTCCGGCGTAGCAGGGCCGGTCATAATAAACTCAAACTTATCCGCCCCAAGTTCCTGAATGGCCTGCTCAAACCCGGTACTTAAAGCTACAAAATAGGGATTACCCAGATTTTTTGGAATGAAATAAATCTTGATTTTGCCGCTCCCCGCACCGGCAGCTCCTCCCCCATCCTTTCCACCGGCCGCAAACACCATACCAGCGGCAAGGATCAAACACAGCCCAAGAAACAGCATTTTTTTTGCCAATTTCATGTCTTCCTCCTAAAACAACCGAATATTACTTATACCGGAACATACAGAACCGGTGAACCACAGATAACTGATTGGAATCCAATTACCTGTAATTGCCACTATTATCATGCCCTTGTAAAAGGGCAAATTTTCTGGTTCATTTGTCCTTTAATTCCTGTACCAGCGAACTGATATTAGGAATAATAATGGATACTAATAAAATTAACCCCATTACAAACATCTGAGCATCGGAGGTGATATTAGCTACAATTAAGCCGGTTTTAAGAATAATGACCAAAACCACCGCTATGACCGTACCCAGAATACTGCCCCGGCCGCCGTTAATATCCGCTCCCCCGAGGAGTACCATAATAACCACGTCAATTTCCGTATTCAGATGCATATCATACCGGACCAGAAACAAGCGCGACATGGTAAGGATACCGGCCGCTGCGGAAACTACCCCGGACATGATAAACAGGCCCAGCTTAACCCGTTTGGTGTTTACCCCGCTGTGAATAGCGGCCTGTTCGTTGGCCCCGATAGCAAACACCTTTCTGCCGAACCCGGTCCGGTGAAGCAGCAGATAAAAACAGAGGCTGACCAAAAGAAATATCAGCAGGGTAATACCGAAATTCGCGTCCCCGATGGTAAAGATGGTTTTCCGTTCAAAACTATTGAACCACTTGGGAAAGGATCCCAGGCTTTTATCGCCGATAAAAATTTGCGATATGCCCCGGATCAGATTCATCGTACCGATAGTAACAATCATAGCCGGCAGATTAAGGTAGGCTATCAGCAGTCCGTTAAAAGCCCCGCAGGCAGCTCCGGTTACTATCCCGAATACAATCGCAATCCCCATAGGCAGTCCGGCATGGAAGAACAACGCCGTAACCGTGGCGGAACAGCACATCACCGCCGGTACTGAAAGATCGATCATTCCCGCAGTGATAATAAAAGTCATGGTTAAGGCGGCCATTCCCAGTTCCATATACCGGGTGGAAGTCCGCAAGAGATACGCCAGATCGCGGAAACTGGAAGAAAGAGACATACTGACAATCAGTACCACAATCAGAAGCGCAAAAGGTACCAATTCCCTCCGCTTCGACGCTTCTTTCCAAAAATTTTTATTCACCCTGCTTGCTCCGGTACTCATTTATCACATCCTACACTGCCGCTTTAAGCTTGGCCCTGGTCTGCATTATAGCCACACCACGATCCAACAGCAAAGCGATAACAATTATGAAACCGTAACTGAACCGTTGTACCGTACCGGGGATACCCACCATGGCAATCATGGTATTGATCGTCCCCAGGAGGAGGCAGCCCAAAAAAACTCCAACCACCGTCCCCTTGCCGCCGGAAACGCTGACACCCCCGATAATCGTTGCCGAAATAACCACAAATTCGAGGCCGTTACCGGTATTATTGGGGCTCACATACCCAAACCGGGCGGCGGACATCATGGCGGTGATGCCGCACAGGAACCCGGTAATCGTAAAGACAAGAAACTCCGTCTTTTTGCAATTTATACCCCGCAGATGGGCGGCTTCCCGGTTGGACCCGACCGCATACACTTCCCTGCCAAAGTGGGTATACCGCAGCAAAAAGAAAAATATCAGCGCGATGGCTATGGCAATAAGGACCAGCCAGGGTATCAGAAAGTCCCCGAACGCTATCCCCCGGGACACTACATTACTCATTCCGGCGGGGAGCTCATAACCGGTTACCATCTTTCCCCGGGAAATGATATAGGTAAGGCCCCGGTAAGCATTGATGGTTCCCAGGGTCACGATAATGGCGGGGATTTTCAAATACGCGATGAGGAAACCGTTAAACATCCCGCAACAGAGACCTATTACCAGGGAAACCAGTATCCCGGTCCAGAGGGATGCGCCAAAATCCCGGAACATAATCCCCGCCACCATAGCGCTCAGGGCCACATCGGATCCTATGGAAAGGTCGATATCACGTATGATAACCACCATCATCATTCCCATGGCCATAGTCAG
>JAIROT010000289.1 GCA_031257385.1 Treponema sp.
AACTATTCCGCCAATGCCCTGGCGGCCTTTACCATCCGGGTGGCCTCCGCCAAATGCGCCCTTCCCTTTGCCAATGCCCTGGTATCGGGGATCTTCTGTAACCTCCTGGTATGTATAGGGGTGTTTCTCGCCCTGGCATCCAAGGACGTGCCCGGACGGTTTATGGGAACCTACCTGCCGGTCTGCTTCTTTGTGATCTGCGGGTTTGAACACAGCGTGGCCAATATGTACTATATCCCCGCGGGGCTTATGGCCCTGCAAGTCCCGGCCTATGCCGCCAAAGCCGCGGAACTGGGGGTCATTACGGCGGCGTTAACCTGGGGCGGCTTTTTTACCGTCAATCTTGTCCCGGTTACCCTGGGGAACATCGTTGGGGGAGGGGCCTTTGCCTGTTTGATGTGGTTCTGTCATCTCTATAAACCCAAAGCCGCCGCCTGACCCGCCGGGCTCAACATGATCCGTAAAAATTTTAAGGCAGATACTCAGAAGAACCGCTGGTTTTACCTGCAAACTACCCAGGAGTCTGTGGGGCTTTAGCCCAAATGATAAAGAAAATGCACAAATTTGTGCATTTTCTACCTTGCAGACTCCCAAAGGAGCCCAAAAATCGGGGATTTTTACGGTCAAAGGCCGAAAAAATCCACAAGTCCCACAGGCTCCCAGGGACGCCCGTAAATCGAGATTTTGTGCCTTTTTTACTGAAAAAGACACAAAACCCTGCAAGTCCCACAGGCTCCTACAGTTCCAAATCGCGGGAGCGGGCTTTCCGTACCGCGTAAGCGGCGAAGTCCGCGATTTTCATTGGCGGCATCTGTCTGCCGTCCCGCAGCCGGATGGACACCGTTCCCTCGTCGGCTTCGCGCCGGCCTAGCACCAGCATATAGGGGACCTTCCGGTTCTGGCAGTCACGGATTTTGGCGTTGAGTCTGCCGTCTCCCAGTTCCGTGGAAACCCGCAGATCGGCGCCCTTAAGTTCCGCGGCGGCTTTTTTCGCGTAGTCGTTGAAGGCTTCCGCCACGGGAATAACGGCGATCTGTTCCGGGGCGATCCACACGGGGAAAGCGCCGCCAAAGTGTTCGATAAGCACGCCAAAGAAACGTTCCAGGCTGCCCAAAAGGGCGCGGTGCACCATGTAGGGCCGCTTGTGCCGGCCGTCGGCGTCTACAAAGGTCATGTCAAAACGCTCAGGCTCGTTAAAGTCAAACTGGATGGTGGTCATCTGCCATTCGCGGCCAAGGGCGTCCTTGATTTTAAGGTCGATCTTGGGACCGTAGAACGCGCCGCCGCCTTCGTCAATTTCGTAAGCCAGGCTTTCGGCTTCCACCGCCTTACGGAGACTCTCCAGGGCGGCGTCCCAGCGGCTCTGCTCACCCACGCTTTCGGCGGGCCTGGTGGCAAGGTAGGCCTTAATGTCGTTGAAGCCGAACACCTTCCACAGATGGAGGCTGAAACGCAGCACTTCACGAATCTCCCCTTCCATCTGTTCGGGCGTACAGAAGATGTGGGCATCGTCCTGGGTAAAGCCCCGTACCCGTAAAAGTCCGTGCAGCACTCCGCCGCGTTCGTAGCGGTAAACCGTGCCAAGCTCGGCCCAGCGCAGGGGCAGGTCGCGGTAGGAACGGCCCCTGTTCTTGTAGATCATGATGTGGAAAGGACAGTTCATCGGTTTGATGATGTAGTCCTGATTGTCGATTTCCATGGGAGAATACATGTTCGGCTTGTAGAAACCCAGGTGCCCGGAAGTTTCCCACAGCCAGCTTTTGCCGATGTGGGGGGTGTAGAGAATCTCGTAACCGTTGCGGTAATGTTCCTGACGCCAAAAATCCTCAACGGCGACCCTCATGCGGCCGCCGTTGGGGTGCCAGTAGATAAGGCCCGCGCCCGCTTCTTCGTGGATCGAGTAGAGGTCAAGTTCCCTGCCAAGGCGGCGGTGGTCCCGCTTTTCAACCTCGTCAAGAAAGGCGAGGTAGGCTTTGAGTTCCTTGGGATTTTCCCAGGCCGTGCCGTAAATGCGGGTAAGCATGGGCCGGTTTTCGTCTCCCCGCCAGTAGGCCCCGGCTATGCTTTGCAGCTTGAAGGCCGCGGAGTTGATCGCTCCGGTATTGGCCAGGTGGGGGCCGCGGCAAAGGTCCGCCCACAGTACCTTGCCTTCGGCGTCACGGTTTTCGTAGATCGTTATTTCCGCGCCGGCAGGCAGCTCATTAATAAGCTCGGTTTTGAATTCCTCTCCGGCAAAGCGGCTCAGGGCTTCCTCTCGGCTCACGATCACTTTCACAAAATCCTGCCTCGAGTCGATGATCTTTTTCATCTCCGCTTCAATGGCGGGCAGGTCCTCGGCGCTTATGGGCCGGGGCAGAAGAAAATCGTAGTAAAAGCCGTTTTCGATAGAGGGACCGATGGCAACCCTGGTCCCGGGAAAGAGGCCTGTTACCGCCTGGGCCATGATGTGGCTCACCGAGTGGCGGATAAGCGCCAGCCTTTGACCGGCGTCGGGTTTTTCGCTTTGATGATTACTTTCAGGCATGGTATGAGAATGAATGTTTTAATGCGAAAAGTCAAGATAACGCGAAATGTGCCGATAAAAGATAAATGAAGAAGCGAAATATTTGTGTATGCCCCGGCACAAGGGGCAAGGTGATTGTGCTGGCGGCGCTGGTTTTCGGCGGGTTTGCGGCTCTCTTTGCCGCTCCCCTTGATACGGGCTATGCTTTCGCTCCGGAAGCGTCCGCTTCGCCCGCGGAAAAAGTCGCAGCTTTTCGGGAGGCCCGGTTTAAGGTACTGAGCGCTGCAGAGAAATACGAAAACACCCCCTACCGCTATGGGGGAGCCGATTCAAAGGGACTGGACTGTTCGGGGCTGATATTCCTGAGTTTCCGTGATGCCCTGGGTATTTCCACGCCCCGATCAACCACCGCCCTGTATGCCTGGGTAGAAAAAATACCGAACTCGGATTTGCAGCCGGGGGACCTGCTGTTTTTCAAAACCGACAATACGGGAAAAATATCCCATGCGGGCATTTTTGTCGGAGGCGGCCGCTTTATTCATTCCGCTTCTCAGGGACCGGTAACGGGAGTGATCTATTCCAGTCTGGATGAAGAGTACTGGGCAAGCCGTTACGCAGGGGCGGGAAAGGCCCTGCCCGGCGCGGACATTGAGGAGAAACGGACTCCGCTTCCCTCCATTGTAACGCCGGGCACTGCCGACAGGACAAATGTCCAGAAGACTAATGGCGCAAGCATTGCAGGCGCTCCAACCGCAGGCGGGACAGGCGCCGACGTCAGGCCGGCTGCCCTTAGCGGCGGCGTAAGACCGGCGGCGGCCGCCGAAACCGATAACGATTGGGTTCCGGTGCGCCCGGACAGCCCGCCGGTTCCGGACGCCGACTTATCCGGCAGCCAACCCACTGAAAAGAGCAGCCGCTTTCTTGTCGGCGTCGCCTTTGCGCCCTCCTGGGGCGGCCTGCTTGAAGACGGCCTGCTGCAGGGCGGGAATATTTTCCGGGGCTTTACGTCCCAGGTTCGGGGGGCGGCCCAATTCAATATCTTCGGCGCATCCTCGCTTTTCGGCGCGGAGATTCGCCCGGAATATGACGGCGCGCTTGGAGTGTTCCGGCTGCCCTTCACCATTTCCTGGGGTTTTGACGACCGCTTCCGGGTTTTTGCCGGCCCCGTCCTCAGCTTTGGCGATGCCGAGCTAAGGACCAGCGACGGACTGCGGCGTTACTCAGGCGGAACCAACTTCCTTGGAACCATAGGCATCACTGCCGCACCCTTTACTTTCAAAGTAGGCGGAGGCGAACTGGCCCCCTACGGTGAACTCGCATGGCAGTCTTACGTCAGCGACAGCTCAAAGCCAAACTTTATCGCCGACTTTGCCGCCGGCATCCGCTTCTCCACAGGAATTCGCTTCACCTGGCAAGTCCGCCGCCGCTAGGAGCCCGTGGGGGCAGATTTATGGGCCTGCGCTGCGGCTTCCGCGCGGGCCGCTAGGGTCTGTGGGGCTTTAGCCCAAATGATAAATGCACAATTTTGTGCATTTTCTACCTGTGCGCCCGGCATGGGGAGTAACTAGGCGGTGAAAGTCCGCTACACGCTTGGTAGTAGGAAGTGTTAGCCGAACGGCAAAGGTGTCCACC
>JAIROT010000054.1 GCA_031257385.1 Treponema sp.
CAGAAACGTGAGTGGAATTCATGATTCTGATATTCAGCGTATTAAGGATTTTCTTCAGGGGAGTGTATATTGCTGGTGCAAAAACAGAAAAAAAGAATGGTTTTCTTTACGTGATTTAATGGGGGGCGATAATTTTTATTGGGACAAAACTCCGCTGTTTGTACTTTGGGACAAGCATAACAAGGCGGGAAAAAAGAGGGACGATGCCGTTGAAGCGGCAGGTAAAGATTGTGGCTGGATATTGAAGAGGGTCATTAAGGAGGATAAAAGAAAATTCGAATCAAAAAAAGAAGCACAAATAAGGCACTATAGATGGATAGTGCAAAACAGGTCCATTCCCGCGCAAGTGGATGGTAAATCTTAACGGCGCAAAGCCGGATAAAAGGAGTTTTATGATGAAGAACAGAACATTGTTGGTTTTGAAAGCGCCGGTGATTCTGCTTATGGCGGCATTGGCTTTTTCAGGGTTCGCGGGCTGCGTCAGCGACCCTTCCCTGGAGGGCCTGGTGGCGCACGTAAAGCAGAAACGAATAGAAGAGGAGGAACAGGCAGAATGGGAACGGGAGGCGGCGGCGCAAAGGGAAGCCGAGGAGCAGGAACGGCTGGAACGGGAGGCGGCGGCGCAAAGGGAAGCCGAAGAAAAAGCGGCCGCCGAAGCGGCGAAAAAAGAGGAGCAGGAACGGTTGGCCCGGGAACGGGCGCAGATGGCGCCCCGGTGGAACGATGAGGATTTCGGCCCGGGGGCGGCCATCGCCGGGACTTTCGACGTGGCAAACGCGGAGCAGTGGGAAAAGGCCCTCAAGGCCATTGACACCGGGGGGGATAACAGGAACTATGTGATAAATGTTACCGGAAACTTTTCCGGCGGCATCTCCTTTACCCGGGTCCACCGCAAGGTGGCCGTCTCCCTGCGGAGCGGCGGGGCGGGTGAACATACCCTGGCCGGTTCCTTTACCGTTGGCGGCGGGGAAACCCTTATTCTGCGGGACATGGTCCTGGAGGGGGGAACTGTTTCCGAAGGCGGAACCCTTGTCATGAAAGGGGGGAAAAGCAATCGCATATCGGTAGGCGGAACCTTCACCATGTCCGGCGGAGAGATCAGCGGTAATACCGGCTACGGCGACGGCGTGGATGTTAGCGGAACCTTCACCATGTCCGGCGGCACGATCTACGGTTCCGATGCGGGGGACAAGGCCAACAAAAGCGAACGGGATGGCGCTGCTCTCTATGTCGGCAACCGCGACAAGGTAAAATACGGCAACGGCGCCCTCATTCTGGAAGGCTACCGGGTCAACTACACCAACGATACCTTGACGGGGAAGAAATAGCGCGGACATTCATGAAACCGCATCAGAGGTAAATAAGGACCTGTCCCTTAACTGAAAAGCGGGGGCAGGCGCTCCGCGGCAACCCCCGCAATTGTTCTTTGAAACAGTGAGGCTTTCCCAAAACTTCAGTTTTTGGGAAAGCAACCCTGGATTTATTAAACTGGATTTATTAAAAAGGAGTTTATCATGTTGGCAAAAATTGAACGTTCTGTTCTCTTTCCCCTTGTAAGAACTGTTGTGTTTATTGGCGCACTTGTTTTATTACTGACAATTGTTGTCGCTTTGTTTTTTACGCTTACATATAACGGGACCAAAAAAAAGAAAAACATAATTTCATTTTCAGATGTGCAAACAGGCATTAATCCGGCAGAAGATGAGGCCAATACTCAGATAATATTTCCGGAAAATGTTGAAGAATATTTATTCACCGAAGAAAACAGACCTGTACTTGATAGATGGCTTGATAGTTTTGAAATTGATGAAGAGAAAAACGAATTTTTGGAAAATCTGTCCTCAATAATAACAAGCGCGGAAACAGAAGATCCTGATAATGTGCATACCTATATAAACGAATACAAGCGTTTATATTTTGAAAAAATAAGCGATAGAGAAAAAGAATTGTTTGGCATTCCATATTATATGGAACAAAAAATGCCTTCTTTATTGACAGGCATGATTAGAGGAACGGCTCTTGTCATGATTTGTTTTTTGTTTGGCATATTCATGAACATGGTAATTTTATTGTCTCTCCTTTCAATTGAGAGAAATACAAGAAAGGAAACATGATGAAAAATATTGTAAAAGGATTTAACGGCGCATAACAGCCCTGTTTACGCTTTTCTGCCCTGCGGCCTGTGCCAAAAAAAGATCGCCGCAGGTTCGCAATTTTCCTTGACAAAATATCTGCCTGGGCCTATAATTGCCGGTAGCTAAAAAAATGCCGCGGAAACTTCGTTCATCAAATGCGCTATGGGGCCAGCTTGGCATAGCGCTCTGCGCCTTTTTCTGGAGTACCAGCGGGCTCTTTATCAAATTGGTTGACTGGCACCCATTGCTCATTGCAGGCGGCCGGAGCGCCGTTGCGGCCCTCTTTCTTTTTGTGTTCCGGTACATAAGCATGAGGCGGGCAGGGGCTTACAGACCCAAAAACAATCCCCTGTATCTTGCCGCCGGGGCCGCGGCCTATGCGGCTACAATGATCTCCTTTGTTATTGCCAACAAGCTTACCACCTCGGCAAACGCAATTCTGCTTCAGTATACCGCCCCTGTCTGGGCGGCTCTTCTCGGCTGGCTCGTCGTCAGGGAAAAGCCGCGCTGGGAAATTTGGGCGGCGCTGGCGCTGGTCATGGCCGGGCTTGTCATCTTCTTCCGGGAGGGGCTTTCCCTTGGTTCCGGAGGCTCCCTCCCCGGCGACAGCATAGCCCTGCTTTCGGGTTTCTTCTTCGGCGCCAACTCGGTGTGCATGCGTCTTCAGAAGGACGGAAACCCGGCGGACTCCATGTTTTTTGCCCATGTACTCTGCGCGGCGGTAAGCGTTCCCTTCTGGTTTATCTTTACCCCGGTATTGAAACCTGCCAATGCGCTTGCCATTCTCTACATGGGTACGATACAGATAGGGCTGGCGTCTCTGCTTTTCTCCTACGGCATAAAACGGATCAGCGCCGTAAAGGCCATGCTCACCGCTCTTCTTGAAGCGGTGCTGAACCCGGTGTGGGTTCTGGCAATAACCGGGGAAAAGCCTTCGGCATCGGCTCTCCTGGGGGGTACGATCATTGTTTCTTCGGTGGTCTTCTCTTCGATAGTGAGTCAGAGCCGCAAACAGGCGGCTTAATGGATCAGCATGGCGTCCCCGTAGCTGTAGAAACGGTAGCCCTTCTCAACTGCCTCGGCGTAGCTTTCCAGGATGAGATTTCTGCCCTCTTCCCCCGAAGGGAAGCTCCGCCCCTTATCGGCGGCCCGGCGGGATGTTCCGGCAAAGGCCGCTGCAAAAGCCGCGGCAAAGGCCGATACCAGCATTAACAGTGTCGATTCGGGAGTATGAAAATTGGTAAAGAGGGCGTCCACAAGCGTGAAGCGGTAGCCGGGATAGATAAAGATTGAAGTACTCCCCTCCCCTGCAGACAGCGATTCTGTTTCCGTATTCCATGCCGATTCCAGCGTCCTCACACTGGTAGTACCTATGGCGCAGATCCGCCTTCCCTCTGCCGCGGCCCTGTTTATCTTTTCCGCGGCAATCCTGTCAATTGAATAAAATTCCTCGTGCATGCGGTGTTCTTCAACAGTATCACTGCGTACCGGGAGAAAGGTTCCCAGCCCTACATGGAGGGTGATAAAGGCGCTTTCCGCGCCGGCTTTTTCCAGTTCTGAAAGGAGTTCCCCGGTAAAATGAAGACCGGCGGTGGGGGCTGCGGCGGAACCTGTTTCCCCGGCATAGACGGTCTGGTAACGTTCCGAATCGGAAGCATTGTCTTCCCGTTTGATGTAGGGAGGCAGGGGAATGTGTCCATGGACATCCAGCCAGGATTCGTCCAGGGCTCTTGCAAATTGAAGGACACGAAATTCCCCTTCAAGGCCTATAATCACAGCCTCGACAGAATCGCTGCCGCTTCCAAAAACATAGCGGCTCCCCGGACGGCGGCGCTTTGCCCGCTGGGCCATACAGAGCCAGATTCTCCCCTCTCCATCCTGTTTCCTGAGGAGCAAAAACTCTACCCTGGCCCCGGTTTCCCCGGAGATTCCGTAGAGCCGGGCCTTGCGGACACGGGAATTATTGAACACTAAAAGCGGCCTTTCGCCCAGCAGTTTTTTTTCAGGCCCCAGGAGATACGGAAGATCGGCGACAAGCCTGTGTTCCCGCTTTCCGCTTGAACGTTCAAGCAGCATGAGCCGGTCTTTCCCCCGCTCCAAAGGTTCCTGGGCTATAAGGCTTTCAGGCAGTTCAAAAAAAAAGTCCCTGGTTTTCATTAAAAGAGGCCGTATCCGTCTGAAGATTTTTTTGCAAGATTGAGGTGTTTATAGCCAAGATCGGTTACCATGCGGCCTCTGGGACTCCGCTGGAGAAGGCCGGCCTGAATAAGGAAGGGCTCGTAGTAATCCTCCAGGGTCTCCACCGATTCCCCGATGGAAATTGCCAGCGTTTCCGCTCCCACGGGGCCGCCGCCGTAACGTTCAATGATCATTCTGAGGATCTCCCTGTCGTAACGTTCCAGGCCGAGGCTGTCAATCTCAAGCCGCCTGAGCCCTTCGCATACCACCGTCCGGCCGATCCTGCCGCCTTCTTCAGGCATCACCTGGGCAAAGTCCCTCATGCGCCTGAGCAGACGGTTTGCGACGCGGGGAGTGCCCCTGGCGGAGGCCGCCATAAGAGGAACGGCATCGCTGTCAACATGAACCCTGATGATCTCCGCGGACCGGCGGATGATGGCCTCCATATCCTTCTGCTCATAGAAAGAAAAACGGCAGGTTATGCCGAAACGGCTGATCAGGGGCCCGGCGACATTGCCCGCCTTGGTGGTAGCCCCAACCAGCGTAAAGGGCTTGACGGGGATACGGATCGTTCTGGCCTGGGGCCCCTGCCCTATGACCCAATCCAGCTCGTAGTCCTCCATGGCAATGTAGAGCATCTCTTCTATGGCGGGCTTGAGGCTGTGGATCTCGTCAATAAAAAACACCGAAGACTCAGGCAGTGTGGTCAGTATCCCCGCAAGATCCTTCGGCTTGTCCAGAGCGGTGGCAACGGTGTGTTTGAAATCTCCTCCCATCTCGTTTGCCACCACCTGTGCGAGTGTGGTTTTCCCCAGGCCCGGCGGCCCGATGAGAAAGAGGTGGTCAAGAACCTCTCCCCGGTTTTTTGCGGCGGACATAAAAACGGAGAGATTATCCTTCATCTGCTCCTGGCCGAGAAACTCGCTGAGAAAGCGGGGCCGGAGCGCCGTTTCATTCTGATCCTCGGCAAGCTTCTTTTCCGGGTGCAGTAATCCTGCCGTTTCGGTGTTTAAGTCCGCCTTTTTCTTTCCCATTACAGTCCCTTGTAAAATTCTGTCCATGAACCGGCCGGCTTTACGGACAGGCTCCTGATATGATGTGCTCCCGTGTCAAGAGCTTTGTCTCAAAATCTCAATTTTTTTCACTCTCTTTTTTTATGTTTGAAAATAAAACCGTCTCTATAATAGCGGAATGAGAAG
>JAIROT010000055.1 GCA_031257385.1 Treponema sp.
ATTTATTCACCACAAAGTCGAATAAGTCGAAAAAGGAAAGGAAAAAAGTAATTTGACGCTAAAAACTTATTCGACTTATTCGACTTTGCGGTTAAATTTGAAACTCGAAGTTCGGCCTAATACCGTCTGGTTTAACACCAAATTTTTGAAATTGTTACGTTGTTTGAACCGCGGCAGAGTAGCTACTTGCGCAGCATCAAGGGCGGGGTATTAAACCAGACTTTCGAATAAAAAGGCCGGTACGCCTATATCAGGGCCTGTTCCAAATCGGCGATTAAATCCTCCGCGTCCTCAAGACCAACAGATAAGCGGAATATACCGTCTCCGGCAAAAGTCTTCCAGGAATCAAGCTGTCTTTGCGTGGCGAATTTAAAGGAACTATCAAGCAGTTCTTCCGTATGCAGATAAAAGATAAGGGAACGGTGATGCCCCAGGGAGACCGCATAATGAATGATCCGCAGTTTTTCCGCAAGATGCCGGGCGGTTTCCTTGCCCTTTGCGGTCTGAAAACTTACCATACCGGAAAAATTCCTCATCTGGCGTTTTGCCAGATCGTGCTGGGGATGGGAGGGAAGGCCGGGATAGATCACCCGTTTTACCTGGGGATTTGTTTCAAGGTAACGGGCCACTTTGAGGGCGTTTTCTTCATGGGCCTTCATGCGGAGGGGCAGGGTCGCGAGGCCCCTCATGACGAGCCAGGCATTGAAGGGACTCAAAGTTCCCCCCAAACGGATCGAGGTCCTTTTACGCAATGGAACAAGATCCGCGGCTCTGCCCAGCAAAACCCCGCCCAGGGCATCGCCGTGACCGCCGATATACTTGGTCAGTGAATGGATGACGTAATCCGCGCCGAACCCCAGGGGTTTGGTGGCGATAGGGGTAGCGAAGGTTGAATCCACCGCCAGGCAAGCCCCGGCCTTGTGGGCAATCTCCGCAGCGGCCTCAATATCGGTGAGCCGGAGCAGGGGGTTACAGGGAGTCTCGATGTAAACCAGCTTTACGCCGGGCTTAACCGCCGCTTCCAGGGCCTCCGGGTCGGACGTATCAACCTTGGTGATGGCCACACCGAGGCTTGGGAAAAGCTCGTTGGTTGCCTCCGCCACTGCCGCGTAGGCAACATCGCTTATGACCGCCCGATCCCCGGCCTTGAGGGTATGGAGCAGCAGAGCTGTGGCGGCACTCATACCGCTGGCAAAAGCAACGGCGGTTTCGGCGTCTTCCAAAACGGCAAGTTTTTCCTCCAACTGCCGTATGGTAGGGTTGCCCCAGCGGGTGTAAACAAACGGATCATCCTCCCCCATGCCTTCAACCGAAAACCCCGTATCCGCGCCCACGACAAAGGTAGTAGACATGACCAGGTTCGGTGACGATGCGCCGGTAACAGGATCCGGGAATTCCCCGGCGTGGACCGCTTTGGTTTGTTCGCCTAATTTAGCAAAATCTTTCAGGTGTTCTTTCATAATAACTCCTACTAATATTATATGATTTATATAACATTGAATTCAATTGTCAAGCGGATAAGTTCTTGGCGCTTTCCTGGACGAGAACTGCAAACATTTCCGCTTCCCGTATCTTGCAAGTCCGGCGATATTCGGCAAGAATTAGGGCAGTGATGAAATACCCTTTCCTCATGTCATTCCTGCTGTTTCCCCTCGTTGTTTTTTCCCAGAGCGGGCCGGTTCCGGATCGGGAACAGGGGCAGGTAGACGCCGAGCCGCTCTGGGAGCGCGCTCTGGGGGGGGCGGTTATGGGGCTGCCTGCGGCGCAGGTCCAGTCCGCAGTGGTAGCCCTGGATGGGGGAAACATCAAGGCGTATTCCTCAAGCGGCGCGCTCCTGTGGAACTATTCGGCGAGGGGGAGGATCGGCCCGTTTGTCAGCCGTTCGCGGGAGGGGACTTCGTATATCTCCCGGACAAACGGCGTACTCATAGCGATTAACCGGGCGGGGAGGGAACTGTGGCGGCGGAATCCCGGCGGGCCGCTTTCCGGGCCGGTCATTTCCGGCTGGGACGGCAGGCTCTTTGTGCCGACCGGCGACCAAATTTCCTGTTATACCGCATCGGGGAACCTCCTCTGGTCACGGCGCTTTACGGAAAAGATAAGACTCAGTCCCCGGCTGGACCAGGGCGGCGGCGTTTTGCTGTCCCTGGAAAGGGGGGAGGTTCTGCGCATCGATCAATTCGGCGGCGCGCTGATTTGGAAACTGTTGTCCCCTCCCCAGGTGTTGATTTCACTCAGCGCCGGCGCAAGCCGCGCCGGGGACAGGAAGACTGCCTGGCAGAGGGCGCCGAGGGTCATGGCGTTCTACGAAAACGGGACTATGGAAATCCTCGGCAATCCTGACGAATGGTATATGCCCGCCGATCCCGCTGCGGGGAGGTCCGCTCTGCCCCGGCTCTCCGCGCCGCCGCTGGCCGCGGCAAGCGGGGAAACATGGCGGCCATAACCCAGCGGGACGGCCGGACGCTCCTGCTCTCGGTTGACGAGGGGAAGATACTCTGGACCGGCGACACCCATATCCGCGTCCGTTCTACAGCCACGGGTAACGCGGGAGCTGAGGAAGAGGCCGTTATGCTCTACGACGAGCGGGGTATCTATGTGCTTTCCCCAAGCGGGGCCACGGGCTTTACCGCCGACGGACGCAGGCTCTGGTTCACCATCCTGGAAAACACCGCCGCCATCCCCGCTTTTGGTGAAGACGGGGTTCTCTATTCGGGCGGCAAGAACTGGATTCTCAACGCCTACAGAATTGAAGACCGTACCCGCTTCCAGCGGCAATCCCTTTACGGCCCCGCCCCGGAAGGTTCCTACGGAACCGGCAGCCCGCTTCCCTCACCCTGGGCGGATTACCCTTTCCGTTTTGAGGAAAGGGAGTTGAGCGCCCGGCTTGACGGCATCGATAAGGCGGTGAAGGCGGGCAGCGTGGGTGAGAACGAGCTTGCCTGGACCGCTTACCTGATGGAAGTGGCCGGGGGCGAATATAACAGGCCCAATGCCTCAATTACCCATCCTGCGGTGCAGCCCCAGTACCGCATGCGGGCCTTGCTGCTTTTGGCCCATATCGGTTCACGGGAGACCATCCCTTTTCTGGCCAACGTATTCAGGAAGGATACCGATCCGGTAATCAAGGCCGCAGCCGCGGAAGCCATCGGCCGTATCGGTGTTGATCCTGACGGCGTAGCCATTCAGGTCTTTCTTGAGGCCCTGTCCTCTTTCGCTGTTTCCCGAGAAGAAAAAGTGCTGGCCGCCATCGCCGCGGCCACGGGTTCCCTCTGCCGCTTCTCCGGACCTCCCCTGAGCGACACCGGCGTTAAGATACTGACCATGCTCACCGGGTCCGGCCTCGGCGGTGCGGTGGAACGCCAGGCCCAGCGCGAGCTTGACTCCCTGCGGATCGGGCAATGAGCGGCTCATGTTATGCAGGGAAGAAGATTAATGAACCTCAAGCCGCGGGGTATTAAACCAGACTTCCGAATCAACAGGTTTAACGGGATGGAATTAAAAACCGGTGAAAATGACGAAGGCCGGCGGCTGGATCGGGTGTTACGTAAGGCGCTGAGCGGCTGTTCCCTTTCCCTGATTCACCGCCTGCTGCGGCAGGGCCGCGTATTGGTAGACGGAGAACCCGCCGCCCCTTCCCGCCGGGTAAAGGCCGGCGCAATCATCACGGTTGACGCCGCGATCCCCCGGACGCAGGAAACGGCGCGCCGGCCCGCGGCGTCCTCTCATCCGGCGGCGCTGCCTCCGATCCTCTGGCAGGGCGGGGGCCTCATTGTCTTTAACAAGCCTGCGGGACTCGCCGTTCACGGCCCCGGCGGACTGGACGGCATGGCGCGGGCCTTCCTCGCCCCAAGCCTTTCCCCTTCGCTTTCGTTCAGGCCCGGCCCGCTGCACCGGCTGGACAAGCCCACCAGCGGCATTATCGTTTTTTCTACATGCATCGAGGGCGCGCGCCGTTTCAGCGCCCTGCTGCGGGAACACCGGCTGAAAAAATACTACCTTGCCCTGGTGGAAGGCCGCGTTGAGAAAGAAGCGCTCTGGCGGGACGAACTCTTTCGGGACAGGGACGCGAAAAAGACATTTACCGCCGAACCGGGAGAGGGCAAAACCGCATTGACCAAAATAAGCCCCCTGGCCCTAACGCCGCCGGATGCGGGCGAAGCCTGTACTCTGCTCCTCGCGGAAATCGTGACCGGCAGAACCCACCAGGTCCGCGCTCAGGCCGCCGCCCGCGGTCATCCCCTTGCGGGCGACCGCAAATACGGCGCCCGCGGTTTAAGATACGGCAAGCGCGGCCTTTCGCTCCATGCCTGGAAACTAGAGTTGTGCGAAACATCGCCGGAACTTTCAGTGGAAACGTTCCCCCCTTCCATCACCGCCCCGCCGCCGGAAGCCTTTCTGGACCGGATAAGGACGCTCTTCGGCGGGGCGCCGGCGGATGGTTTTTACCTGTCCAATCACCTCCCACTGGGTGATTAGCATACCGGCGAGCATCAGAATGAAGCCCAGCAGGGTCCATGGGCCTATTTTTTCGGAGAGAAGGAGCGCTCCGCCAAGCGCGGCGAAACAGCCTTCGAGACAGAGGATGATGGTGGCGTGAGCGGGGGGCGCGTCGTGCTGGGCCACTACCTGCAGAGTGTAGGCGATGCCGACCGACGCGAGGCCGCCGTAGAGGATGGGGACGGCGGCTTCCGCGGGAAAGCGGATTGCGCCGGCGGCAAGTTCGGCGGTCAGGGCAGGGAAGGGCAGCCAGGCAAAGAGGCCGGTTTGAAGGAGGATGGGGTTGATCCGGGCGGCCGCGCCCGCGACAAAAGGTTCGAGAAGGAAAGCCCCGCCGAGCGAAAGGATGCCGCACACGGCAAACTGTCCCATAGACAGCAGGATCGGATCGATGAGCCGGACCAGCCGGTCAATAAGCAGCACGTGGAAGGCCCAGAAAACCGCGCTTGCCACGGTGATGATGTCGCCGGGGTTCACGGAATCCAGGCGGCCCGCAGCGCTGAGGAAGTACAGTCCCGCGAGGGTAAGGACCGAACCGAACCAGGTAGCGGGACCTGTTTTTTTGCCCAGGAAGATACCGAAAATCGGGGTGAGCACCACATACAGGCCGGTGATGAAGCCGGCGTTACCCGCGGTGGTAAACATGATTCCGAATTGCTGCAGAATGACCGCAACGAAGAGACAGCCGCCGGCGGCCAGTGAGTACAGGCAGAATCGCCGAAGCTGGGACATCCCGGTATCCGCTGCGGCCTTTTGTCTGATCAGGAATAGGGGAAGCAGCGAAAGGCTGCCCAAAATAAAACGAATCCCGTTATATGCGAAGGGCCCCAGGTATTCCATACCGGAACGCTGGGCGACAAAGCCAAAACCCCAGATGCCTGCGGTAAGCAAAAGGAGGATGTCAGCCCGCAATGCGCGCTTGTTCATATATAAGTAGTATAGCCCTATAGTCCGCCGTGTCAGCGTTCTTCCCGAATAAACGCTTCTCTGAAGCCCGCCGAGCCGAGTTTTTCAGCGACGGCCTGTATCTCAGTTCCACGGATTCCAGCAAGCACCACGCGGAAGTATTCGCCGTTTCGTTCATAAGCGGGGTTAAGGCCGGAGTTTTTCAGTTTTTCAAAGGATTCCACGGCGTTTTTGGCTATTTTGTACGAGCCGACCTGCAACCGGTATGTTTTGCCGGGCGAGGGGGTGATAGACGGGGTCAGTACCGCACTGCCGTACACCGGCGCGGGGGGAGGCGCTGCGGCGGCCGGCGCCGTGGATGCGGCGGGGGGGATCGGGGCAACGACAGGGCCCAGACGAGCAGGGTCTACCGGCACATAGACAATGGACGACTGCGCGGGCGGCGCTTGCTCAATGGGCGGTGCGGGCGGCGGCGTATAGGCCGGGGCCGAAGGATACGCTTCCGGCTGCAGCGGTACGATGCCGGAAACCGGGGGGGACGGATTCGCCGCCTGTGCGCCCTGGCCGGACGGCAGAGTCCAGTACTGATCCGCAACCGTGGTCTTTTCCGGGGAGCTCAGCACAATCCGCTCAAGGCTTTCAATCAGAACCGGCGCGGTACCGGTCTTGATCATGTCAAGCTGTTCCGCCGCCGCCCTGGAAACATCGATAATCCGGGCGGATACAAAAGGCCCCCGGTCATTCACCTTGACCGTTACTTTTTTATTGTTATGCAGATTGGTAACGGTCAGCATGGTCCCAAAGGGCAGGCTGGGATGGGCGGCGGTCAGAAACGAAGAATTGAAAATCTCGCCCGAAGCGGTCGGGCGGCCGTCAAATTCAGGCCCATACCAGGAGGCGATGCCTTCCTGCCGAAAGATCTCCGTCACGGGAACCTGGGCTTCCGCGTACCGGGGGATACAAAAAGCAGCCGCGCAAAACGCGAGCAAAATCACGCTGGTTTGTTTCATGTTATAAATATCGGCATTTTTAGCGGCGAAGGTTAAGGGAGAGAAGCCCGGAGGGAGCAATTGGGCGCGGCTTCTTTTTCGGGGCAATTAGGCGGCGGCGAGGATGAAGTTGCGGACCGAAGGACCCTACAGGCCGCTTTCCTCCCTGGATTTAAGCGTCAGCATATATTGGGCTCTATCGGTTCAGCCCGCCAACGGTCTTCCTCGTACAATCAATGTGACGTTAAAATACCGCACCAGACCTCTGGTCCGCGTTTGTTGTGCAGAGACTCATTTGGTAAAGACACAACCAATTTCCTATCCCAAAACCGTCAATCGAATCGTATTATACGCTGACAGCAGAATCAACAGCCCCAGAACCAAGCCGAATAAGCTGTCCACCTGATCGTTGCTGAGGACTCTTACAATCCGGGAACCAATTAGGCCACCGCCTATGCCACCTGAAACCATGGCCGCGATAAAAAACGGATTCACCGGCGGTATGCCACCTTCCGCGAACATCAGCAGAAAACTTGCCGCCTGGGAAAGGAAAATGGTATACAGCGAATGGAGGGCTGTGGTTTTTGGATCCATGGATAAAAAGTATGAAATAACCATGATATTAACAGGTCCACCGCCGATTCCCAAAAAAGCGGATACCATGCCAAGCAGCAATCCGATGAATAAACAAAAGGGGATATTACGGATATTCCGGGTCTGTATGGCTTTTTTCTTTTTAAGATAAAGCAATACAATCAGAGTAAAGAACATCAACATAAGAGATTGAATAATTCCAATCAGCGCAGTACGGGAAGAAAACCGGAGGGCGATGCTGAATATCAGCTTGCCCGCCGCCCCTCCCAGCGCGGCCCCTCCGGCCAGGGCTGTACCCCTTTTGGGTTCCAGCGTAACACCGGAATCCCGGTTACGGAGCAGAGAAACCAGGGACATGGCAAAAACCGTGGAACCGGAAAGCACACTAATTTCCTCAAGCCCCTGTCCCGAAAGGACATCCAGTACGGGCTTGATGATGATACCCCCGCCGATTCCGCTTATCGAGCCGATGACAGAGGCGGTACAGGCAATCAATAAAAATCCCGCAATCTGCAAAACAAAACTCCCATGAGGTATTAGGGCAACGCTGATTAACTTGACGCTAATCAGCGTTGCCCTATTATTTTTCTCGTTTTCCTACGGAAAACTGCGAAAAAACCACATTAAAGTAGCACTGATTTATTCTCGATTGAA
>JAIROT010000038.1 GCA_031257385.1 Treponema sp.
TTTATCGGAAGCAGAGCCGTATCCACGCGGCGGTTTAACGCATCCCCAAGACGTTTTTTGTTATAAGCTGTATCGCCCGAATAATAGACAACAGTAAATCCGAAATCAAGTATCAGGCCAAGGGCTTCGGGGGCCAAATCTCCGTGATCGCAATCAACCGCAGTCAAATTGAATTCATCCAGTGTTACGCTTGCTCCCTTTTTAAGTACGTTGAACCTGTTTGTATCAATACCATTTTTCCCAAGTTCATCAATGGAAGTAACGTTGGTGTAACATTTTATATCCGCCTTTTTTAGAAGCCCCGGCATTGCGTCAATATCAAGATGATCCTGGTGTTCGTGGGAACACAGCAGCACATCCGCATTGATCTTCTTCGGATCAAAGAGCGGCGCTGTCATACGCCGAAAGGACTGACCGTTTTCCCTGCCGAGAATACGGTTCGCGTAATCGGTCAGATAGGGATCGATAAGGATAATTTTTTCCCCCTGTGTTTTTATCAGGAAGCCCGCCTGTCCAAGCCAGACCAGGATAAGTTCTTTTTCACCGGGTTTTGCTTTATCAAGCTTTTCTAAAAATTCCATTTTTCAACTCCCCAGGGCAAAGGTAATATTCCACTCATATACGCCGTATGGAGCAAGGACGCTGAATTGTCCCCACATCCGCGCCGCGTCAGGCCTATCGAAACTTCCGGATGAAGGCTCAAAGGCAATGTTAAAGAAGTCATGAAGATCATTCCAGTTTATCCAAATACCCAAATAGGGAAGTTTGTCGCCGGAATAACTCATGACAAGAAGAGTCCCGTCGGCATAACGGTATTCACAGCAACCTTCCCTGCGGGGCTCATCAAAGAAAAATTTATACGATTCCTTTGTCTCCGGCCCCGGAGTTACCGCCGCGCCGCGTTCATTCTCTTTCCAGATGAAAGGGCTGCCGTACTTTCCCCGGTTCTTGTCCGAACAGAACACCAGTGACGCTTTTTCGCCGTCTTTCACGCCGGGAAGGATGATCTTTCCCCCTTCTTCCGCGGCGATCATACAATGGGCGGCGTAAACAAAATCCAGTTCAAACTGGGTGGTATTAGTCGCCTGATAATCTATACTGATGGCGTCGTCCCTATTACTTATTCTCTTTTCAAGGCAATAGCCGAAGCGGGGGCTTTGAGTCCGCATGCACAGGCGATCTTTTTCTGCTTCATAGCGCCAAGCCAGAGCGCATACTTCACCGTGGTCAGGTATTTCTATACCCTGCCAGGGATACCGGCTATAATAGCAGCGATCTATAGTGGGAAACATATCATCAAAACCGCTGCATTCAGCTTCTACATAGTTTCCGTCATACGCAAGTTTCTTGTAATGCGCCCCGGGGGCCTGTTGGAGAAATTCCCTGCCGTTTTTTTTATCCTTGAGGGAGGTGCATTTGCCGCCGTACTCAGGCAGAAACAGGGCTTCCAGCTTTTCGGTTTCCACTTTTATTGCGGGTACATTTTTGTAACTGGCTTCCCTTATCTTCATAGTCAGGCTCCGTAGTGTTTTCGGTAAAGCGCGTCAATGTCTTTCCTGAACGGCATAGCCGGCGCGGTTCCGGGTTTTGTGGTAGACAGGGCGCCTCCCGCATTACCGTAACGCAGGGCGGAAAAAAGATCCTTCCCCTCCACCAGGGCGGTTACAAAGGCGCCGTTAAAAGCATCCCCCGCGCCGGTGGTATCCAGCACATCCACCGGAAGGCATGGCACCAGTTCATCCTTTTGGCCGTCATTGGCATAAGCGCCGAGACTGCCCATAGTGATTACCACCTGCCTTACTCCCTGCCTAAAAAACGCTTCCGCCGCTTTTTTTGCGTCTTCCTTTGTTTTTACCTCTATCCCGGTAAGAATTTTTGCTTCCGTTTCATTGGGAGTTACAATGTCGATCATGGTCATGATGTTCGCAGGGATTTTATTTGCCGGAGCCGGGTTCAAAACCACGGTAACACCGGCATCATGGGCCATTTTGATAACCGCAAAAAGAGCGTCGAAATTTACTTCCATTTGGAGCAGCAGGATACTTGAGCTTTCTATAAGGGGACGGCTCCTTTCCACCTCTTCCGCGCTGATATTCTGACAGGCCCCGCCTATGACCACGATAATATTCTGTCCGGTTTTTTCATCAACCATAATAAGGGCGGCCCCGGTAGCCTTTTCAGGATCGGTAAAAAAGAAAGAAGTGTCCATTCCTTCTTCTTTATAAAAATCTCGTACCGCGGATGCGAATACATCGTTTCCGACCTTGGTCACCATCTGTACTTTAGCGCCACAGCGGTGGGCCGCGACGGCCTGATTGGAACCTTTACCGCCCGGACCGCTGGAAAAACTGCTCCCCAATATTGTCTGTCCGGGAACCGGCAGCCCTTCAGACCTGCTGGTAAGATCCGTTACAAAACTGCCAAAAACAACTATAGTTCCATTTTGGGCCATTTTAAAACCTCCGTACTAAAACTCAAAAATCCCGGGCATATCCGCAGGTCCAGCCGCCATCGGCGATATTGACGCTTCCGGTGATATAAGAAGCGTCATCAGAGGCAAGGAAACAGGTAAGAGAAGAAATTTCTTCCGGTACTCCGGGACGGTACATAGGTATATGAGAGAGTATTCTTTCGGTGCGCTCCTTGTCATTGTAGAAGAGTTCCTTAACGCCTTCGTTCATTATAGAACCGGGACAAATAACATTGACCCTGATTTTATGTTCCGCCAATTCTATAGCCATGGCTTTTGTCAGATTAACAACCCCGGCTTTTGCGGCAGTAAAGGCGCATTGAAGCCGCAATGGAATGACTCCCACAATGGAAGAAATATTGATGATAGAACCGCCGCCATGTTCTACCATCCAGGCAACCGCGGGTTTGGAACAATAATACACGCCGTTTAAATCGGTATTGATGATCCGATCCCAAAGTTCATCCGAATATTCGTGGATCTTCTTGCGGTATTCGGGACCGCCGTTGATACCGGCGTTATTAACAAGAACATCCAGGCGGCCGTATCTTTTAACGGTTTCCTCAACAAGAGCGGCGGCGCTAGCCTTGTTACCTACATCTGCCTGTATGACCGCCGCTTCGCCGCCTGCGGACTTAATCTCCGCCGCCGTTGCTTCCAGGGTCGCCAGAGTGCGTCCCGCCGCAATTACCTTCGCGCCATTTCGGGCGAAATCAATAGCCATCGCGTGACCTATAGCGCCGCCCGCGCCGGTGATAATCACTACTCTGTCTTTTAAATCAACTGTCATGGGTTTTCCCATTTTTTCCTCCTGTCTAATAATAAACGCCGCCGCTAAGGGCATTTATATTTTCATGCCTGTACCTTTCCTTCATGCTCCGTCAAAAAAGAGGAAAGTTCTTTCATGGTACAAAGTGAAGCCTGGGAGCCGAAACGGGAGGCGGCGATTGCCCCCGCGGCATTTCCGTAACGGATAGCTTCTTCCACTCCTTTCCCCATGGCAAGGGCGTAACAGAGGGCGCCGTTGAAGGCGTCCCCCGCGGCGGTAGAGTCCGATGGCTTTATGGGGAAAGCGGGTACATACAGTTCCTTGCCGTCACCTGAATAATAACAGCCATCCGCGCCCAGGGTAATGATCACCCGTTTCGCGCCCATCTCCCGCAGCCGGGCGGCGGCGCGCTTCCGCCATTCAGGAGGTTCAAAAGCACCCTGAGCTATACCGGTGATCTGTTCCGCCTCGGTTTCATTGGGAGTAAGGATGAAAATTTTTTCAAGAATTTCCGGCGCTACCTTCGCGGCAGGCGCCGGGTTCAATATCACCGGCTTTCCAAACTTTGCCGCCAGATTCACCGCCGCTTCCATCGCCTCTGTTGTGGTTTCGCATTGGGTAAGCAGAATATCCGCTGCGGCAATTTTCTTTTCGGCGGCCTCCACATCCGCCGCTACGCACCGGGCGTTCGCCAGAGGGACGATGATAATCGCGTTGCGGCCCTCCTCGTCAATATGAACGGCACAAAGACTGGTACTACTCTCTTTATCCCGCAGGATAAATGATGTATCGATAGTCTCAGCCTGCAATTTTTCCAGGAGGAAGTCTCCGGTGAAATCGCAGCCTACCCTGCCTATCATGTGGACTTTAGCGCCCAGCCGCGCAAGCTGAACCGCCTGGTTAGCGCCCTTCCCACCCGAGAACATACCGAAGTCCGTCCCGCTTACGGTCTGCCCAACCTTGGGCAGGACCTTTGCCTTGGCAAAAAAATCGAAGATAAGACTGCCCTGTACTACAACACGTACCTGTTTCATTTAACATACTCCAAATTTCTTTGCGTGGTAAAATCCATATACCAGAAGCAGTTCCATATGTCGTCCAATTTCATCCTGGTGGTTAACCATTCCGGCGAATCGTTCGCAGGATGTCATTGGGCTCACCGATTCTCCTTTAGCTTTTAACCCTGCACCGGTCAAGCTTGTTACGGAACGCGGTAAGATCATCGGTTCCATCCAAAACAGTGATATTCAAACCAAGCCGTATTTTTTCAAATGGTTTGATGCGCTTGATCGTACCGTTGGCCCGTTCAAAACCCCTGCCGGCGGCATGGTTGTTCGCAGGAGACAGACCCAAGACATAATCCCCGGACTTCATGCTTTTCCATTCCACGAGGTAATTCTCCGCGACATGATCAAAACTGCAGGAGATGCCCAGGCCAAGTTTATCATTATACACCCCCGCATAGACCCGGCCTTCGGAATCGTGCAGTAATTGATGAACAAAAACATTTTCCGCAAACCCGTCTTCCGGAGCCGTTATCTGGTCCCACTGATCCGCCAGCTTTTCCGCTGCCGGAGTCATCGCGCGGACCCCGCCGGAGGGAACAAAAACCTCGCAGCCTTCGTCAACAACGGGATACCCGCAGTTTAGATGGTACATGATCATATATTCCTGTTCCTCAAAGCCACGGTTTTCTATCACATCCTTGACTTGTATGGTTTTACTGTTAAAGCTGGTTGTTATATCCCGCTTGAAATATAAATTCTCACCGAAAAGCCGGGCCTCCCGCATCTCCCCCGAAACCTTCAAGACATAGTCGCCGTCCAGAAATTCTTCAGAGCTGCCGCAGTTTTCAGGCGGGATAAAGCGGACCCGGCCGTGGAAAATGTCGTCGGTTCCTTCCTCGGCAAAGGCGGCGCCCACATTAGTGAGGCCGCAGGTATACATGATCCCCGCGCCGGCGCTTCGCAGAAAATTAATCCCGTGAAGATCCGCATAGGAGGCGGCCACCATTCCCGGTTTTGATACGAAACTGAGCGGCGTTCCCTTATACCAGATATTGAAGATATCCAAACACCGGCTTTCCATGATATTGAAGTGGAGCCCTGCGGCATTGTATACCTCATAGGCCCGGATACTATCCCTCCGTCCGGATGTATAGGTAAGCCGCCGGATCCCCGCAAGCTGATCCATACAGCCGACATGACGCAGCAGCTTCTGCCAGTCCGAATTG
Organism: Treponema sp.; assembly: GCA_031257385.1. Taxonomy (GTDB): domain Bacteria; phylum Spirochaetota; class Spirochaetia; order Treponematales; family Breznakiellaceae; genus WQXQ01. Next base: position 5,473 of record JAIROT010000038.1, read on the forward strand.
TTTTGCCATGAATTGTTCATATATCTTCCCCTACGATTCAGAGATGATCTTCAACCCTCTGCTGGTACCGATTCGGCAGGCCCCGGCGTTCACCATATCCACCACCGCCTGGGGTGTCCGTACCCCGGCGGAAGCCTTAACACCCATGTCATCGCCGACTGTTTTTTTCATGAGCGCCACATCTTCCACAGTAGCGCCGCCGGTACTGAACCCGGAAGATGTTTTTACAAAAGCGGCGCCGGCCTTTTTCGCGATTTCGCAGACCTTTACCTTTTCTTCATCAGTGAGCAGGCAGGTTTCAATGATCACCTTTACCAGGGCTTTATTGCCGGCGGCCTGTACCACTCCCCGGATATCATCTTCTACCAGTTTGAAGTTACCGTCTTTCACCGCACCGATATTGATAACCATATCCAGTTCAGTAGCGCCGTTACCTACCGCCTCCCTGGTCTCGAATGCCTTTACCGCCGGGGTCGTTGCTCCCAAGGGGAACCCGATAACCGTGGCCACCGCTAACCCGGAACCCGCAAGCTCCTTGGCGGCCAGAGCGATATGAATAGGATTAAAACAAACACCGGCAAATTTGTTTGCCCGTGCTTCATCACAGAAACGCTTAATGGTTTCTTGTGTGGTTTCCGGCTGCAGCATGGTGTGATCGATATACTTGGCTAATTTTTTTAGATCCAAGCCTTCCAGCTTCAAGGTTTCTTTCGGGTACTTCATAATTCCTTCTCCTTAAAAAATTTTCGTTTTCCGGAACATCTCATAAGTTATTTCAATAATAAAAACTTCTTTTAATCCATAGCGCCTACTCGTCCGGAAGCAGCAACAATAGCGCCCACAAGTACGGCGTCATCCATCAGCCTTGACTGGGTTATGGTATAACGGCCAGATGCGGAAAGGAATACATACTTCTCCGTAAATTTACGGATAGGGCTTAATAAAAGTTCCCCCAGTTTGATAACTCCCCCTCCTATTACTACCTGCTGTACTCCGAAGAGGGTAATCACATTGGATAAGCCCAAAGCATAGGAATCCGCAATTCTGTTTATCTCCGCCAGTGCAAACGCATCTCTGTTCTCTGCAGCTTCACCGAGCATGGCACAACGGTAAGGTCCACCAGCGGCCAATGTGTAAAGCAGTGAGGTTTCTGGTACATAACCGGAACTGTTTAAGCGATGCTCTATTCCAAAACCGGAACAGAGGGTCTCCACTTTCGTAAACGCTCCAGAGGAAGCGGCAAAGGGATCCGGAATATAAGTATGTCCGAAATACACTGCACCGAAACCTGCACCGTCAAAATAACGACCATTGTACAAAAGACACCCGCCTATACCACTGCCGATATTGGTATAAAAATATACTGTTGCCTTTCTATCGCTTGAACGATAGTATTCACCACAGCCCCCGGCCACGGTGTCGTTCAACACCAGCACAGGGAGGACGAACTGTTTTTCAAACCAATCTTTCACGGGAAAATCCTTCCACCCCTCCACCTGTACTGACGCAAGGGACCTGCCTGCGGCGGATTCCAGGATTCCACCGAAACCAACACCGATCCCTTTAACCGCGCTGCCTCTTGTCCGCGCATATTCAATGGCTTCCGGTATTGCGGATTTCAGCCGGCATAGTATCCCCTCAGCCCCGTCCTTTAACACCACCCCATAATGCCTGCGGTATAAGAGAGTCCCGTCTCCATCTCCCAGGGCTAATTGAATCTTACTGGCGCCTATCTCCACACCGATAAACCATTCGGTCATATCTCTACCCTTGAACCGCAATGGTTATTTCTTCTGCTTCAGCCGTTTTTCAGTATAGGCGTCATCCACATTACGCACCGAAGTACCCCAGGCTTTTAAACGCTCAAAATAGACGCCGTTCTGTTCCTGCTTGGGCCAAAAGGTAAACAGCCGGAATGGTTTATCGCTGCTGCGGTTATCGATCCAGTGATACACCCCACCGGGGATCACGATAATGTCTTCCGCCTTCACCGGTACCGGCACATCGTCCAGAACCACGAATCCCTCTCCTTCAATGATGTAGTAGATCTCCGTCTCTTCGTGGACCCCCCCTCTGCCATCACCCATAGTGGTACCGCCGGGCTTGAGAGTCCCCTCATTGATGTTAATGACCGGCTGCCCCGCCATCTCATCACCGGTGAGCATCTTTGAGCTGTACACATCGTCACAGACAAAGGGCTTCACGTTTTCGGAATTCACCAGTTTCCATTTCGCCATGTTCGCCTCCTTATGAGATTTGTTTCTTGGCTATACAGTACGCAACGGCGGCCAGCTTTTTATCACTCATATTCTCTTTCCGCCGCAGTCTAGAAATCCACCAGGATCTTCACCCGGGTTTCGTTTTTCTCTTTCACGGCCTTAAAGGCTTCCAAAACACGCTCAAAGGGATAACGATCGGTGATCATCGGTCTAAGGTCGATATGCCCGTTGGTCAGCATATCCAGGATACGGCGTTGCATATCCGGCGTCCCCGCTCCGCCGATTAGGGTACAATTGCGGACTATGATATTATCAATAGCAAAATCATCGATATGGCGTTCATAAAACCCCGGAAGAACGATCCATCCCGAAGCCCTGGTCAGGGAAACGGAAAGATTCAGCAATTCCGCGGCGCCGGTACTGTCCATGACCACATCCATGCCCCTGCCGTTTGTTTCACGCATCACCACATCGTAAAGGTTCTCTTTATCTATATTCACCAGTATGTCCGCTCCCAGCATTTTACCGATAGCGAGCTTTGCGTCCTTGCGGCCCGCCAATATGGTTTTCCCTACGCCTATACCTTTGGCACAGGCCATACCACCCAGGGAAATCGGTCCTGTGCCGACCACCAGGAGATTGGTCCCCGGACCTACCGGGGTTTTGGTGAGGCCGTAAAAACCGACCCCCGCCGGTTCCACCAGGGCGGCCACATCGGAAGGCACATTATCCGGCAGGCGGAAGGCGAGGCGTTCCGGTATCAGCATATATTCCGCAAACGCGCCGGGCCAGCAGTTTCCGATTGTTCCAATAGCCCGGCCTTCGATACAAGAACCAAATTCGCCGTGCATACAATATTCGCATTCGCCGCAGGAATAGCCGGTATCACTGATGATCCGATCCCCAACCTTTAAACGCTTTGTCTCGCTGCCCAATTCAACCACCTGTCCGGACCATTCATGGCCAATCCGAACCGGGTAAATCGGCTCATTACCCTTACCCAGATTAAGGGTTCCATCCGCGATGGATACGTCGGTACCGCAAATACCACAATGAAGCACTTTTGCCACCACTTCACGGGGGCCGGGCGCGGGTTTTTCCATTTCCACAATGCGTAATTTCCCCGGTTTTTCGGCTAACAACACTTTCATATTCTCGTACTCCTCTTAAGCAATGAAATTACAGATTTCATATTCTTTTTCGTTCCACAGACCAGGATCAAGCGGGAATCTTACGTCGCTGCCGCTGCATATCCAGCAGAACCGCCAGGGCCATCAATAATCCCTGTATGGCAATACGCATAGTTGTGGGCAAGCCGATAAAAATAATGGCGTTTTCAGCCACAAATACCAGGGTAACACCAATAAGCGTACCAAGGGGGGAACTCTTGCCTCCCGCAAGGCTGGTTCCGCCCACCACGCATCCGGCAATGGCCCGGAACTCCCAGCCGTCCCCGGTTTCGGGCAGGCCGAGACCGATGTCCAGGGTAAGGAGTATGCCGGCGATACCCGCAAAAAGGGCAGAGAGCATATAGGCGATCATCCTGACCCGGGGCACCTTGATCCCAGCCAACTGGGCAACCTCCCGGTTATCCCCCGCAGCCAGAAGCTGGCGTCCGAAGACGGTTCGTTTTATCACTACGGTCATAATGATGATCAGAAACAGCATGATCCAGAAGTAAATAGGCATCCCCAGATACCGGGCCTTGAAAATAGCGTTTAAAGGAAAATCCGGCAGGGTGTTGAGGGATAACTGGTAGCCCTTTATGAAGAGGTACCGGGATCCTCCGGCAATATACAGGGTACCCATGGTGGCGACAAAGTCCGGGATATTGCAATAGACCACCAGGATACCGTTTAGTGCCCCCGCCACCAGGGCTATAAAAAGTCCAAAGAGAATGGCCCCGGGCGCGCCCCAGCCGTGATCCACCACCAGGGAAGCCATGAGTATTCCCGCGAGACCCGCTACCCGGCCGGTGGAGATATCCACGTTCCCCACCATTAGAGGTATACTGGCGCCCAGAGCAACAATGCCAATAAAAGTGATCTGGGTGAACATGGCCTTGAAATTACCAAGGGTTAAAAAATCATGGCGAATTACCGTGGTAATCGCTATGATTATCAGCAAAGGTATCACCACCCCAATCTCATCGCTGCGTAATATCCAAGCCAGAGGAGAAGAGGCTCCTGTTTGTTTATTTAAGTTCATAGTCGTCTCCCTCTTGCTTAAATCAGCTTCCGGGCTTCCACACGCTTGCGCTGCATATCCAAAGCAACCGCAAGGATCAAAATCACACCTATCAACACTAACTGCAAGTTGGTGTTGACGCTCAGTATACGCAAACAATACCAGAGGGTATGAAAGAGGAGTACCCCCAGGCCCACTCCATATATTGACCCGGCGCCGCCGGCCATGCTGATCCCGCCTATGGCGCAGCAGGTGATGGCCCGGAATTCCCGGCCCGCGCCGAACACATCGGAAGCGCTGCCGCTTTGGAAGGCATCGAACATACCCCCTACCGCAGCAAGCATACCCGCCAGAATAAAGGCCAGCAACTTGATGTTTCTTACGTCGATCCCGGCCATTTCCGCCGCATCCCGGTTGCCGCCGACAGCCCGGAGATTGTACCCAATGCGGGTCCTTCTCAACAACAAGTCTGTTAAAATAACAATAAGGACGAATATAAAGAACATCCAGGAAAGTCCTAAGGGACGGGCCCGGGTGAAGGGCTGGAAGTTCAAAGATTCGATGGACTGGGGATAACCTTGGGCGATAGTGGTCGCCAGGCCCATGCAGATGAACTGGGTCGCAATGGTAGTGATCCAACTGGTAAGCCTAAGCCTGGTAACGGCAAAACCGTTGAGGGCACCCACTGCGGCCCCAACCGCTAACAACAACAGAAGCGAAGGAACCGGTCCCCAGCCCCAGGTCATAGCCGCCTTGCCCATCATTACCCCGGCGAGACAACCGGCATACCCCACAGATAAATCAATCTCTCCTACCATGATGACGAAGGCTTCTCCCAGCGCGGCTGCGCCTATATTAACACTTCCCATAAGAATTGAGGAAAGATAACGCCGGGTAAGGAAATTTGGATTCATGATGGTGGTAAACGCCACCAGAAGGAGGATGGGGATCAGCACCCCGATTTCCGGAGTCAGAAAAACCCGGTAACCAAGGCTTAATTTTTTATCCGCTTGCTTAGCGCTCATTGTGTCCCTCCTTGTGTGGAGTGATCCTCCGTCTTAAATGTGACCACCGCTTTTTCCATGATTGCCTGTTCGGTGGCTTCTTTTTTGGATAACTCACCTGCCGCCCTGCCCTCGGCCATGACGATAAAACGGTCACTCATGGCGATAAGTTCCGGTAGTTCAGAAGAGATCATGATAATAGCCGTCTTTTGGGCCGCCAAATCGTTGATAAGCTGGTATATCTCATTCTTTGAACCTACATCGATCCCCTTGGTGGGTTCGTCCAGGATGATCAGTTCCGGCCTCGTATTAAGGGACCGGGCGATAACCACCTTCTGCTGATTACCCCCCGAAAGGGTGGCAACCCTGGTCCTCATGGAGGGCGCCTTGATCCGCAGTTTTTCAAAATAAGGGGCCACCGCCCCGGACATTGCCTTGGAACTCACAAAGGGCCCCCACATGATCGACTTGAGATTGGAAATCGCGATGTTGTGCTTAATATCCCAAACAAAATTCAGGCCGAAACGTTTGCGGTCTTCACTGATCATGCCGATCTTGTGCCGCACCGCCTGACTGGTCTTTTTTACTTTTATTTCTTTTCCCCGGATAAATATTTTGCCGCTTTTCACCGGGCTAAGTCCGTAAATGGCCATACAGACCTCGCTGCGGCCCGCTCCCACGAGACCGGCCATCCCCAGAACTTCTCCCGCGTGAACCGTGAAAGATACGTCTTCTATCAGGTTCTTATTCGCAATATAGGGGTGATCCACCGTAAGATGCTCCACTCGCAGAACCTCTTCCCCGATAACACTTTCACGGGAAGGGTACATATTGGTGATCTCCCGGCCTATCATATCCGCAATAATACGGTTCGAATCATACTGCGAACGTTCAATGGTGGAAATATTCCTGCCGTCCCGCAGGATCGTCACCCGGTCGGTAAGTTCCATAATTTCGGAAAGTTTGTGGGTAACAAAAATAACGCCAGCCCCCCGGTTTTTCAACTCCCGTACCACCTCAAAAAGGCGCTGTACATCGCCTGCCGAAAGGGATGTAGTGGGTTCATCCAGAATCAATACCTTGGGATTGGTCGCCAAAGCCCGGGCTATCATCAATAACTGCTGCTGGCCGATAGAAAGTTTGCGTACATCCACCCGGGGATCGAGGCCTATTTTATTTTCTTTCAGCAGGATTTCTGTCCGCGCATACAACTGCCTAAAGCCCACAAATATATTCTTGTTTGGTTTGTAGGCATCCTTATCCGTTGCCTTCGCTTTCCTGTCTCTATTTAATCGCAGATCCGACATATAGATGTTTTCAGCCACGTTAAAATTCTTAAGTACATTTATCTCCTGGGGTACATAACCAATCCCAAAATCCATGGCGTCCTGGGGGCTTTCGGGTCTGATCTCTTTGCCTTCAATCAGCAGGCTGCCGGTATAGGACCCATAGGGATAAATACCGTTGAGGACTTTTAGCAGAGTTGATTTACCCGCGCCGTTTTCCCCGATTAGGCCGAGGATCTCCCCGGGCTTAACATTCAGGCTGACATTATCATTCGCCGTCACCCCGGGAAACTTCTTGGTAATATCGATCGCTTCCAGAGTATATTCCATGCCGACTGTCCTTGTTTGTTAAAATTTCGCCCTGTTAGTCGTACAGAGCCATATTACTGCGGAAGATCACCTCCGGGTTGATACGGATGGCATCCTCCACTTCCAGGTTTTCCGCGATATGCCGATACAAGTATCGCAGACCAAGCCGCCCCTGCCGGTACTGATTTTGAAAAATCGTGGCGGAAACGGTTCCTTCTTCCAGACACTTTTTGAGATGATCGTTGAGGTCCGAGGTGATAAGGCAGATTTTACCGGCCAGGCCCTGTTCCCTTATACCGCGGATAACCCCTTCGGAATTATAGGTATTTACATACATACCCCGAATATCCGGATGTTCTCGCAAAAGCTCTTTTGTATTCATATACGCCAGGGCTTCATTATCGTGGTTGTAGATAACGGCTGCCATGTCCAGGGGGGTTATAACGGTCTGATCCAGAAATCCCTGAACGGTCTGTTGGTGGATCTGAACGTCGGGAAGTCCGGTGGCCAGGGCTACTTTCGCGTTTTGTCCTAACCGCCAATACAACAACTCCGCGGCAATGTGCCCGGCGGTAATCCCGTTATGTTGAATACAGAATCGACGGCCGGAATTTACAATATCGGTAACCACCACCGCTATGGGAATATTTTTTTTCGCCAGTAGTTGAAACTCCTCTGCTTCCATCCCCTGGACCAAGAGCCCCTCATAGGGTCCACTGGCGATGCGGCGCAGGGAATCCGTAAAAAACCGTTCCTCTTCTTCCTGATTATCCCCCCCGTCAAAGGAAAAATAATCGACAATAGTATTGTAATCCCGCAGTTCCGCCTCCGTCTGCTTTACACCCCGTATCACATGGCGGTGAAATTCAGGAAACCCGGAGGTGATCAGCACGGCGATACGCAAGGGCTTTCGGGCCAGCGTTTTCGCCAGGGTATTGGCTTTAAAATCCAGATCTTTTGCCGCTTTTAATACCGCGTTTCTGGTTTCCTCGCTCACCCTCGGCTTACCGTTTAAGGCCCGGTATACCGTGGTTGAAGAAACCCCAAGCTGCTCAGCGATAGTATAAATGGTTGTCTTTTTTGCCACGCCTTTTCCTGTTTTACTACGGATTTTTTGGCTACCTTCCCGCAAAACGCTATATGTTAGGATAAGGAAGATACCCTTCCTTATCCTAACAAAAACCTAATTGCAAGATACCATATTATTTAAAAAATGTAGCGACTTGGGCGGCAATATCACGATGGTAGGCAAGACCATTGGGACCGGTACCGTCCTTGGTGACTATCGGAGCTACCAGATCGGTCCACGCGGGAACCTGCTCACCCCGGAAAATCTTATCAAGGTATTCCATGGTTTTATAGGCTTCCTCGTAGAGGGGCTGGGCCACTATGGCGGCTACTTTGCCGGACTCCAAATAGTTAAGGTTCCCCTCGGTGGCGTCCATACCTATAATAAAGATCTCGCCGTCTCTCTTGCCCGCCTTGGTGGCCGCATCGGCCCAGGAGAGCGGGCTATTTCCGGTAAGACCAAAGGCGCCGATGATGTCCGGATGGGCCTGAATAATGGCGAGGTTGATAGCGGTGGCCTGATCCAGGACGCCGCCCTCAAGCTCCACCGGCAGCAAGGTAATGCCGTCGAGGTTGTACTTGGAAGCCAGACTTTTCCAGGTGGCGATAAAGGAGTCGGAGCCGGAGTTTTCTGTCACGTTTCTTGTATTCTGGGTGATCGCTATGGAACCTCTCTTCCCGCTCAATTTTTCAGCCATCAGCTCCGCTGACTGCTTGCCGTACAGGACCGGATCACAGGCCATATTGAAAGCCAGCCCTTGGGGGGGAGTACCGGTATTGGTCAGGAGCTTGAAGTGGGGAATTCCGACCACGACCCCCTGCCGGCTAAGACTTATAAGGGGTTCAAACGCGGTGGAATCTCCTGCCCACAGCAGAAGTCCCTTTCCTCCCTCAGCCGCGAAGGCTTCAGCCGCTACATACACTTCGCTCTGATCCCCGCCTTCGCTTCCGATTACCTTGGCGTTGGTATAGCCCAATTTCTGGGCGGCCTGCAGGAACCCAAGCTGCACAATACGGTGCACCGGATGGTTCATAACGCCAATAGCAATAGCAACCGGGGTTTTCGCCGGATCAAAGGCGCCTCCGCTCGCCTGTCTGCCGCCGGCTGCAAAAACACTGCCTACAACCAGAAGCAACATCAGGATGATACAAAAAACTTGTTTACCCTTCATTCTCTCCCTCCAAAAAAAATAAATTATTAATGGGAATACTCCCATATTTACCTGAAACCAAAGTTGCGTAACCGATTACGCAACAGTGCATAAAGAAACGTTTTATTTTTTCAAAAAATAAATTCCTTGGTAACTCATTAACTTCTTATTCATAAAAGACATACCCTTTCCTTGCCAAAACGGTTTTTGTGCGTAATCGGTTACGCCATTTGGTAATGATAAACCCGTTTTTCGCATCTGTCAAGAAAAAATTTTTGAAAAAAGTCAGATACTCCCGGCAAAGCCGGGGGCTTGTTTTGTGAACCGCCCAAAGGCGGTTACGGTTGTTATCAAAAATATCATAGCGGAAACAAGGTATATCGCATTGCGCCATATTTCTCGGCCGCATTGACAACTACCCCCTCCCTAGTATACACTACCCTATAAGCGGAGGAGGGGAAATGTTCATGAAAGATCCCGTAACCCTGGCCTTTATCAACCTGTACGGTATTCTGGGGGGAATGGAAGACCTCTGTTCCCTTTCCCCGGAAGCAAAGGAACGCATCTCCTCCCTTCCCGGGGGTAAACCCCTGACCGTGGGTTTTACCGTAAAAAACGGGCCGGCCATGACCCTCTCGTTTACGGCGCAGGGGTGTACCGCCCGGATTGGGGACGGGCCCTGCGATATCAGACTGCCTTTTTCGGGTTGTGAAAAATTTAACGGCCTTATGGACGGTACGGTAACCCCCATCCCCAGCAAGGGTTTTACCAAGCTCAAATTTCTCACCCATACCTTTACCAAGCTGACCGAAATCCTGGAACATTATTTGCGGGCCCCTCCGGATGTTTCGGATCCTGAATTTTTTAGCGCCGGTACGGTGATCATGTTCTTTGTAATCGCCCGGACCATTTCCCAGATCGGTAACCACGATTCCATCGGCCGGTTCACCGCTTCCAATATTGCCGATGGGACGATAGTATTATCCATTGCCGGGGGCCCCAAGGCCGCCATCCTGGTCAAAGACCATCATTTGACCACTTCCCGGGAGGTTCCCGAAAATTACCATGCCATCATGGAGTTTGAAAGCCTGGACCTGGCGCGGCAGCTTTTTGACGGTAAGGTAAACGCCTTGGCCTGTGTTGGTCAGGGCCTAATCTCCATGCGGGGCAATTTGGGGATGCTTGACAACGTAAACCGTCTGCTGGACCGGGCGGCCGTTTATCTGACGTAAGGGCCCTTCAAAGGCTGATCCTTGAGGGCCCTGGGGAGTGTCTATGAGTTTTCCGGTTTATACCTACACCAAAAGCGCCGAGGAATTTAAGCGGGCGTTACGGGTGATCCCCTCGGGAATTTACGGCCACCAGGGTCCGGCGGAGGGTTGTTTTGTGCCGGTTTCGGCCTTCCCCTTTTTTTCGGAGCGGGCCCAGGGGACGTATTTTTGGGATGTAGACGGCAACCGCTTTATCGATTATATGTGCGCCTACGGACCCAACGTGCTGGGGTATAACGACCCCGACGTGGACAAGGCCGCGGCAAAACAGCGGGAAAAGGGGGATTGCATCACCGCCCCTTCCTCCAAAATGATCGATTTCGCGGAACTCCTCACCGATACGGTGGCCTCCGCGGATTGGGCCTTTTTTATGAAGAACGGAGGGGATTCCACCACCCTGGCGGTCATGACCGCCCGGGCCCACACCCGCCGGAAAAAGATCGTCTTTTTTAAGGGCTATTACCACGGGGTGGCCCCCTGGACCCAAAAGGTCGATTATCCGGGGGTCCTGGAAGAGGACGTGGCCAAC
>JAIROT010000043.1 GCA_031257385.1 Treponema sp.
GATAAAGAAAATGCACAATTTTGTGCATTTTCTACCTTGCAGACTCCCAAAGGAGCCCAAAAATCGGGGATTTTTGCGGTCAAAGGCCGCAAAAATCCACAAGTCCCACAGGCTCCCAGAGTCCCCGTCTCCTCCTGAATCCGGGATAAAAACCGCGCTCATAGGGCAAACCACCATCTCGGAGGAAGAATACAGATCAATAGGGGAGGCGATCAAAAAATATTTCCCCGCGCTGGAAATTATCGAGACAATCTGCGCCGCCACGCGCGAGCGCCAGGACGCCTTGAGGGAACTTCTGGACAAAGTTGACGCCGTCATCATCGCAGGCGGAAAAGAATCCGCCAATACCCGCCGCCTGCTCGCCATAGCTGAAAAACAGGGCAAGCCCTGCGCCCTCTCCGAATCCGCCGCCGATATCCCCGCCGGTTTCGCCGCCTTTCAAACAGTGGGACTCTGTGCCGGCGCTTCCACTCCGGACACGGTAATAGACGAGATTGAAGATGCGCTGGTTGCCGCCGGGCGGCCGGCGGACTAAGGGCTTATCCTGGAACATGGACCGGCCGGAAATCCAGGAGCCCAAAAATCGGGGGGGGTTGCGGTCAAAGGCCGCAAAAATCCACAAGTCCCACAGGCTCCCAGGTTCCGCCAAACAATAATAGCGCGGGCAAACTCCACCAAGCCCGATAGCTGCACGCCATGGCATTTACTTTTCCCGCGTGTCAAAAGAGAATACCATAACGATACCATTCCTTAGAGCGGTCAACCGTGTGGAGGCTCGTTTTCCCGTAGGTCTGCCGTTTTGAAGCGCTTCCCGGTTTCACATTTAATCAAGGTATAGTATAGTAGAAATGGGAGAGTTACCGGTATGGGATATATGGCCGTTTCTCACAGAGCTTTTTTATCCGTGTCTGCCGGAAAGCGGCGCCGCAGCAATTCGTTTAAACGGCGGTTTTGGGAAGTTTTAAGCGTAAGGCGCGGCAAACTGCCGGTTTTCTTTCTCTGCTTTTTGATACCGTTTGCCGCCGCCCAGGAAATTGAAGGTAAAGGCGGCGTCTTCTTTTTCGGCAGTATGCAGAATTACCTCCCCAGCAAAGATTTTTCCATTCCGGCCATGCCCAGTTTTACTTTCGGCGGCGGCTGGGAACAAACCCTGGGGCCCGGCGCGGCGCTCCTTTCGCTGGAAACCGGTAATCCCTTGTCTCTTGGCGGAAGCCATATTTCTTCAGCGTTCCCTTTGATGGTACAAGCGGCCTACGCCTTTCCCCTGAGTCCTGAATTTTCCCTCATGGGCGGCCTGAGCGCCGGGGGAGTCGGACTGGGCGGCGCTTTTATTCCCGCTTTTGGCCCCCGGCTCTACGGGGAACTGGGGACAAGCGACGGGCCGTTTTCGTTTTTTTTGGGCGGGGGCCTTGATTTTCTGGTGAAGTTCGGTAATATCACCTCCGTTCCGATTCTGAAAATGGGGCTGCGGTTTAGACCGGGAAAAATTCCGGGGAATAAAACCCCCGCGCCGGGCGGAAACGGCCGCGCGGAAAGCGGGGTTCCGGGGCCGTCTCCGCAAACAGCGCCCGTGGCTTCTCAAAGCGGGGCGGATATTCCGGTTACGGGGACGGGCGGCGCTCAGGCTGGCCTGCCGGGAACCGTGCCTCAGGCAGCCGGCGGAAGCGCCTTCTCCGCGGTACAGCCTTCCCCCGCAATGGGAGCGCCGGTGGAAAGCGGCGCTTCGGGGCCGTCTCCGCAAACCGCGCCCGCGGCTTCTCAAAGCGGGGCGGATATTCCCGCCGCAGCGGTCGCTACGGTTTCCGAAAGCGTTGGTACAGGCTCCCTGCCTGTTGATACCGTTGCTCCCCTGAGACTTCCTCAAGGGAATCATCCGATGGAGATACTGATTGACGGCCGCCGGGGCTTTGCCCTTGAAGAATTTACGGTCTATTTTGGTCCGGACGACAGCGTCCTTCAACCTGAAGAAAAGGATAAACTTATCCAGGCTGCGGAACTCCTGGCCCCGTACCCCGGAAGCCGCATCATCATTAGTGGTCATACCGCCCTGGCGGGAACCGAACAGGGCCGGGAGCGTATCTCCCACGAACGGGCACAGGCGGTTACGGATTTTCTTGCTGCCTGCGGCCTTGAAGCCGGCCGCCTTGAAACTCTCTGGTACAGTGCGAGACAGCCCGCAGCCCCCAATAGCAGCAATGAGGGACGTGCAAGAAACCGGCGGGTTGAATTAGTAGTTGTGGACACACCATGACCAACGCCCGCGCCGTAAAAACGGCGGAAACCGATAATGTTTATCAGTATCGGAATGAAGCCGGTATTTTCGAGGCGTTGATTTCCGGCGATTTTTCCGTATACCTGCACGGTTTCAGCGCCCTTGACTATTGGCTGAATGGAAGTATTGCCGCCGATATCCGCATACTTACCAGCGCCGATATTTCCGATCTGGCCAGACTCTTTGAAAACCTGCGTTATCCTGGCGCGGACATCGGCGACGCGGCGCTGGATTTTGAGGGCGGATCCTGTTATTTTACCTGCGGGGATTCTGAAAAAGCGCTTATCCAAAACCGTCCGGATTTTGCGTCTTTCAGCCTTCTTGAATTTTACTTTGATTTGAAAACCCGCCGCTTTTATGATCCTCGCGAAATATATCCGCTGCTCAGGCAAATTCGGGATCTGCGCCGGGGCCTCGGCAGGGACGGGAAAAGAGAAACGGATTTCACGTTCAGCGTTTTGCGTGATACCCTTAATTCCGGCGCGGAACGGACCAGGGCCCTGATGGACGGGGCGCTGATTTTGGCGAAATATTTTCCCGGCGGCGAATGCGGCGGGCGGATTGAACAAATTGCCGGCCTGTTCAGCGGCCTGCCGCCGGATCCCCCTCCACGGGAAGAAGAACAGCGGAGGCTGCTTACCGGGCTTTTAACGGGTTGTAATCCGGGTTTTGGACTGGAACTGCTTAAAAACGGCGGGTTTATCGGGAAATTCTGGCCGGAGTTGGAGATCCTGGACGATGTGGATCATTCCAAGGAATTTCATCCTGAGGGAAATGCGTGGAAGCATACGCTGGAAACTTTTCGCTATCGAAAAAACGCGGCGGTTTATGATCTGCGGCTTTCGCTGGGACTCCTGCTCCACGATACGGGAAAGCCCATTGCCGAGTCCTCCGGCAGCCGTCGTTTTGACGGTCATGCCGAGCTGGGAGAACGGCAGTCCCGCCGTTTTCTGGAACGTCTCGGGTTCAGCGCCCCTCTTGTGGACGATGTCTGCTACCTCGTGCGAAACCACATGTTTCCCGCCGCCCTGCCCCGGCTGCCCCTGATCCGTACCGGCGGGATAATGGCCTCGCCTCTGTTTCCCACCCTGCTGGAACTATACCGCTGCGACGAGTCCTCGTCGTTCAAGGGCCTTGACGCCTATTACGAAAGCAGCGCCGCCTATCAGTCATATTTGCGTTACCGGAGGAATCCGTACCGGTCGGCCGATGGGAAAAAGCTGAACCAGGAGCGGCAGTTTTTGGGATAAATTCACAATTTATTCGAAAGTCTGGTTTAATATCCCGAAGCTCTGCTCCGGCTGAATAAAGCAACGATTACAAAAATTTGGTATTAAACCGTATTGGCTACGCCAATAACGGTATTATAAACTTCCTCTCGAACGAGCCTCCGTTCGAACTAATGCATCGCTAAGGATACCGCGGAGCTCTGCTCCACGGAGGCTCATTAAAAATAGTCCGCTCCGCGCTCCTTCGGGCAGGGGCGCCGTATGATAGCTTTGACAGGCCGGACACCAATACCCATGACGGTGATACTCGGTTACGATAAACGGCTTGGGCGCTATGTCTATCTGCTGGTTTACCGCCGCTTCTTTTTCACATTCCTCCAGCCTGCCCCCGCATAAAGGACATTCGGTGAGGGTAGCTTCAATAGTTGTATCAACCTGTTCGGAAGGAAAGGGGTGCAACTTCTTTTTCGGGGCATTCAGGCAGCCATGATAAAGTCCCGAACCGAAGCGCCCCATATCCCGCTCTCTTCCCTGGCTTTCAGGGTCACCATGTCCTGGGCGGTCGCCTCATTCCACCTCATCCCCGCCTGCTTGCAGCGTTTCTGCACCACCGTCTTGTTCCCGCTTTCTATCGGCCCAGACCCTATGTAGTACCCAAGCCGTTTATACAAGGCGTAATCTATCTTGTGCTTGTTATGCTCAATATACGTATACGGATTCACCACTC
>JAIROT010000149.1 GCA_031257385.1 Treponema sp.
ACCGTCCAGAACATAATGCTCTGGGCCACGTTACAATAGAGCGCGATCCCCTGACTAAGGGCCGCGAGGAGGGCGCTGACCGCCGCGCCCGCCAAAACCAGCCGCATGGGTGTGGCCCCTCCGCGCCGCAGGAACGCGATGCCGTTTACCAGAGCGGCTCCCATGCCCGCTCCTAAAAAGGAAAACATAATAATCTGCCTGTACGACAATTCCGGGAAAAAGGCAAAACAGAGGGAGAGGGCAAAGCCCGCCCCGGCGTTCAGCCCCATAAGCCCCGAATCGGCAAGAGGATTGCGGGTAACCCCCTGCATAACGGCCCCGGCCACAGCGAGAGCGGCCCCCACAAGGGCGCTGGCGACAACCCTCGGCAGACGCAGATCCCGCACAACAAGATGACGGGTCTCTCCGCTTTCAAAATGAAAGACGGCGTTCCAAACGGTTTTGAGGGGTATATCCGCCGCCCCCTTCGTAATGGAAAAAATAAAAGCCAGCGCCAGGAATCCCGCACTCAGGAGGATGAAGAATCCCCAGGAGCGTTTTTTTTCCGCGATCATTTTTACGGCTCCCCGGAATAGAGGCGCGCCAGTTTTTCTGCCGCCAGACGCATGGCAAGGGGACCGTAGGTGTTCATGTTTTCATCAAAATAGTATATCCGCTCGTTTTTTACCGCATCTATGGACTGCCATACGGAGGAGGAACCCATGCCTTTCACAAAAGCGGTCGCGGCCTCATAATTATGCTGGAACACAATGTAGTAGGGATTCATTTCGGACACCGCTTCAAGGGATACGTTCTCATAGACGGCGGAAAATCCAGTCGGCCTGGTAATACCAAAGGTTTCATAATACTTTGAAGGCCCCTGGATCATAAATACCTTTCCGTCTGTACGAAAAAGCGCCAGAGTCCTGTCCCTGTGCCCGGCTATAATCTCTTTAGAATTTAAAATAACTTTTTCAATTTCCGCGATGGTATTCCGCGCTTCGGTTTCCTTGCCCACGATCCCGGCGCATTCCAGAAGCTGTTCCTGCTATGAAACAGAGAAATCAAACAGCGCCACCGGAGCGATTCGTACAAGCTGATCATACACCCTGTCAAGACCGCCGTGAGCAGAAGTACCTACAATCACATCGGGAGCCGATTCCAAAATTGCCTCAAGATTAATCTCCCGAGCGCTGCCCAGATTGATCATTGCCAGGTCTTTCAGGTAAGGGGCGTACATTTCTGATTGCTCCAGCGCTTCAACCTCTCCCAGCACGTTTCCTGTTGCGGCTGCCGTTGGCGGATCGCCGATCAAAAGAAAATGTTCAAGATAGAATGAGCGAAGAAGGGTGATACGTTCCGGCTTTTTTTCCAGAACAACTTCATGTCCAAGCGCATCCGTGATCGTCCTCGGCCAGGAGGCAGTTTTCTCATGGCTGTCGCTTGACTGTACCACTTCCGTCGTTCCATCTGTATGTTCTGCGGACGGCTTCCGGCATCCTGCCAGGCCGCCTATCAAAAGTGTGGTTAAAAAAAACAGGATCATCACTTTCTTCATTCGTTGTTTCTCCTTCATTCCGTAAGCTCATACGCTATATTGACCCTCAAGGCCAATGTTCTATTTAGTGTTAAATTTTCTGGTGGGTGCATTTTCTTCATGAGCGACACGGCAGCGTTATCCAGAATCGAATTGCCGGATGAATGATCCACCATGATAGCGGCAAGGCCGCCATTACGTTCAATTTCAAAATGTACACCCACGATTCCCTCTACATTCCGCCGCCGGGCCATCGGCGGGTACACTAAATTCTTTTCGATAAAATCTTTTATGTACGTCAACAATGCTTCATATTCGTGGTCTGTCATTGGACCGCCTTCTTCCGCCCATCCTTCCGGTACTGCTTCATCTGTTTTACTCTCTCCGGCTTCCCCTTCCGGCGCTTCCCCGTTATGCCCGGTAGCACTGCTTGGCTTTTGCGTCTTATCATCTTCCTGTATGTCTTCACTATTAACTGTTTCTTGTACAGTCTCCTGTATCGGAGGAAGTTCCGGCTGCGGTTCCACCGGCTTTTCGACGGCCTTTTTTTCCGTAGGTGTACTTGGTACCTTTGCAGGCGTCGGCGTTCCCGCCTTTATCATGGTGAGTATTGAAACAGTTTTTTCTTGACCGGCGGGTAGTGGCCTGTAAAATTCCTTACCCGGTAAGCCGATCATCACCAGGCCGTGTAGGGTTGCCGAAAGGCCGAGCATACTAAAAAACACCCTATTTTTCTTCATAGGCCAAATGCAGATTTTTTACTCCGGCGTTACGGGAGGCGTCAAGGATAGTAAAAAAATTGCGGTAAGACGCCGCGCCGTCAACCCGTACAAGGACATTCCCATTGCTGTTTTGCGCGGCAAATGACCGCAGGGAGGTTTCAATTTTCTCAATACTTACTACCCGGTCATTAAAAAAGACACGGCCATCCCTGTCAACGGAGATTACCAGATCCGCTTCAAGGGCTTCGCTGGTTTGGTCTGATTCGGGGAGGTCCAGTTCAATACCCGGCTGTACAAGGGCCGAAGTCAGGATAAAAAAGAGGAGGAGTTGAAATACAACGTCCAGGAGCGGCGTTATATCGACCCCGGCAGTCTCTGTTTTTTTTCGCGCAAATGGCTTCATACCCCGTTTTCCCCGCCCTTTCCGGTGAGTACGTTAAGACGCGCGATTAAAAGTTCTAAGTAATCGCTTCTTCCCCCTGCCAGGCGTGAAAAATAATGATGGGCAAGCAGGGAAGGTATGGCGATAAGGAGACCAAAAGCAGTAGTAAGCAGGGCGACCCAGATGCCGCCGGAAAGCAGGGCCACATCCGCCCGGCCTCCCAGGGCGGCAAGGCGTTGGAACACCTCTATCATACCCAGAACCGTGCCGAAAAGCCCGAACAGCGGGGCAATCGCGGCGATTGAAGAAAGAATGGAGAGGCGGCGCTCGTTTATTATTACTATCTCTTTTACCTGGGCAAAAAGGCGTTCTTCCGCACTCTCCGGTTTTTCGTTAAGCGCGTCAAAGTAGACGGCTATAATCGGGAGAAAATACACGCCCTTTCTGGGTTCCGCAAATTTTTTTTACTGCGGCCTTCCAATCCCCGCACTCTTTATAGAGCACGGTCAATTCTTCCACCGTGTAGATAGATCGGGCACGGCTCGAAAGGAAAAATACCGTCCGTTCCAGAATGACGGCGATAGAGACAACCGAAAAGGCGAGCAGGGGGTACATGACCCACCCGCCCTGCCTGAACAGAGACAGCATAACCGCCACGCTTTATTCCATAAAAACGGTATTAAAAGCGGTATTGAACCGAAACATTTACCGAACGGCCCATGTTGGGGTCAACGTAGTAGATTGTACCTTGCGCCGGTGAAAAAGCGCCCATGTAATATATCATTGATGAATATTTTGTATCCGCGAGGTTATGTACCGTAAGCAGTACGGTAAGGTTGCCTTCAAATCTTGGGGGCGCATACCGCGCCTGTAATCCCCAGATAACGCTTGAATCAATAGTTGGCTGTGTGTTGGCATTATCAAGCCCTCGATACATTTCGCTCTTATAAAGCACATCAGGACCAAGACTCAATCCGAAGGGAGCGTGCAGCATAAGGGATGCCGAAAGAATATGTTTTGCTACCAGCGGAACAAAGCTGCCTTCATAGGGCCCCTCGGAAAATTCCGCGTTCACAAAACCATAGTCCATGTCCAGTTCCACATATTTAACCGGTGTCAGGGTTAAGCCTATGTTGGTTCCCAGTCGCTCGATGGGGTCCATATTAACGGCAAGACGGGCGGTAGGCGTAGTCGGGTAGACGGCGATTTCATTGTCTATTCGCATAAAATAAAAATTCGCGTCAAACTTTACAAACCCTTTGAAGTTTACCCCGATGCCGCCTTCGGCTGTCCAGCCTTTTTCCGCCTCAAGGTTGGCGTTCACGGTTGTCGTCAAGTCAGATACCCCCGGCAAAGCCGGGGGCTTGTTTTTGTGAACCGCTCAAAGCGGTTTTTGTTGTTTGGTTTTTTATCTCTTCCTTTTAGTCCCTCAGGGTTTGTACCTCTGCCCTAC
>JAIROT010000167.1 GCA_031257385.1 Treponema sp.
TCGTCTATCCCCACGCGAACAAGCCCGTCAAACAAACTACCCCGAACCTCTTGTATGTCATCGTGTACCCGGTTGACTATCTCACCTACCGTGTTCCAGGCTATCCTCATAAACTCCGCAACCACCGTGTGCGGGCTGTGCAGCACAAACCACCCTACGGTATTTTCAAAGTCATACGTGAACATCGCTCCGTGCCGGGCCCAGCTTACGTTCTCGGTAACTACCCCGTGCTCTCTGCAGTACACCCTCGGTGCTTCCGCCTCAATGAATACCGTCCACGGCCCGAAATCCAAGGCGCGCCACCTTCTCATGCCCCTGCCGCGGTCATATCCGTGCGCTTTTTTCCCGCAGATACCGCACCGGCATTTTTTGCCTTCCGGTTGTCGTATCCTGATGACCAGGGTTTCTCTGCCCTGTTTCTCTTCACAATAGACCCGCTCAACTATGACATTCTTGACACGAAGCAGCTTCTTGAGTATTGTACGAAATTGCACGCTGGAACCTCCGTTTATTGGTTTAAACGCCATTATTATAAGCGAAACCAGCGTGCTTATTCAATTTTCGCTAAAATTTATACCCACACATTGTGATGAAGAGCCAGAAAAGATCAAGAATGAATTAAACAAAAAATATCGGAATAATGCTGGTACTTCGCATAACAGAACTGTATATGCTTTTCTGCCTTTCGGCAGACCGGGCCGTTGGCGCCATCGGGCTACGCCGGGCCGTTAGGATCCGGCGGTTTCCTTTTCCACGAAGGCCCCCAGGGTCTTGTAATCCCCGTAGAGCTTTTCGTAGATCCCCACTTCCCTGGGATTGGGGTTGTAGGTGTTTTCGATGGGGGCGCAGATGGCCTTTTGGGCCGCCGGTATATCCGGGTAGAGGCCGGCTGCCACCGCCGCGAACATAGCCGCTCCCAGGGCCACCGGCTGATCCCCCGCGGGAACGCTGATGGGCATGTTAAGCACGTCGGCGATGATCTGCATCACAAAGGGGGATTTTCTCGCCACGCCGCCCACGCCGATGATGCCTTCGATGGCGACCCCTTCCTCCCGGAAACGCTCCACAATGGCCCTGGCGCCAAAGGCAGTGGCCTCCGCCAGAGCCCGGTACACCCTCGGCGCGTCGGAGCCCAGGGTAAGCCCCGCGATGGCGCCTTTCAAAAGCTGGTTGGCATCAGGAGTGCGCCGGCCGTTGAGCCAGTCCAGAGCGGTTAGACCCGTATCCGCAGGATCGATCTTCGCGGCGGCCCTTTCCAGTTCGGGAATGAGTTTTTTGGAAATCTCCCTGGTTATCGTTTCCTTGAGGCCCTCGTCAATACCGCCGGTTCCGGGAAGCAGGGTTTCCACAGGCCACATGAGAAGCTGCTTAAACCACGCATAGACATCCCCAAAGGCGCTTTGGCCCGCCTCATAGCCCAGCATGCCCGGAACCACGGAGCCGTCAACCTGGCCGCAGATACCCCTGACGAGTTTTTCACTGCCTTCGGGTTTGGGCGCCACGATCATGTCGCAGGTGGAAGTGCCCATGACCCTGATAAGCCAGCCCGTCCTTACCCCGCCGCCCACGGCTCCCATGTGGGCGTCAAAGGCGCCGGCCGCTACAGGTATCCCCGGGGGGATACCCAGCCGCTCCGCCCATTCGCCGGTGAGGACGCCGGCGGATTGGTCGCTGGTCCAGGTTTCGGAGCCCAGGCTTTCGCGGATCTTTACAAGCCGGGGATCGAGGCGGGAAAGAAATTCCGCAGCCGGATAGCCGCCCGGAAAAGTCCGGTGCCACATGGCTTTGTGCCCCATGGCGCAGCGGCTTCGTTTGACCGAAGCCAAATCCCCGGCCCCTGTGAGGAGGGCAGTCATCCAGTCGCAGTGCTCCAAGAAGGTGGCGGCTTTTTCGGCAATCCTGGGATCTTCCGCAAACACCCGGAGTATCTTGGACCAGAACCATTCGGCGGAGTAGATGCCTCCCTCGTACTGGGTAAAGTCCGTGCCTCCCCAGGTTTTGGCGAGGCGGTTGATCCGTCCGGCTTCGGCCACGGCGGTATGATCCTTCCATAATACAAACATGGCGCTGGGATTTTCGGCAAATTCGTCCCGCATGGCCAGAGGGGTCAAAGAAGCGTCCGCCGCGCAGGGGGTGGACCCGGTGGTGTCGATGGCGATACCTTTAACCTTTCCGGCAATAGCCTTCCCCGCCTTGGACACCGCTTCCCTCACAGTGCCTTCCAGGGTATCGATGTAATCCTGGGGATGTTGACGGAACTGATTTTTCGCCGGATCGCAGTAAAGCCCCCTGGTCCAGCGGGGAAAATTCATCACCGATACTCCCGCCTCGCTCCCGTCGGAAGCATCGATGAGTACGGCCCGGCACGAATCGGAACCGTAATCCAGACCCAGTACGTAAGATTCACCTTTTTGCAACGCCATAGAACCTCCTTAAATCCGCGGCCGCACGGCCCTAACGCCAGAGCGGCGCCGGATACACCCCGCTCGACGTGAGCGCCTCAAGACGATTAACCGCCGCTTCCTTGTCTTCTTTGTATGTAACCCCGAACCATTCTGAGTCCGCTTCCAGAACCCGGATTTTGATAAGGGAATTTTTGATGAACCAGTCGGCCGCCTTGGGAAGGTAGCACTCGCTTTTAAGCTCCTTCCCCGAAAGGGCGATAAAATCGTCAAAGTATTTTTTGAAATGGGGGATAATTGTTTCCGGGAAACCCCAGAAATTCATGGACACCGGAGTATCCGGCGCAAGGTTCCGCCTTGTCCCGTCAGGGGCGGTATTAAAGATGACGCCGTCTTTTTTTTCGATGGCCGTTAATTCATCCACCGAGGCAAGATAGCCGTCTTTGATTTCGCAGACCCCGCGGGTTACGCTTCCGCGGGGGCTCAGGGTTGGTTCAAGTTTATAGGGAACGATGGCGGCTTCTTTGAGACCCGGCGCGGCGAGGAATTTACCCAGGACGGCAAAGGCTTCCCTGCCGTAGAAGTCATCGGCGTTAAGCACCGCAAAGGGCGCGTCGAGCTTGTCCGCCGCGCAGAGCAGGGCGTGGGCCGTACCCCAGGGTTTGGTCCTCCCCGCCTTCTTTGCTTCCGCAAAAATATCCGGGGGAATGAGGCTGTCCAGTTCCTGAAACGCCAACTCGTATGTTACCTTTCCCTCCATCCTGGAAAGCACCAAATCCCTAAAATCCTTTTCTATATCGCGGCGGATAATAAAGACGACTTTTTCAAAGCCCCCGTGCAGGGCGTCATAGACAGAATAATCCGGAAGCACTTCGCCGTTTCTGCCTATCCTATCCATCTGTTTGAGGCCCCCGTAACGGCTCCCCATGCCCGCGGCCAACACTACCAAAATTGGTCCCTTCATATGTTCCTCTTTGTAATGATAATCGGGCCTGTCCAAAACCCGAAGTTTTGAACAACCTTCTGTTATTATATGCCTGAAACACACAATTAACAATCCCTGTTTTGCCGGATGTACGCGGCGATTTTGGCGTCCTCGCCTTTGATGTGTTCTACCAGCCAGTGAACAATAACGGAATAGACTTTATCGCTTAAACCGGCCGATGAACCGGCCGATTTATATTCCGCAATCAAAGCGGCAACGGTTTTCTTGAAATCCTCATGGATTTTTCTGTGGTTTTCATATCCGGGGTAGCGGTATTTTAACTGAAGGGCTTCCTCGTCGATAAAATGCTGTATCGTATAGGAAGCCAAAAAATCCAGGGCTTCACCGAGAACCGCGGTACTGCGGCCTTTAGTACAGGCGTCTATCACGTTGCTGGTTAGCGCAAAAAGCCGCCGGTGCTGGGAGTCGATTTCTTCGTTGCCGGTTTCCAGTTCAGGGCTCCAGGCCACTCCGTATTTCCACTCCGAGAGGCCGGGCCGCGCCTGGGCAGTACGCGGCGCCGGGGGTTTTTCGTTTTTGGGGAGCAGATACAAACGCAGTTTGGCCATCACTTCTTCAAGATCCAGGGGCTTACCCACATGATCATTCATACCCGCCGCCAGGCTCTTTTCAATGTCCTCGCGGAATACATTGGCAGTCATGGCAACGATAGGTATTTCGCGGGCCTTTGGGGTTCCCAGGGAACGGATACGCCGCGCGGCTTCGTAGCCGTCCATCTCGGGCATTTGCACATCCATAAAAATTATATCATAATCCTCCGGCGCCGCGCTGAACTTTTTGAGGGCCTCAACGCCGTTTCTCGCGCAGTCTATGGACAGGAGGGTTGGTTCCAAAAGGGCCATTACTATCTCCAGATTAATTTCCACGTCTTCGACCAGCAGCGCCCGGTACCCCTCAAATTTGTCTCCCTCGCCGCTCCGCTCCGGTTCCGAAAAATTGTCCACCCCCAGGCACTGGTTGACGCAGTCCGCGACGGCGGAGGGAAAAAGGGGCTTCTGGAGGAATTTATCAACCCCGGCGCTTTTTGCCTCATCCGTAACGGCGCTTAAATCGACGGCTGAAATCATGATAACCACGGATTTAACCGGAGGAAATTCCACGTTAATCGCTTTTATGCCGCGGGTAAGTTCTATGCCGTTCATGCCGGGCATTTTCCAGTCCACGAAACATATATCATAGGAACCGTTCCGGCGGATCAGTTCCAGAGCCTCTTCGCCGCTTGAGGCGGCATCGCAGGCAACGCCGAAACCCCGGGCGATTTCCGCAAAGTATGTCCGTACTTCGGGATCGTCATCCGCCACCAGAAGCCGTATGTTTTTCCAGTTCACGCCGGCCCTGAGGAGATTTTGCCGGCTTTGCTGCGCCTGCTTTCCCCGTTTCACCTGAACAGTGAACCCAAACGTAGAGCCTCTGCCAATTTCAGATTTTATCCATATTGTGCCGTTCATACGTTCGATAATTTGTTTGGATATGGCAAGCCCAAGGCCCGTGCCGCCGAATTTGCGGGATGTGCTGCTTTCGGCCTGCTCAAAGGGGGCAAAAAGCCGGGACTGTTGTTCCTCCGAAATGCCAATCCCCGTATCACTCACCTCAACCTGGATAGTACAGATTCCTCCTTCTTCCTTTACCAGGGACGCGCTTAAGTGTATCGATCCCTGTTCGGGGGTAAACTTTACCGCGTTGCCCAGAAGGTTGGTAATCGTCTGGGCCAGCCGCTGATCGTCACTGATTACATAACGGGGAATATTCTCGTCAAGGTGTACGGTGAAGCGCTGCTTTTTTTCATCAACCCGGAAGTTGATGATATTGACCACGTTCTGAAGCATCTTTTCAAAATCAAACTCCACGCTTGAAAGGTCAAACTTGTTGGCTTCTATCTTGGACATATCCAGAATGTCGTTGATAACCCCTAAAAGATGCGCCGAGGCATCGTTGATTTTATGCAGACAGTAATCCTTCCGCTCAATGTCGGAAGAAGATTGCGCTATGGTCGTCATCCCGATAATCGCGTTCATGGGCGTCCGGATCTCATGGGACATGTTGGCCAGAAAATCACTCTTGGCGCGGCTGGCCGCCCGGGCCTGTTCAATGGAACGTTCCAGCTTCTGGGTGGTTTCGTTGCGGGTAAAAGCAGTGGCCAAAAGCAGGCTTCCGGATTTCAGGATAGCTTCCTCGTTTTTTGAAAATTCACGTTCCTTCCGGCAGTCGTCAAAACTAACGAACCCCCAAAATGTATCCTGCAAAAACACGGGTACTACCAGGATAGATTTAATGCCGTAGGGGCTAAGCTGTTTCTGCTCAACCGGAGACAGGGAAGGCAGGGGGCCGTTTACGCAGATTCCCCGGGTAAACTTGTCTTCCCATTCGGGAATGCTGTCAATATAGGGAAATGTATAGGGGGATTTTACGGATAGCCGCTCCGCGGCCTCCGGCGCTTCGGCTCCTTTATCAAGCCATTCAAATATTTGCTCATAATGAAGAACCCCGTCCCACATCCGGTTTTTCCAGATATAGATACGATCCACCTCGACGCTCCGGGCCATCATCTCCATACCCTGCCGGAGCGCGTTATCGAAAGCGTTGACATCGGAAGCCAAAAGCAGGGAGGCCGCTTCGTTTACCGTGTGCAGGAGACGGTCCTGCCGGACAAGCTCATCGGTCCGCTGGCGTACCATTATTTCAAGTTTTTTTCGCTCTCTCCCGCGCCGCAGGAATATAAACAGCATCAGGGCAAACAGCAGCCCCGCCAGTCCGGCAAAATAGGGGATTTGCGCCCTGGCCATTTTTGCGCGGTAATCAAAGACCCGCCGGGTCCATTGGCCGGATATGTCTTCGACATCGATCAACCCCAAAGATTTGGACACAATGGAACGTAAAACCGGTTCATTAATATTAAAGCCGAAAGTAGATTCGTAGGAATACCTGAAAACAAGATTTGTTTTAAAACCAGGGAGTTCCTGAAAATTGGTTAAACTGAGGAGCAGGTTTCTGGTGGCCATCACCAGGTCTACTTCCCCCCGTTCCAGCGCGTCAAAAGCGTCCTGGTTGGTGAGATATTCCTTTGTGTTGGGATGATTGGGGAACCAGGAGTGAAAGACCTCGGCGTATGCGGTATCCTTCATAAGCCCGATTCGGGAAAAAAGGACTTCGTTTATATTGACATCCTGATATTCCGACCGGGACAAGAGGGCGTAATAATCGGACAGATAGGGAACATCGCACCACAGGAAGCGGTTTTCCCGTTCCTCTGAACGGATCAGTTCCGTAATAATGGCGGCTTCGTTTTTTTCAACCATGGCCATCAGTTTCGGCCATTCTGTCCGGCCCGTGTTTGCGGGGACAAACTCAAGCCCCGTAAGATCCTCTACCCTGGCAAGCACATCAAAAGCGATTCCCTGCCACGCCCTTTCCCGGCTGTTGTAAAAACTAACCGGATAATTGTCGTATTCCGCCGCCACCGGAACAGGGCTGTTTGAATGTACCCTGCCGTGGATATAATCCCGCTCCTCTTCGGTAAGCCGGGTAAACAGTTTATGGCGCAGGTAATCTTCCTGCCCCTGGCTGTACATCCTGCTTAAATGGTAAAACTCGCCGCTCCGCAGGGCTTTCTGAATTACCGAGATAACAGGTTCCAGATCGGGGTTTTGGGTTGTCAGGGATACCGGCGAATATATCAGGGGAAAAAAGTCTTCTCCAACCACATCGCCGTAAAGGTCAAAGGCGGCTTCGGCAATACCCTCGTCAAAAAAGGCGTCTATTTCGCCGCTCTTGAGCATTCTGTAGGCTGTTTCATAATCGCCGATGAAAACGGCCTCAAAGGGGCGCTTTTCCAGGGACGCGATCTGGTCATGGGTAATGGTTCCCTCAAGGAAGGCATAACGAAGAGGCCGGGATCGGGCGATTTCCGCGGGCCGTGGAGCGCCCATAAGGGACATGAATTTAACCGACCGTTCGGCAATGGCGCCGGTCATATAATAAAGACGCCGCCGTTCTTCTGTGGCAGTCAGCTCCCCGGAAAAGTCGATCTCCCCGGATTCCAGACCGGCGATCAGGGCGTCCCATTCATATATGGCGGGTTCAAAGGGTATGCCGAAAAGCTCCGTAAGCCACCGGCAAAACAGGGCGGAAAATCCTCCGATTTCGCCGTATTCATCATAAAAAGTTTCGGTACTTAAATTCATGCCGTACACAAGGCTTTTCCGGTTTTCCCGTAAAGCCTCAACGGCGGCGATTTCTTCTTGACTTACTCCCGGTATGCTGCGGTAAGAGGTGTAAACAGGATATTCTCTCCATTCCTCCGGGGAAACGTTCCGGTTACAGCCCGATATGCCGAGAAGAAGCATCCCAAGGGCAAGAAAACCGGCCGGTTTCTTAATTCCGCACATATATCTTCCTTTTGACCAAGGCCAGGCGGGTTTTAAAAAAACTTTGTATGCCGAGCCTCTTTCAAAACTGAAGTTTTGAAAGAGGCTCTACCGGTTTAGCACGGGTACGCAAAAAATACAAGAGCCGGCCGGACAACGGGACAAAATGGTTAACCACGGAGTACTGGCAATGACTCATTGCCTTAGAGCCACACGGAGGAAGAAGAAAACCGCAAAGTAACATCGAACCGAAGGTTCGCAGTCGCACAAAGGTCTTGTGTTCCAACTTTTCGTCTTCCTTTGTGTACTTTGTGTTACTTAGTGGTTAATATTCTTTTTCGTTCGTGTTGGTTTCGGGCCAAAGACTATCCGGGCGGCAGGGCAAGAAAATCCCGGATATGGAGGTGTTGTATCCCGTCACGGCTCAAGTCGAATTCATCCAGGGATAAAACATATTTAGGAAAATTGTCTTTTATCATGGCCAGGGCGGAAAATTCCCGGTCCGCCGTCTCCGGCGAAGCCAAAAGGTAACACACCTGGAGGTATATGGTTTTGTTGTTTTTTTTCGCGATAAAATCGATCTCCCGGTCTCCGATTTTCCCGATGGTAACGGTGTAATCCCGGCGGAGCAGTTC